>NZ_CP029192.1:7091992-7400340 GCF_008642315.1 Streptomyces venezuelae | reverse complement strand
TGCTGTGCGGCAGCTGTTCGAACACCGCCGCATCGCGCGGAACGTTACCGTATCGCGATCAGATGACCACTTCGACGCCCTCGCCGGGAGCTTTACCTGACGCCCGTTCGGACTCCAGGGCCTGCTGAAGGATGATCACGGCCGCCGCCTGATCGATGACAGACCTGCCCTTTTTGGACTTCACACCGGAGGCGCGCAGACCCTGACTGGCCGTCACTGTGGTCATCCTCTCGTCCACGAGCCTCACCGAAATGGGGGCGACCATGCGGGCGAGCTCCTGGGTGAAGGCGCGGATCTTGGCGGCCGCCGGGCCCTCGCCCCCGTTGAGGGAGCGAGGGAGGCCGACGACGATCTCGATCGGTTCGTACTCGTCGGCCAGCTGCTTCAGCCGGCGCCGCGCCGCCGGGACGTCACGTCCCGGCACCGTCTCGACCGGCGTGGCGAGGATCCCGTCGGGGTCGCACGAGGCGACCCCGATCCGGGCGTCACCGACGTCGATGGCGAGCCGCCGGCCTCGGCGCATGCCCTGTGCAGGCTCGGTCATCAGGCCGTCTCGGCGACGAGGCGCTCGACGGCGGCGATGGCCTCGGGCACCGCGGCCGCGTTCTGGCCGCCACCCTGGGCGACGTCCGGCTTGCCGCCGCCACCGCCACCGAGGGTCTTGGCAGCCGTGCGGACCAGGTCACCGGCCTTGAGGCCGCGCTCACGGGCCGCCTCGTTGGTGGCGATGACCGTCAGCGGGCGGCCGTTGGCCGTGGTGAAGAGGGCCACGACGGCCGGGCGGTCGCCCTGGATGCGGCCGCGCACGTCGAGGACCAGCTTGCGCAGGTCGTCGGCGCCCGTGCCGTCCGGCACCTGGCCGGTGACGAGGGCGACACCGCGTACGTCCTTGGCGGACTCGACGAGACCGGCGGCGGCCTGGAGGACCTTCTCCGCGCGGAACTTCTCGATCTCCTTCTCGGCGTCCTTCAGCTTGGCGAGCATGCCGGAGATCTTCTCGGGAAGCTCCTCGGGACGGCCCTTGACCAGCTCCTGGAGCTGGGCGACGACCGTGTGCTCCTTGGCGAGGAAGTTGTACGCGTCCACGCCGACCAGCGCCTCGATGCGACGCACGCCGGAGCCGATGGAGGACTCGCCGAGCAGCTTCACCAGGCCCAGCTGGGCGGTGTTGTGCACGTGCGTGCCGCCGCAGAGCTCCTTGGAGAAGTCGCCGATGGTGACGACGCGCACGCGCTCGCCGTACTTCTCGCCGAACTCGGCGATGGCGCCCTGCTTCTTGGCGTCGTCGATCGACATGACCTCGGCCTGCACGTCCAGTTCCCTGGAGAGCACCGAGTTGATCTTCTGCTCGACGTCCGTCATCACGGCCGTGGGCACGGCGGACGGCGAACCGAAGTCGAAGCGGAAGCGGCCGGGCTGGTTCTCGGAACCGGCCTGGGCGGCCGTCGGGCCGAGCGCGTCGCGCAGCGCCTGGTGCGTCAGGTGCGTGGCGGAGTGGGCGCGGGCGATGGCACGGCGGCGGTGCGAGTCGATCGAGGCCCAGACCGGGGCGCCGACGGTGATCTCGCCGACCTGGACGACACCCTTGTGGACGTGGACGCCGGGCACCGGCTTCTGCACGTCGCGGATCTCGACGACGGCGCCGCTGTCCATGCGGATGCGGCCGGTGTCACCGATCTGACCGCCGCCCTCGGCGTAGAACGGGGTGCGGTCGAGGACGATCTCGACCTCGTCGCCCTCGGTGGCCGCGGGCGAGGAGACGCCGTTGACCAGCAGGCCGACGATCTGGGCCTCGTTCTCCGTGAGGGAGTAGCCCGTGAAGTCGGTGGCGCCGGCGGCGTCGGCGATCTCACGGTAGGCGTGCAGGTCGGCGTGGCCGGTCTTCTTGGCCTTGGCGTCGGCCTTGGCGCGGTCCCGCTGCTCCTTCATCAGGCGGCGGAAGCCGTCCTCGTCCACGGAGAGGCCCTGCTCGGCGGCCATCTCCAGGGTGAGGTCGATGGGGAAGCCCCACGTGTCGTGCAGCAGGAACGCCTTGTCGCCGGAGAGGACCTTGCCGCCGGCGGCCTTGGTCTCGGTGACGGCGGTGTCGAGGATGTTCGTGCCGCCCTTGAGGGCCTTGAGGAAGGCGGCCTCTTCGGCGAGGGCGACGGTCTCGATGCGCTTGCGGTCGGTGACGAGCTCCGGGTACTGCTGGCCCATCGTGTCGATGACGACGTCGACGAGGGCCTTGACGACCGGGCCCGTGGCACCGAGCAGGCGCATGTTGCGGATGGCGCGGCGCATGATGCGGCGCAGCACGTACCCACGGCCCTCGTTGCCGGGGGTGACGCCGTCGCCGATGAGCATCGTCGACGTACGGATGTGGTCGGCGACGACGCGCAGGGAGACGTCCGAGCCGTGCTCCGCGCCGTACCGCACGCCGGTCAGCTCGGTCGCCTTGTCCATGACGACACGGAGGGTGTCCGTCTCGTACATGTTCTGCACGCCCTGCAGGATCATCGCGAGGCGCTCCAGGCCGAGGCCCGTGTCGATGTTCTTCGACGGCAGCTCACCGAGGATCGGGAAGTCCTCCTTGCCGTCGCCCGCGCCGCGCTCGAACTGCATGAAGACCAGGTTCCAGATCTCCACGTAGCGCTCGTCGTTGACGGCGGGGCCGCCCTCTTCGCCGAACTCGGGGCCGCGGTCGTAGTTGATCTCGGAGCACGGGCCGCAGGGTCCGGGCACGCCCATGGACCAGAAGTTGTCCTTCTTGCCCAGGCGCTGGATGCGCTCGGCGGGGACGCCGACCTTCTCGCGCCAGATCTGCTCGGCCTCGTCGTCGTCGAGGTAGACGGTGATCCACAGGCGCTCGGGGTCGAGGCCGAAGCCGCCCTTGTCGACCGGGCTGGTCAGCAGCTCCCAGGAGAGCGTGATGGCGCCTTCCTTGAAGTAGTCGCCGAAGGAGAAGTTGCCGCACATCTGGAAGAACGTGCCGTGGCGCGTGGTCTTGCCGACCTCTTCGATGTCGGGCGTGCGCACGCACTTCTGCACGCTGGTGACGCGCGGTGCGGGCGGCTTGACCTCACCCAGGAAGTAGGGCTTGAACGGCACCATGCCGGCGGGGACGAGCAGCAGAGTCGGGTCGTCCGCGATGAGCGACGCCGAAGGGACGACGGTGTGCCCGCGCTCCTCGAAGAAGCTCAGCCAGCGGCGGCGGATTTCAGCCGACTCCATCAGTGGTCCTCATTCCGGTTGTACTGCGTCTTCATGTCGTTCTTGTAGCTGCTGTGGCTCTCGATGACCGCGAAGCGGCGCGGCGGGGCCAGCTCGGCGTCGGGGTCGTTCTGCAGGCCCAGCGCCTCGCCCAGTTCGGCTTCGCGCTCGTGCATTCCGTCACGGATGTCGAGGGCGAAGTCCTTCAGGCGGTGACCCGTCTCGATCGCCTTGTTCGCGGCCTGCGCGGCGAGGCTCTCGGGGGTCAGCTGCTTGAGCTTGCGGTTGACCTTGGTGGTGGCCCATACGCCGGCGGCTGCGCCCGCGGTGAACCAGAACGTACGGCGGAACATCGCTGCGTCAGTCCCTCTTGGTCCGGTTGGCCCGCTTGGTCCGCCGCGCGGACGGGACGGTGCGACCCACGATCACCGTACGACGGGACGGCTTGGCGGGCATGTCCTTTGTTTCGGGGGCGGTCTTGCGGCCGATGGCCCTGCGCACCCCGTACCCGAACGCGGCGACCTTGACCAGTGGGCCGCCGAACGTCGAGGCGACCGTCGTGGACAGCGCCGACGCGTTCGACGTGACCTCCTGGACGTCGGAGGCGATGGCGTCGACCCGGTCGATCTGCGTCTGCGCGGTGCGCACCGCGGTGGAGGCGTCGGCCAGGAGGGGGACCGCCTGCTCGGTCACGTCCGCGACGAGTTTGGTGGTCGCCCTGAGCGTCTGGGCCAGCCTCGCCAGTGCCACCGCGAGGAAGGAGACCAGGATCGCCCAGAAGACAGCCACCAGAATCCCGGCAACCTCTCCACCGGACACTTGGCACCGCTCCCTGGATCTCGTCCCTGAACTTCGTTCTGAACATCGAAAAGTCGTCCCCCGACCCTATCGCGCCGGGGGCGCCGCTCCGTACCGCATTCCCCCGCGCGCTTCCAGGAGTTGCCCGAAGTGATTGTACGGACCGCATACGGATGAGTACGCTCCGTACCCTATGCGACCTTCTCAGTCCGGCAACCTTCCCCTGGAACTGAACGCCTTCGTCGGCCGGGACACCGAACTCGCCGAGCTCGCCACGGCTTTGGAGGCGGGGCGACTGGTCACGGTGACGGGGGTCGGCGGGGTCGGTAAGTCGCGGCTCGCCGTGCGCGCCGCGGCACGCAGCAGACTGCGCGACGGCGCCTGGCTCGTGGATCTGACGGCGCTGCGGGACGCCGACCTGCTGGAGCACGCGCTCGCCGACGCCCTGGGCCTGACGGACCATACGAAGCGGCCGCCGCGCCAGGTGCTGCTCGGGCACCTCGCGGAGCGGGAACTGCTCCTGGTCGTCGACGGCTTCGAGCTCCTCGTCGACGCCTGCGCCTCCCTTGTCCGCGATCTGCTGCGGCACTCCCCCGGCCTCCGGGTGCTCGCGGCGGGACGCAGGCCGCTGGAGATCGAGGGTGAGCGGCTCTTCCCGCTCGCGCCGATGCCTGGCCCGGACGCGGCGGCGCTCTTCACCGACCGGGCGGTGGCGGGCCTGCCGGGCTTCGCCGTCGACGACGGCAACCGCACGGACGTCATGGAGCTGTGCCGCCGTCTCGACGGGATCCCGCTCGCGGTGGAGCTGGCCGCGGGACGGCTGCGGGCGCTCTCGCCCGCGCAGCTGCTCGCCCGGCTCGACGACCGGTTCCGGCTGCTCACGGGCGTCCGCCGCGACGCGCTGCCGCGGCACCAGACGCTGCGCACGGCCATCGGCTGGAGCCACGAGCTGTGCGCGCCGCGGGAGCGGCTGCTGTGGTCGCGCCTGTCGGTGTTCGCCGGGCAGTTCGACCTGGAGGCCGCCGAGTACATCTGCGCCGGGGACGGACTGCCCGCCGACGACGTGCTCGACGTACTGAACGAGTTGCTCGCCCAGTCCGTCGTGAACCGTGAGGACGGCCCGTCGGGCGTGCGCTACCGCATGCTCGACACGGTCAGGGCCTATGGCGCCGACTGGCTGGAGGCGGCGGGCGAGAGCGGCCGGATGCGGCGCAGGCACCGCGACTGGTACATGGGGCTCGCCACCTGGTGCGAGCTGGACTGGTTCTCGCCGCGCCAGCCGGAGGTCGCCGCCCTCGTCGACCTCGAACTGCCCAATCTGCGCGCCGCGTTGGAGTTCTGTCTGACCGAGGGCGACCAGGCCCATCTGGGGCAGTACCTCGCCGGCACGCTCTGGTTCTACTGGGCGGGCTGCGGCCGTCTCGCGGAGGGCAGGCACTGGCTCGACCGGGCCCTCGAACTCGACGGCGGGCACGACGACTCCCGGCTCAAGGCGCTGTGGGTGCTCGGCTACGTGGCGGTGCTGCAGGGCGACACGGTCGCCGCGCTGGCCGCGCTGCACGAGTGCCGTGACGGGGCGGAGCGCACGGGCAGCGCGCTCGCGGCGGCGTACGCGGAGCACCGCATCGGCTGTCTGGCCCTGGTCACGGACGACCTGCCGCGCGCGGAGACGCTGCTGCGCTCGGCGCTCGAGCAGTACCGGGAGATCGGCGAGCTCAACAGCAACGTCCTCATGGGGCAGACCGAGCTCGCCATGGCGCTGGCCTTCCGGGGCGAGCTCGCGGTGGCGGTGGAGCTCTGCGAGGAGGTGCGCCGGGTCTGCGACGACCACGGCGAGCGCTGGACCCTCGCGTACGCCCTCTATGTGCTGGGGTTCGCGGCGTGGACCCGCGGCGAGGCGGGGACGGCGCGGGAGCTGCTCGCCGAGTCGCTCCGCCTCGACCACCGCTTCCACGATCTGCTCGGGACGGTCCTCTCCATCGAGTTGCTCGCGCTCTTCACCGCGGCGGAGGGCGATCCGGCGGAGGCGGCGGTGCTCCAGGGCGCCGCGGCGAGCATCTGGCCCTCGGTGGGACTGCCGCTGTTCGGCTCGGTGCACTTCGGCGGGCCGCACCTGATGTGCGAGCGGCAGGCGCGCGAGAAGCTCGGCGACGCGCGGTACGAGGAGTGCGTGCGGGCGGGCGCGAGGCTCGGCCTGGACGCGGCGGTCACGCGCGCGCTCGGCGACGGCCCCGGAAACCAGCGAACCCGCCGCCTGCCCCGCCAGGAAGGGCGGGGAGGCGACGGGCTGCAGCAGGGTGAGCTACGTCCGGGTCAGCGGGCGTAGTACTCGACGACGAGCTGCTCGTCGCAGATCACGGGGATCTCCTTGCGGTTCGGGTCGCGGTCCAGGCGGAAGGCCAGGGCCTTCAGGTTCACCTGGAGGTAGCGCGGGGTCTCACCGTCGGGGGCGAAACCACCCTCGCGCGCGACCTGGAACAGCGGCTTCTCGCGGCTGCGCTCGCGGACCATCACGACGTCGTCGGGACGGACGCGGTACGACGGCTTGTCGACCTTGCCGCCGTTGACCTCGATGTGGCCGTGCACGACCATCTGGCGGGCCTGGTAGATCGTGCGGGCGATGCCCGAACGCAGAACCAGGGCGTCGAGACGACGCTCCAGCTCGATGACCAGGGCCTCACCGGTCTTGAGCTGCGTCTTGGACGCACGCTCGTAGGCACGGACGAGCTGGCGCTCCGAGAGGTCGTACTGCGCGCGCAGACGCTGCTTCTCGAGCAGACGGACCTTGTAGTCGGAGTTCTGCTTGCGCCCACGGCCGTGCTCGCCCGGCGGGTAGGGACGGGCCTCGAAGTACTTGACGGCCTTCGGGGTCAGCGCGATGCCGAGGGCACGCGACTTCTTGACCTTGGGGCGGGACTGGTTCGGCATGAACCAACCTCTCTGTTCTCTGTGAAATCGGCTTCACCAGGGTTAGGGGAGGTCGCAATCCGCAGCCTGGGAAACCTCGCGGACCGCCGTGGGCTCGAAAGCCGTGGGGCCGTGAGGCAGCCGCTCCCTGGTCTGGGCACAATGTGCAGCACGCGAGTGGCCCACCGACCGATTCCCGGGGCTCCGGGTGGTGGTGGGCTGCCCGCGACACCTTCGACGGTGCGCGACGCTCCTGGATCCCCTCGCCTCGCGGCGGCGGGGTTCCGGCTGGATGTCCCGTTCTGGTGGTGCCGGTACGAGACCGGACACGGGACGCAGCACTTCGGGCAAGTGTACCGGGTGCGGCGGGGTGCCTCAGCCGCAGGTGGCGAGGAGCTCCTGGAGGGCCCGTTTCTCGGGGGCGGTGACGGTCAGCGCGTACTTGGCCTTGATGCCGGTCCAGCGCCGCCCGTACTCGCACCAGTATTCCTTGCGGGGCGGCTTCCACTTGTCGGGGGTCCAGCTGCTCTTCGCGTAATTGGTTTCCTTGTCCGCGGCGAGCAGGACGTCCAGGTCGTTGGCGTAGGTCAGGCGCCGGTCCGGGGTCCAGGCCCAGGCACCGGCCCGCCAGGCGGCGCCGAGCGCGACGACGTGGTCGGTCTGGATCTGGGAAGCGCGGCGGTAGTGGTACGGCAGCTCCCTGCCGGTGTACGGGTCGCGCAAGGTCCCAGAGAGCACGGCACAGGGGTTGCGGGCGTCCTCGCGCAGGTCCCTCAGGTCGCGGCGCAGGACGTCGTCGCGGGTGTCGCAGCCGTTGCGCCCGCCGGGGGCGTCGGTCTCGTCCGACCAGCCCTCGCCGAACTCGGAGCGCTGGTACGTCTGCCAGTTCTTGCCCCACGCCACGGTGAGGCGGTCGAGCTGGTCGCGCGCCCGGTCCGCGGTGGGCGGGAAGCCGGGGCTGGCGAGGGGGGCTGCCGTCGCGGGAGGGCGCGACGTACGGCGGGCGTCCGCGCGGTCCAGCTGCGGCGGCGTGCAGGCCGTCGCCACAGCGGCAAGGACGAGGACCGCGCCCGCAGCGGTACCGGCAGCTCTGCCCATGGCGCCGAGCGTAGGCGGCCGAGGTCGGCCCCGCCCGTCGGTGCCGTTCAGGTGCATCCCGTAGGGGCGCGGGGAACTGCGCGCCCAGCCACGACGCACCCGCAGACGCAGACCGAACGCCTAGCTCTCGGGCTGCTCACCCTTGAGGCGGGACCGGACCCGCTCGACCACGTCGGCGTACCGCGCCTCGGCCCCGTACCGAGTGGGCTGGTAGTACCGCTTGCCCTCGATCGTGTCCGGTGCGTACTGCTGGGTGGCGATGCCGCCGGGGACGTCGTGCGGGTAGACGTACCCCTGGGCGTGGCCCAGCTTGGCCGCGCCCTTGTAGTGCCCATCGCGCAGGTGCGGCGGAACAGGGCCTGCGAGGCCGCCGCGGACGTCGGCCTGTGCCTGCTGGATCGCGATCGTCGCGGCGTTCGACTTCGGGGCGAGGGCCAGCGCGATCGTGGCGTGGCTGAGGGTGAGCGCGGCCTCCGGGAAGCCGATCATCGCGACGGCCTGGGCGGCGGCGACCGCGGTGGGCAGGGCCGTCGGGTCGGCGAGGCCGATGTCCTCGCTGGCGGAGATCATCAGGCGCCGGGCGATGAAACGGGGGTCCTCCCCCGCCTCGATCATGCGGGCCAGATAGTGCAGGGCGGCGTCCACGTCCGAGCCGCGGATGGACTTGATGAGGGCGCTCGCCACGTCGTAGTGCTGGTCGCCGTCGCGGTCGTACTTCACGGCGGCCCGGTCGACCGACTCCTCCAGGGTCTGGAGTGTGATCGCCTCCTCGCCCTTGGCGAGCGCCGAGCCCGCACCCGCCTCCAGCGCCGTGAGCGCACGCCGGGCGTCACCGCCGGCGATCCGGAGCAGGTGCTCCTCCGCCTCCTCGGGCAGCTCCACGGCGCCGGCCAGACCCCGCTCGTCGATGAGCGCCCGGCGCAGCAGGCCGCGCAGGTCGTCGTCGGTGAGCGGTTCGAGGGTGAGCAGCAGGGAGCGGGACAGGAGCGGGGAGATGATCGAGAAGTACGGGTTCTCGGTGGTCGCCGCGATCAGCGTGACCCAGCGGTTCTCCACGGCGGGCAGCAGGGAGTCCTGCTGCGCCTTGCTGAAGCGGTGGATCTCGTCGAGGAAGAGGACGGTCTCCTTGCCGTGGCCGCCCATGGCACGGCGGGCGCCGTCGATCACGGCGCGCACTTCCTTGACGCCCGCCGTGATCGCGGAGAGCTCGACGAAGCGCTTGTTCGTGGCCTTGGAGACCACGTACGCAAGGGTGGTCTTGCCGATGCCGGGCGGGCCCCACAGGAACACCGAGGACGGTCCGGCGGGTCCTCCGCCGCCCTCGCCGACGAGGCGGCGCAGCGGCGAGCCGGGCTTCAGCAGATGCTGCTGGCCGACGACCTCGTCGAGGGTGCGGGGGCGCATCCGGACGGCCAGGGGGCTGCTGGACGGGTCCTTCTCCTGGCGGTCTTCGGCTGCGGCGGTGAACAGATCGGGCTCCACGTCAAGAACCCTATGTCACCCCACTGACAATCCCTCCGGGCGCCGGTCAGGCCCAGAGGTCGGCGCCCCAGCGGGTGAGGATCAGCATCGCGATGACGCCGGTGTGCATCACCGGCAGCGCCCAGGTGAAGTCCGCGAGGAAGGTCTTGGCCCAGGCGGGCGCGGGCAGGAAACCGGCGCGGATGTTGGACGAGGTGACGTACCAGAACATCACCAGCGTCATGATCCAGGCGAGCGTGCACCAGAGGCAGAGCGCGTTGATGTGGTAGAGCGACTGGATCATCAGCCAGGTGCAGAAGCCGACGCCGAAGAGCGTGCCCGCGTTGAACGTCAGCCAGTACCAGCGGGGGAAACGGGCTCCCGCGAGGAGGCTCATGCCGACGCAGATCACGATGCCGTAGGCGACCAGGCCCAGCATCGGGTTCGGGAAGCCGAACGCCTCGGCCTGCTCGCTCTTCATGATGCTGCCGCAGGCGACGACCGGGTTGATGCTGCAGCCCGGCTGGAAGTTCGGGTCCTTCAGGAGCTCGAACTTGTCGAGCGTGATGATCCAGGAGGCGAGCAGACCGCCCGCGCCGGTGATCACCAGGAGCAGGGCGAGCGCGCGGCTGCCGCCGACGGACCGGGGAGCGACCGTGCGCTCCTGGTCGTCCAGGGCGCCGTCCTTCGCTGACATCGTTTTGCTCATCACGCCGTTCCGTCGCTTGTGGTGGCCGAGGGCAGGGACATTGTGCCGTACGTACCTGTGTGTCCGTCCCCGGAACGGCATCGCGGGGTCCGTTTCCGGACCCCGCGGGCGACAGCTGTGCGAGAGCCGTGCGAAGGCGCCTCGTTCGCGCGGTTACGCCAGCTTCGCCGTGAGCACCGCGACGACGTCGTCGACCGCGACGGCGCTCTGCTCGCCGGACTCCATGTCCTTGAGCTGGACGACGCCCTCGGCGAGGTCGCGCTCACCGGCGACGACGGTGAAGCGCGCACCGCTGCGGTTGGCGTTCTTCATCGCGCCCTTGAGGCCCTTCCCGCCGTACGAGAAGTCCGCGGCGACGCCCGCCTTGCGCAGCTCGGTCACCTTGGCGAACAGGACGCGGCGCGCCTCGTCGCCGAGCGGCACCGCGAACACGCTGGTGGACGCGGGCAGTTCGAGCTCCACGCCCTCCGCCTCCAGGGCGAGCACCGTGCGGTCCACGCCGAGCGCCCAGCCGACCGACGGCAGCGAGGGGCCGCCGATCATCTCGGAGAGGCCGTCGTAGCGCCCGCCGCCGCCGACGGCGGACTGCGAGCCGAGGCCGTCGTGGACGAACTCGAAGGTGGTGCGGGTGTAGTAGTCCAGGCCGCGGACGAGCTTCTCGTCGTCCTCGAAGGCGACGCCCGCCGCCGTGATCAGCTCGCGGACCTGTTCGTGGTACGCCTTGCACGCGTCGCACAGGTAGTCGCGCAGGGAGGGCGCGCCGACCAGCTGCTCCTGGACGTCGGCCCGCTTGTCGTCGAGGACCCGCAGCGGGTTGATGTCGATACGTCGACGTGTCTCCTCGTCCAGGTCCAGGCCGCGCAGGAACTCCTGGAGCGCGGCGCGGTAGACGGGGCGGCACTCCTTGTCGCCGAGCGAGTTGAGCAGGATGCGGAAGTTCCGCAGGCCGAGGGCGCGGTACGCCTGGTCGGCCAGGATGATCAGCTCGGCGTCGAGCGCCGGGTCCTCGGCGCCGATCGCCTCGGCGCCGACCTGGGAGAAGTGCCTGTAGCGGCCCTTCTGGGGGCGCTCGTACCGGTAGTAGGAGCCCGAGTACCAGAGCTTGACGGGGAGGTTGCCCGCCTTGTGGAGGTTGCCCTCCAGGGCCGCGCGCAGCACGGAGGCGGTGCCTTCGGGGCGCAGCGCGAGCTCGTCGCCGCCCTTGGTGGTGAAGGCGTACATCTCCTTGGTGACGATGTCGGTGGACTCACCGACACCGCGCGCGAACAGCTCGACGTTCTCGAACCCGGGCGTCTCGATGTAGCCGTAGCCGGAGTTGCGCAGCGGCGCGGCGATGGCCTCGCGGACCGCCAGGAACTTCGCGGAGTCCGGCGGAAGCAGGTCGTACGTGCCCTTGGGGGCCTTGAAGGTGCTCACGGAATTTCTCTCGTCACATTCCTCGTCGCGGGGCGGACGTCTCGTCCGCGCCCAGGCCGGCTGCCACCTGCCGCATGTACGGGTTGGTGGCGCGCTCCTGGCCGATGGATGTCTGGGGGCCGTGGCCGGACAGCACCACGGTCGAGTCGTCGAGCGGCAGGCACACGCGTGCCAGCGACTCGAGGATCTCCGGGTGGCTGCCGCCGGGCAGGTCGGTGCGTCCGATGGAGCCGGCGAAGAGCAGATCGCCCGAGAAGAAGACCGAGGGGATCTCCTGCGTCTCGGGCATCTGGAAGGTCACCGACCCCTTCGTATGGCCCGGCGCGTGCGCGACGGAGAAGTCGAGCCCGGCCAGCTTCAGCCCCGCGCCGTCGGACAGCTCCCGCACGTCGTCCGGCTCCCCCACCGTCAGCTCGCCCATGAGCGGCATCCCGATGGAGCGGCCGAGCGCCTTCTCGGGGTCGCTCATCATGTACCGGTCCGAGGGGTGGATCCACGCGGGCACGTCGTGCGCTCCGCACACCGGGACGACCGAGGCGACATGGTCGATGTGGCCGTGGGTGAGGATGACCGCGACGGGCTTGAGCCGATGCTTCTTGAGTGCGTCCTCGACTCCCTGGGCGGCCTGGTGGCCCGGGTCGATGATCACGCACTCCTCGCCTGCGGCGGGGGCGACCAGGTAGCAATTGGTGCCCCAGGCCCCGGCGGGGAACCCGGCAATGAGCACGATCGTCCTTCGTTCGTCGTCCGGCGGCGGGTGACCGCGGCCCCCGGCGGGAGAACGCGGCAGATCAGAGCCTACCGGCGCTGCCGATTCCACAGGTAACCCATATACGGTACGGGGCACTACGCGGCGCATGCCGAGACATGCGCGGGAGAAGGGGAGAAGAGCCGGTGGTCAGCCAGGAACAGCGGCGCAAGCAGCTCGCCCGGGAGAAGATGGTGCGCCAGCAGCAGCGGCGGGAGGCCGCGCGGCGCAGGGCACGGGCGCGCAACGCGGTGATCGCGGGCGCCCTCGCGGTGGTCGTGGCGGGCGGCGCGGTGTCGTACGCGGCGGGCGCCTTCGACGGGGACGACACCAAGGACGAGGCGAGCGCGAGCCCCAGCAGCACCCCGAAGGACCCGTGCGCGAAGGCCGCGCCCGGCAAGGTGAAGCCGCTGAGCTTCAAGAAGGAGCCCGCGCTCACGATCGACAAGTCCGCCGACTACACGATGGACCTGACGACGACGTGCGGCGACATCGCCCTCGACCTGGACGCGGCGAAGGCCCCGCACACGGTCAACTCCTTCGACTTCCTGGCGAAGAAAGGCTACCTCGACCACACCAAGTGCCACCGTCTGACGACGGGCGGCATCTACGTCCTGCAGTGCGGCGACCCCAAGGGCGACGGGACGGGCACCCCCGGTTACCGGATCCCGGACGAGAACCTCAAGGACAAGCGCCTCAAGGGGAAGGTGTATCCGGCGGGCACGGTCGCGATGGCGAACCAGTACAACGCGCAGACCAAGAAGGGCCGGAACAGCGGCGGCAGCCAGTTCTTCCTCGTCTACCAGGACAGTCAGCTGCCACCCGACTACACACCGTTCGGGACCATTTCCGATTCGGGGATGAAGGTCCTGAAGAAGATCGCCGCCGCGGGCGAGAGCACCGGGCAGGGCGACGGCGCTCCGAACGCGAACGTCGTCATCGACAAGGCCACCGTCACGAAGAACTGACCCCTGGCGGGCAAACTTCGGTCGTGCGGGATGCGGACAGCCGCCCCGCCGGTCGCCTATGTTGGCGGAGACGAAACTGTGGACGATGCCGGGGGCCCCGAGGCCCTGCGCAGGCATCATGTGGAGGAGGCGCTGTGAGCAGCGACCCGTGGGGCCGCGTCGACGAGACGGGGACCGTGTACGTGCGTACGGCCGACGGCGGCGAGCGAGTGGTCGGTTCGTGGCAGGCAGGATCTCCGGACGAGGCCCTGGCTTACTTCGAGCGCAAGTACGACGGTCTGGTCGTCGAGATCGGACTTCTCGAGCGCCGGGTGAAAACCACCGACCTGTCGGCCAAGGACGCGACGACCGCCATCGATCACCTGCGTCAGCAGGTCGACGAGGCGCACGCGGTCGGCGATCTGGACGCCCTGGGCAAGCGGCTCGACAAGCTCGTGGAGAGCGTCGACGCGCGCCGCGAGGAGCGCAAGGTCCAGAAGGCCAAGCAGTCCGACGAGGCGCGGCACGCCAAGGAGGCGCTGGTCGTCGAGGCCGAGGAGCTGGCCCAGAGCGAGCAGTGGCGGGCGGCCGGCGAGCGGCTGCGGGCCCTGGTGGACACCTGGAAGGGTCTGCCGCGGCTCGACCGCAAGTCGGACGACGAGCTGTGGCACCGTTTCTCGCACGCCCGCTCGGCGTTCTCCAAGCGCCGCAAGGCGCACTTCGCCTCGCTGGACGCGCAGCGCGAGGAGGCCCGCAAGGCCAAGGAGAAGCTGGTCGGCGAGGCCGAGGCGCTGTCGAACTCGACGGACTGGGGCCCGACGGCCGCGCGGTACCGCGAGCTGATGGCCGACTGGAAGGCCGCGGGCCGCGCCCAGCGCGAACACGAGGACGACCTGTGGAACCGCTTCCGCGGCGCCCAGGACGTGTTCTTCGCGGCGCGCAGCGCGGTCTTCGCGGAGCGCGACGCGGAGCAGGGCGAGAACCTGAAGCTGAAGGAGGAGCTGGCCGCCGAGGCGGAGAAGCTCGTCCCGGTGACGGACCTGAAGTCGGCGCGTGCCGCCTTCCGTGCCATCAACGAGCGGTGGGAGGCCATCGGTCACGTCCCGCGTGACGCCCGCCCCAAGGTCGAGGGCCGGATGCACGCCGTGGAGCGGGCGCTGCAGGAGTCCGAGGAGGCCGAGTGGCGCCGGACCAACCCGGAGGCACGGGCTCGGGCCGAGGGCCTCACCGGTCAGCTGCAGGCCGCCGTGGACAAGCTCCAGGGCCAGATCGAGACCGCTCGCGCCGCGGGCAACAACGCGAAGGCCGACAAGCTGCAGCGTGAGCTCGACGGCCGTCAGGCGCTGCTGGACCAGGCGCTGAAGGGTCTGCACGAGTTCGGCGGCTGAGCGGTTGTCCGGCTTCTACGGAGAGGGGCTCCCGTACGTGACGTACGGGAGCCCCTCTTCGTAGTACTGGATTACGGCCTGCGCGCCGACGTCACCCGGTACACGTCGTACACGCCCTCGACTCCCCTGACGGCCTTGAGCACATGGCCGAGGTGCTTCGGGTCGCCCATCTCGAAGGTGAAGCGGGACGTGGCGACGCGGTCGCGGGAGGTCTGCACGGCCGCCGACAGGATGTTCACGTGCTGGTCCGAGAGGATCCGTGTGACGTCCGACAGGAGGCGCGAGCGGTCCAGGGCCTCGACCTGGATGGCGACGAGGAAGACCGAGGACTGGGTGGGCGCCCACTCGACCTCGAGGATGCGCTCGGGTTCGCGCGAGAGCGAGTCGACGTTCACGCAGTCGCTGCGGTGAACCGATACGCCGCTGCCGCGCGTGACGAAGCCGATGATGGGGTCGCCCGGCACGGGCGTGCAGCAGCGGGCGAGCTTGACCCACACGTCGTCGACGCCCTTGACGACGACGCCGGGGTCGGCGTTGGAGCGGCGCTTGCTGCGGCCGCGGGACGGCGGCGCGCTCTCGGCGATGTCCTCGTTGGCGGCCTCCTCGCCGCCGAGCGCCTGGACGAGCTTCTGCACGACGGACTGCGCGGTGACGTGTCCCTCGCCGATCGCCGCGTACAGCGACGAGATGTCGGGGTAGCGCATCTCGTGGGCGAGGGTGACCAGTGAGTCGCCGGTGAGGATGCGCTGGATCGGCAGGTTCTGCTTGCGCATGGCCCGCGCGATGGCGTCCTTGCCCTGCTCGATGGCCTCGTCGCGGCGCTCCTTGGAGAACCACGCGCGGATCTTGTTGCGCGCCCGCGGCGACTTGACGAAACCGAGCCAGTCGCGGGACGGTCCCGCGCCGGCCGCCTTGGAGGTGAAGACCTCCACCAGGTCGCCGTTGTCCAGGGTCGATTCGAGCGGTACGAGACGGCCGTTGACCCGCGCTCCTATGGTGCGGTGGCCGACCTCGGTGTGCACCGCGTACGAGAAGTCGACGGGGGTGGCGCCCGCCGGGAGCGCTATGACGTCGCCCTTCGGGGTGAAGACGAAGACCTCGTTGCGCGACAGGTCGAAGCGCAGGGACTCCAGGAACTCGCTGGGGTCCTCGGTCTCCTTCTGCCAGTCGAGGAGCTGGCGCAGCCACGCCATGTCGTTGAGGTGGTCGTCCTTGCCGCCGGCCTTCTTCGGCACGTCGGTGCGGACCTTGGAGGCGCCCGCGACGGCCTCCTGCTTGTACTTCCAGTGCGCGGCGATGCCGTACTCGGCGCGGCGGTGCATGTCGAACGTGCGGATCTGGAGCTCGACGGGCTTGCCGTTGGGGCCGATGACCGTCGTGTGCAGCGACTGGTACATGTTGAACTTCGGCATCGCGATGTAGTCCTTGAACCGGCCGGGGACCGGGTTCCATCGCGCGTGCACGGTGCCGAGGGCGGCGTAACAGTCGCGGACCGTGTCGACAAGGACACGAATCCCCACCAGGTCGTAGATCTCCGCGAAGTCACGGCCGCGGACGATCATCTTCTGGTAGACGCTGTAGTAGTGCTTCGGGCGTCCTGTGACGGTCGCCTTGATGCGGGCGGCGCGCAGGTCGGCCTGGACCTCGTCGGTCACTATGGCGAGGTACTCGTCGCGCTTGGGGGCGCGCTCGGCGACGAGGCGCACGATCTCGTCGTACATCTTGGGGTAGAGGATCGCGAAGGCGAGGTCCTCCAGCTCCCACTTGATGGTGTTCATGCCCAGGCGGTGCGCCAGCGGAGCGTAGATCTCCAGCGTCTCGCGGGCCTTCTTCTCCTGCTTCTCGCGCTTGAGGTACCGCATCGTGCGCATGTTGTGCAGGCGGTCGGCGAGCTTGATGACCAGGACGCGGGGGTCCTTGGCCATGGCGACGACCATCTTGCGCACGGTCTCGGCCTGCGCGGCCTCGCCGAACTTGACCTTGTCCAGCTTGGTGACGCCGTCGACGAGCAGGGCGACCTGGTCGCCGAAGTCGCGCTTGAGGGTGTCCAGGCCGTACTCGGTGTCCTCGACGGTGTCGTGCAGGAGCCCGGCCATCAGGGTGGCGGGGTCCATGCCGAGCTCGGCGAGGATGGTCGTCACGGCGAGCGGGTGCGTGATGTACGGATCGCCGCTCTTGCGCTTCTGGCCGCGGTGCCAGCGCTCCGCGACCTGGTAGGCCCGCTCGATCTGGCGGAGCGTCGACGTCTCGATCTTGGGGTCGTTGCTGCGCACTATGCGCAGCAGGGGCTCCAGGACAGGGTTGTACGGGTTCGAGCGCTGGACTCCGAGGCGGGCGAGCCGGGCCCGCACGCGGTTGGACGAACCGGAACGCGAGGGCTGGCCGGTGGCGGGCCGGATCGCCGGAGCCGTCGGATGGTGGTCCGCGGGCGGCTTCGGGCGGGGCTGCTCGGCCGGCTTGTCGCCCCGGGAGACGTCTCCCTGGACGCGCTGCGCGGACGTGGCGCCCTGCGCGCCCGCGGCCTTCTTCGCGGGCGCCACGGATCCGGCCGAGGCCTCCTTGCCCTGCTGGGCGGCCTTGGCGGCGGTGAGTGGCTGGGACTCGTCTGGCAAGAGCGCTCCCTGTGCGCGATCGGGGTCCCCCGGACAGGCCCCGAAGAGTCCATGGTATCGATCCTGCGCCGTCGGCTCGCATTGGGCCGATGAGAGAGCTGCGAACAAGCGGAGCGCGTGAGCTGTCACCCGGCAGACCAACGGCTTCCGCCGAGAACATGCGAGGCCGGGCTCGGAAACGCTCCGAGCCCGGCCTCGCTCACCGGATGTATCGGCCAGTACCAGTCAGCGACAGAGACCGCACCAATACACAGGCGTAGGGCGACTATCGTTAGCGCCACTTAAAGAGGGCAAAACCCTTTACCTTTATCGCTTTATTGGCAGCCACATTCCCCCACGGCACGTTCTTCTTGCGACCGTTCGCCCCGCAGCCTGCGTCATACCACTTCTCTCGGCCGTTCTTATAACCCTTCACCTTTACGCAGACCCTGCCACGCTGAGAAGCCCACTGATAGCCGGTCTTGAAGCCAGGAGCGCCCCAAAGGGAGCATGTGTGATCCTCGATCTTCGTCCACCGTCCCGGGACGCCGACGGCGCTCTTCCAAGAATTAGAGCAGGCCGACGCACGCTCTGCCGAGCTCGACTTGACAACCTTCACCGATGCCGTCGCCTTTGAGTGCGACGGAGCTGCGTTCACTGGAGCGGCTGCCGCCGACATTGCGGCAACAGATGCCACGGCCACCACTCCTGTGGCGATCTTACGTGAAACCGACACTTAGTTCCCCTCCGTTTGTAATTCGCCGTTCATTCCTCTTGCGAGGAGGTCGAGATCAATATTGCAGTGAACACATCGTCACCTCAAGCAACTTGAGCAACATTTGAGCTAGCATCCACGATTGTTGAGCGCTGGATTTTTAAAATGGCAATGCGCCTGGCCGCACGCAGGGGTCAGTAGAAAGTGAAACGAAAAGAAGGGTGCTCCGAGGAGGTCTCGGAGCACCCTTTAGGCCATCTCAGAATATTTTTAGACGGTGATCAATGCCTCCAATGCCGCCCCCTCCAGGGTGGCCTGAAGCCGCTGGCGACCGTCGAGAGACATCAGTTCCATAAGTACCGCAACGCCTGCGATCTCAGCATCCGCCCTCCGGATGAGCCGCAGCGCCGCCTCGGCGGTACCACCGGTGGCGAGGACATCGTCGATGACCATGACTCGGTCGCCCGCCGCCAGGTCCTCGGCGTGCACCTCGATCTCGGCGCTGCCGTACTCCAGGTCGTAGCTCTGCCGGAGCGTTGCCCCGGGCAGCTTGCCCGCCTTGCGTACAGGGATGAAGCCGAGGCCCGCGCGGAGCGCGACAGGGGCGCCGAGGATGAAGCCTCGGGCCTCCAGGCCGACGATCTTCGTGGCGCCGTGCCGCACGCTGAGGTCGGAGAGCGTCTCCGTAAGCGCGGCGAACGCGGCCGGGTCGGCGAGCAGCGGCGTGATGTCCTTGAACATCACGCCCGGCTTCGGATAGTCCGGGACGTCACGGATGCGGCTGAGCAGCAGCTCCGTGACGCCTGCGAGCTCGGTCATCGGCGCTTCCCCGAGGGCCGGCCACGGCCGCGGTTGCGCGACGCGGGCTGGCTGCGGGGGCCGACGACGGCCGGGGCGGCGTCACCGGTCGCGGCGTCGTCCTCCGGCTCCTCGTCGGCGTAGGACGACGGCGCCTCGGCGGACTCGCCCTTGGCCGCGGCCGCCGCGCGCTTGGCGAGCACCCGCTTCTTGAGGGCCTTCATCTGCGGCTCGCGCTCCTTGAAGTCGGCGACGAGCGGCGTGGCGATGAAGATCGAGGAGTACGCACCGGCCGCGAGGCCCACGAACAGCGACAGCGAGATGTCGTTGAGCATGCCCGCGCCGAGGGCGCCGCCACCGATGAACAGCAGGCCCGCCACCGGGAGCAGCGCGACGACCGTGGTGTTGATGGAGCGCACCAGGGTGCCGTTGATGCTGCGGTTGGCGAGTTCGCTGTACGTGTACCTGGTCTGCTTGGTGATGTCCTTCGACTGCTCCTTCAAGCTGTCGAAGACCACCACCGTGTCGTAGAGCGAGTAACCGAGAATGGTCAGCAGACCGATCACCGTGCCCGGGGTGACCTCGAAGCCGACCAGCGCGTACACACCCACGGTGATGGTGATGTCGTGGATCAGCGCGATCAGTGCCGCGAGCGCCATGCGCCATTCGAAGGCGATGGCCAGGTAGATCACGACGAGGACCATGAAGATCGCCAGGCCCTGCCAGGCCTTGTTGGCGATCTGGTCGCCCCAGCTGGGGCCGACGAGGTCGGCGTCGATGTCGCCGGCCTTGACGTCCAGGTCCTCCGCCAGCGACTTCTTGATCTGGTCGGACTTCTTGATGTCGACGCCCGCGATCTGGATGCGGAGCTTGTCGTCACCCAGCTTCTGGACGATCGCGTCGTGACCGGACGCCTTCTCCGCGGACTCCTCGGCCTGGGAGACCGAGACGCTGGTCTTCGGGGTGTTGAAGACAGCGCCGCCCTCGAACTCGATGCCCATGTTCAGGCCGCGCACCGCCAGGCCGACGATGGCCGTGATGGTGATCAGTATCGAGATGCCGTACCAGATCTTGCGCTTGCCGACGAAGTCGTAGCCGACCTCACCGCGGTAGAGCCTGGCGCCGAGATTGCCGAGCTTCGACATCTCACGCCTCCTTCGGGTCGACAGGGCCGGCGGGGGGAGCGGTGCGGCGGGACCGGCGCAGCGGCGGCTTGGCACCGAGCCGCTCCGGGTCGAGGCCGGACCACTTGTGGCCGCTCGCGAAGAACTTCTTGCGTGCCATGAGCGTCATCAGCGGCTTGGTGAAGAAGAACACCACGACGACGTCGAGCAGCGTGGTCAGGCCGAGCGTGAACGCGAAGCCCTGGACCTTGCCGACCGTGACGACGAAGAGCACGGCGGCGGCGAGGAACGACACGAAGTCGGAGACCAGGATGGTGCGCCGGGCGCGCGGCCAGCCCCGCTCGACGGCGGGTCGCAGCGTGCGGCCCTCACGGATCTCGTCCCGTACGCGTTCGAAGAACACGATGAACGAGTCCGCGGTGATACCGATCGCAACGATCGCACCACACACCGCGGGCAGGTTGAGCGCGAACTTAATGGTCGGGCCGAGCAGCGTCATGATCGTGTACGTCAGCGCCGCGGAGACCAGGAGGCTCGCGATGGCGATGAGCGAGAGGCCGCGGTAGTAGGCCACCAGGTAGATGATGACGAGCGCGAGGCCGATGGCGCCCGCGATGAGACCCGCCTTGAGCTGCTCGCCGCCGAGGGCCGGGCTGACCGTGGTGACGCTCTGCTCGTGGAAGGTCAGCGGCAGGGCGCCGTACGACAGGATGTTCGCCAGGTCCTTGGCGGACTCCTGGTTGAAGTTGCCGGAGATCTCGGCGTTCGTGCTCAGAACCACACTGACACTAGGCGCCGAAGCGACCTCACCGTCGAGGACGATCGCGAACTGGTTCTGCGGCGACTGCTGCTTCATGAGCTTGCTCGTCACGTTGGAAAACTTTTTCGCACCACCCTTGGTGAACTCCATGTTGACGACCCAGGCGCCGGTCTCCTGCTTGATGGCGGCCTTGGCGTCGTCGACGTCCTTACCGTTCAGCTCGGCCGGGGCCAGGATGAACTTGTCCCAGGTCTTGCCGTCGGGGCTCTTGCCGCACGCGATGGTGGGGTCCGAGGGCTTGATGCCGCGGCCGGCCTCGGCGCGGGCCTTCTTGTCGGTGCAGTCCAGCTTGGTGAACTGCTCCTGGAGCTTGGCGGTGGCCGGGTCGGGCTTGGGCGTCTCGTCCTTCTTGCCGCCCTTGTCCTTGGCCTTGTCCGAGGCGGACGGCGTCGGGTCGGCCTTCAGGGCCTCGCTGACGGCGCGGCCCTGGGAGGTCGGGGTGCTGCTCGGGGAGCCCGCCTTGTCCGTGGCCTTGTCGGTCGCCTTGTCGGTCGCCTTGTCCTTGTCCTTCTCCTTGTCCGTCCCGGACGAGGGGCTGGTGGACGGCTCCGGCGTGGGCTGGCCGGGGGCCTGCGTGATCACCGGGCGGAAGTAGAGCTGAGCGGTCGTACCGACCTGCTCGCGCGCCTGCTTCTCGTTCGAACCCTTGGGGATGTTGACGATGATGTTCTTGTCGCCCTGGGTCTGAACCTCGGCCTCGGAGACACCCAGACCGTTGACACGGTTGTTGATGATGTCAACCGCGGTGTTCATGTTGGCCGGGTTGATCGCGTTCTTCTGACCCGGCTCGTTCTTCGCCTCGAGCGTGATGCTCGTGCCGCCGGCGAGGTCGATGCCCAGGCGCGGCGTGGTGTGCCCGGAAAGGAACATTCCCCCGGTCAGCGCCACGAGGGCAATCAGGATGAAGACCAGCGAGCGTCCCGGCTTGCCCGGGGCGCTCTGCCTTCGGCCCTTCTTCGGTGCTGCCACCTTCTCGTTCTCCCTGTCCAACCGCCCGGACTCCGGTCTGCCCCCCTGCAGTGCGGGAGCCCGGGCGGGCGGCCATGAAGTGGTGTCGAGATTCGGCGCGAAATGCACGTGGTCCGGGGCCCGTGGTGCGCGAGCGGCGCGCCCCACGGGCCCCGGTCGTGACTACTTCGCGTCGGACTCGCCGTCGGTCTTCTTCGGCTCCGCGTCGTCGGCCCCGGCGGCCGCGTCCTTCTTGCCGAGGTCGATGGGCGAGTCGTCGGAGACGTCGGCGGGCTCGTCGGTCTTCTCGGTGAGGGAGGAGGCGTCGTCCGGGACGACGGGGGCGTCCTCGTTCAGGTCGTCCTCGGTGCCGTGCACGATGCGGTTGTACTCGTCGTCGTCGAGGACGGCGCCGATCGAGTTCTTCGCGTAAACCGCGTGGACACCGGGGGCCACCTCAAGGAGGACGGCTTCGTCGTGAACCTCCTTGACGGTGGCGTACATGCCACCGATCGTGCGGATGCCGGTGCCGGGCTGCATCTCGTTACGCATCTGCGCGGCGGCCTGCTGCTTCTTCTTGGCAGACCGGGTCATCAGGAACATGGCCCCGATGAGCACGATGAACGGGAGGAGGGTCACGATATTCACGGGACGGAGTTTCCTTCGCAGGCCGCGCAGGTAAGCGGCCATGGGGATGGGGGTGGGCACGCCGCCCGCAAGGGCGGCATCGGCGGAGTCTAAGCGAGTCCGCACCTAACGAACAACGCTCAGCATGGCACCGCAGTTCCTGACGGGTCGACTCTCCGCGCCGTTGTTCCCCGGCCGCGGCGCTGTCTCGCCCTTATCACGTCCCGAACAAGTCCTGTTGTCCCTTTCCGCCCGCCTGGCGCGGGGGAACGAGGCCGAGGTGGGCCCACGCCGCGGGTGTCGCGACGCGGCCGCGCGGGGTGCGGGCCAGCAGCCCCTCCCGAACCAGGAAGGGCTCCGCCACCTCCTCGACCGTCTCGCGCTCCTCCCCCACGGCGACCGCGAGCGTGGACAGACCGACGGGGCCGCCGCCGAACAGCTTCAGCAGGGCTTCGAGGACGGCACGGTCGAGGCGGTCGAGGCCGCGCCCGTCCACCTCGTAGACGGCGAGGGCCGCGCCCGCGATGTCCCTGGTGATCGAGCCGTCGGCCTTCACCTGCGCGTAGTCCCTCACGCGGCGCAGCAGACGGTTGGCGATACGGGGTGTGCCGCGCGAGCGACCCGCGATCTCGGCGGCGCCCTGCGGGTCGATCTCCACGTCGAGCAGCTGGGCGGAGCGGTGGACGACGCGCTCCAGCTCGGCGGGTTCGTAGAACTCCATGTGGGCGGTGAACCCGAAGCGGTCGCGGAGCGGCGGCGGGAGCAGGCCCGCGCGCGTGGTGGCGCCGACGAGCGTGAACGGGGGCAGTTCCAGAGGGATGGCGGTGGCACCGGGGCCCTTGCCGACGATGACGTCGACGCGGAAGTCCTCCATGGCCATGTAGAGCATTTCCTCGGCGGGCCGCGACATCCGGTGGATCTCGTCGAGGAAGAGGACCTCTCCCTCCTGGAGGGAGGAGAGGATCGCGGCCAGGTCGCCGGCGTGCTGGATGGCGGGGCCACTGGTGATGCGGATGGGGGCGCCCATCTCGGCGGCGATGATCATCGAGAGGGTCGTCTTGCCGAGGCCGGGGGCTCCGGAGAGCAGCACGTGGTCGGCGGTGCCGCCGCGCGCGCGGGCGGCCCGCAGGACGAGGTCGAGCTGCTCGCGGACCTTCTCCTGGCCGATGAACTCGCCCAGGTCCTTGGGGCGCAGGGCGGCCTCGACCGCCTGGTCCTCGCCGTCGGCGGACGCACCGACGAGCCGCTCGGCCGCGTCGGCGGCTTCGGCGGCGTCGTGGGTGGTGTCGTCCCAGTTCATGCGGTGTGCCTCGCGATGCGGTTCAGGGGTGGTCGGCAGATGCGTACGACAAAGGGTCAGCGGGTGCGGTTGAGGGTCTGGAGTGCGGCCTTCAGGAGCTGGCCGACCTGCGGGGTGCCCTCCGTGGCCTCGGCCTGGGGGGTGACCGCGACGACGGCCTCGTCCGCCTCGCGCGTCGCGTACCCGAGACCGATCAGCGCCGCGTGCAGCTGGTCGCGCCAGCCTGCGGTGACGGCCTTGCCGATCGCGGGGCCGCCGGTGCCGAGGGGCTCGCCAAGGCGGTCCTTGTACTCCAGGAGGAGCTTCTGTGCGCCCTTCTTGCCGATGCCGGGGACGGCCGTGAGCGCCTTCTCGTCGCCGGTGGAGACCGCGCGGCGCAGGGCGTCAGGGCTGTGCACGGCGAGCATGGCCTGGGCGAGGCGCGGGCCGACGCCGCTGGCGGTCTGCAGCAGCTCGAAGGTCTGGCGCTCGTCGTCGTCCGCGAAGCCGTACAGGGTGAGGGAGTCCTCGCGCACGACCAGCGAGGTGGCGAGCTTGGCCGGCTGGCCGACGCGGAGGGTGGAGAGCGTGTTCGGCGTGCACTGGACGGCCATGCCGATGCCGCCCACCTCGACCACCGCGGTATCGGGGGCGAGGGCGGCTACGGGGCCGCTGACGAAGGCGATCATGCGGTACGGCCTTTCTGTGCTGTCTGTGCCGTTGCGGTCTTGGCCGCGTGTGCGGCCACGGCCTGCTGGAGCCGGTTCTGGGCGACGGCCTGCTGAAGGCGGTTCTGCGCGGGCGCGCGCCAGATGTGGCAGATGGCCAGGGCGAGGGCGTCGGCGGCGTCCGCGGGCTTGGGCGGTGCGTCGAGCCTGAGGAGGCGGGTGACCATCGCGCCGACCTGCGCCTTGTCGGCGCGACCGCTGCCGGTGACGGCGGCCTTGACCTCGCTGGGGGTGTGCAGGGCGACGGGGATGCCGCGGCGGGACGCGCAGAGCATGGCGACGGCGCTGGCCTGGGCGGTGCCCATGACCGTGCGGACGTTGTGCTGGCTGAAGACGCGCTCCACGGCGAGGACTTCGGGGCTGTGCTCGTCGAGCCACTGCTCGATGCCCTGCTCGATGGCGACGAGTCGGTGCCCCAACTCGGCGTCGGGCGGGGTGCGGACGACCCCGACGCCACGCATGGACAGCGGCCGTCCGGCCACTCCTTCGACGACGCCGACACCGCACCGGGTCAGCCCCGGATCAACTCCCAGCACGCGCACGCAAGCCCCTCCCATCGCCTGTCTGTGCAGGCTATCGGGTCCCTCTGACAACGCGACGGGCCGACGGGGGTGTGTCCCGTCGGCCCGTTCACGCTGCGGAGCGCCTACGCGTCGACCTTCGCCATGACCTCGTCGGAGACGTCGAAGTTGGCGAAGACGTTCTGCACGTCGTCGCTGTCCTCCAGGGCGTCGATCAGCTTGAAGATCTTCCGCGCGCCTTCCTCGTCCAGTTCGACCTGCATGGTCGGGACGAAGTTGGCGTCGGCCGAGTCGTACTCGATGCCGGCGTCCTGGAGCGCGGTGCGGACCGCGACCATGTCGGTGGCCTCGGAGAGGACCTCGAAGGACTCGCCGAGGTCGTTGACCTCTTCGGCGCCCGCGTCGAGGACGGCACCGAGCACGTCGTCCTCGCTCAGTTCGCCCTTGGGGACGATGACGACGCCCTTGCGGTTGAAGAGGTACGAGACGGAGCCCGGGTCGGCCATCGAGCCGCCGTTGCGCGTCATGGCGACCCGCACGTCGGAGGCGGCGCGGTTGCGGTTGTCGGTGAGGCACTCGATGAGCACCGCGACGCCGTTCGGGCCGTAGCCCTCGTACATGATCGTCTCGTAGTCGGCGCCACCGGCTTCGAGACCGGCACCGCGCTTGACCGCGGAGTCGATGTTCTTGTTCGGGACCGAGCTCTTCTTGGCCTTCTGGATGGCGTCGAAGAGGGTCGGGTTACCGGACACGTCGGCGCCGCCCGTGCGGGCCGCGACCTCGATGTTCTTGATCATCTTCGCGAAGAGCTTGCCGCGCTTGGCGTCGATCACGGCCTTCTTGTGCTTCGTCGTAGCCCATTTAGAGTGGCCGGACATCTGCCTGTCTCCTTCGCGTTACCCAACAACCAGTAAGAACTCTCCCCGACCTTAAGCCCCGGGAAGGATCCCCGGAGATCCTACTAGGATCCCGCCCGCGGGTTGCCCCGCGCCATCTCCACGAACAGCGCGTGGATCCGGTGGTCGCCCGTCAGCTCGGGGTGGAACGACGTCGCGAGGGCGTTGCCCTGGCGTACGGCGACGATGTGACCCTCGTGTTCGGCGAGCACCTCGACCTCGGCGCCGACGGACTCCACCCAGGGCGCACGGATGAAGACGCCCTCCACGGGGGCCCCTTCGACGCCCCGGACGTCGACGGCCGCCTCGAACGACTCGTTCTGCCGCCCGAAGGCGTTGCGCCGCACGATCATGTCGATGCCGCCCACCGTCTCCTGGCCCGAGCGCGGGTCGAGGATCTTGTCGGCGAGCATGATCATGCCGGCGCAGCTGCCGTAGACCGGCATGCCTTCCCGCACGCGCGCGCGTAGGGGCTCCATCAGGCCGAAAAGAGTGGCCAGCTTGGAGATGGTGGTGGACTCGCCGCCGGGGATGACCAGGCCGTCGACCTCGGCGAGCTCCTCGGGACGCCGGACCGGCCTGGCCACGGCGTCCGCCGAGGCCAGGGCGATCAGGTGCTCCCGTACGTCCCCCTGGAGGGCGAGGACGCCCACCACAGGGGTGTCCGCCCTGGAGGTGTCACCTACGGGAGTGGTCATCACCAGCCCCGGTTCGCGTAGCGCTCGGTCTCCGGCAGGGTGTCGCAGTTGATGCCGACCATGGCCTCGCCGAGGTTGCGGGAGGCGTCGGCGATGATCTTCGGGTCGTCGAAGAACGTCGTGGCCTTCACGATGGCGGCGGCGCGGCGGGCCGGGTCGCCGGACTTGAAGATGCCGGAGCCGACGAAGACGCCCTCGGCACCGAGCTGGCGCATCAGGGCGGCGTCGGCGGGGGTGGCGACGCCACCGGCGGAGAACAGGACCACCGGGAGCTTGCCGAGCTCGGCGGTCTCCTTGACCAGCTCGTACGGAGCACGGAGGTCCTTGGCGGCGGCGTACAGCTCGTTGTTGTCGAAGCCGCGCAGCTTGGCGATCTCGTTCTTGATCTGGCGCAGGTGGCGGACGGCCTCGACGACGTTGCCGGTGCCGGCCTCGCCCTTGGAGCGGATCATCGCGGCGCCCTCGGCGATGCGGCGCAGGGCCTCGCCCAGGTTGGTGGCGCCACACACGAACGGGGTCGTGAAGGCGAACTTGTCGCTGTGGTTGACCTCGTCGGCCGGGGTGAGGACCTCGGACTCGTCGATGTAGTCGACGCCCAGGGACTGCAGGACCTGGGCCTCCACGAAGTGGCCGATGCGGGACTTGGCCATGACCGGGATCGAGACGGCCTCGATGATCTCTTCGATCATGTTCGGGTCGGACATCCGGGCCACGCCGCCGTCCTTGCGGATGTCGGCGGGCACGCGCTCCAGCGCCATGACGGCGACCGCGCCGGCGTCCTCGGCTATCTTCGCCTGCTCGGCGTTGACGACGTCCATGATCACGCCGCCCTTGAGCTGCTCGGCCATGCCGCGCTTGACGCGGGCGGTGCCGGTCTCGGGGGACGTGTTGTTGCTGGAGGGGGTGCTGGACACGGAGTTGACCTCACTCGCTGAAGAGGATTTCTGCAGCTCCGAGGAAACTCCCGGCGACCAGGCCACAGCAAGGGCCAATGGGTGAGCGGTGGCTCGTTTTTTCGTGATGTGCCTGGTCAGCGATGTTTGCTGTGGTCAGGGCCGCGCTAGGCGGTGGCTCGGTCGGCCAGCGCCACCGGCGGTTCGTCGTCCATCTCGAACGCCATCGGGAAGGGCGCGTGGCCCGCGAGCCGGAACCAGCGGACCTTGCGGTGGCGGCGCAGGGCGCGGGCGGCGCGTACGGCGTCGTTGTGGAAGCGACGGGCCATCGGGACGCGGCGTACGGCCGCGGCCAGCTCCGTGGCCGCCTCGTCGCCGCCGGGGGCCTCCCGTACGGCCTCGACCTGTTGGACCTCTCCGAAGATGGCGCGCAGCGCCTGGCTGAGCTCGCTCTCGGCGACCTCTCTGTGTTCCTCCTCCGCCTGGCGGGCGGCGTGTGCCGCTTCGTAGAGCACGATCGACGCGGCCGGATCGAGCACTCCGGAGGTGGCCAGTTCCTGGGCGACCGAGGCGCGGCGCAGCAGTTGGGCGTCCAGGGCGGCGCGTGCGGCGTCGATCCGCGCGTGCAGTCGGTCGAGTCGGCCGGCGGTCCAGCTCAGGTACAGGCCGATCGCGAAGAGGGCTGCCGCGATCCAGATCAAGGTGGAGGTCACAGGCCGAGGCTACCTTCGGGCGTGGGCGCCTTTGACCGTGTAGCGGCGCCCGGCGCCCACGTGCCGTCTTCGGGGCTCCGCCCCCGGGCCCCCGGTCCTCAAACGCCGGACGGGCTGAAATCCAGCGTCCGGCGCCGGACGGGCTGAATCCGGCGCCCGGCACCAGTCGCGTTCCCCCCAGCGCGCGCTGACCCGCCCGTCCTCACCCCTTCGACGCCAACCCGAACCGCGCCCGCAGCCCCGAGCGTTCGTCCTCGGCGACCGATGTCGCGCCGTCCGTCACCGTTTCGTAGACCGCGAGGATGTCGGAGCCGACCGTCGACCAGTCGAAGCGGCGGACGTGGGCGCTGCCGCGTTCGCGCAGGCCCTCGCGGCGTTCGGGGTCGGCGAGCAGGCGTACCGCGGACTTCGCGAGGGACTCCGCGTCCTCGTTGGTGAAGAGGTCGCCCGCCGCGCCCTGGTCGAGGACCTGCGCGAACGCGTCCAGGTCGCTGGCGAGCACGGGTGCGCCCGCGGACATCGCCTCGACCAGGATGATGCCGAAGCTCTCGCCGCCGGTGTTGGGCGCGATGTAGAGGTCGACGCTGCGCAGCAGTCTCGCCTTGTCCTCGTCGCTGACCATGCCGAGGAACTCCACCCGGGAGCGGAGTTCGGCGGGCAGGGACGCGACCGCCTCCTCCTCGTCGCCGCGGCCCGCGACCAGCAGGCGGGCGTTCGGGCGTTCGGCGAAGATCTGCGGGAGGGCCCGCATGAGGACCGGCAGGCCCTTGCGGGGCTCGTCGATGCGGCCGATGAAGCCGATCGTCTCGCCCTGCCACTCGGGTCTGGGCTCGGCGTCGGCGAAGAAGTCGACGTCGACGCCGTTCGGGATGACGACCGCGTCGCCGCCGAGGTGTTCGACGAGGGTGCGCCGCGCGTACTCGCTCACCGCGATGCGTGCGCTGATCTTCTCGAGCGCCGGCTGGAGGATCGGGTACGCGGCGATCATCGCCCGCGAGCGCGGGTTGGAGGTGTGGAAGGTGGCCACGATCGGGCCCTGCGCCGCCCAGCAGGTGAGCAGGCCCAGGGAGGGCGACGCCGGCTCGTGGATGTGGATGACGTCGAACGTGCCCTCGTGCAGCCAGCGGCGCACCCGCGCGGCCGACAGGAAGCCGAAGTTGAGGCGGGCCACCGAGCCGTTGTACGGCACCGGAACGGCGCGTCCCGCCGACACGACGTACGACGGGAGCGGGGTCTCGTCGTCGGCCGGGGCGAGGACGGAGACCTCGTGCCCGAGGCGGATGAGGTGCTCCGCCAGATCGCGGATGTGGAACTGGACGCCGCCCGGCACGTCCCACGAGTAGGGGCAGACGATGCCGATCTTCACGACGCCTCCCCCTCGGGAGCGGCATCGGCGCGGGGTTCCAGGTCGGCGAGCCACAGACGCTGCAGCATGTGCCAGTCCTCCGGGTGGTCGGCGATACCGGTGGCGAAGGCGTCGGCCAGCGCCTGTGTCATGGAGGACGTCTTCTCGGCCCGCGTACCTGTCTCGGGGACGTCGACGGGCGGGTGGACGCGGCCCTTCATGACGGGCGAATCGTCATACCAGAGGGTGACGGGCAGCAACAGGGCTCCGGTCTGCTGGGCGAGCATCGCGGGGCCCGCGGGCATCCGGGCGGTGTCTCCGAAGAACTTCACTTCGACGCCGGAGGCGGACAGGTCGCGGTCGGCGACGAGACAGACGAGGCCGCCCGCGCGCAGGCGGCGCGCCAGGGTCCCGAAGGCGGAGCCTCCGGTGTGCGGCAGGACCTCCATGCCGAGGCTCTCGCGGTAGGCGACGAAGCGGTCGTACAGCGTCTCGGGCTTGAGGCGCTCGGCGACCGTCGTGAAGGGGGTCTCCAGCTTGGTGGTTACCCAGGCGCCCGCGAGGTCCCAGTTGCCCAGGTGCGGCAGGGCGAGGATGACGCCCTTGCCCGCGGCGAGTCCGTCGGTGAGGTGGTGGACGTCCTTGACGTCGAAGCCGCTCGCGATGCGCTCCCTGCTCCAGGACGGGAGCCGGAACGACTCCATCCAGTACCGCAGGTAGGAGCGCATGCCCGCCTTGGAGAGCTCGCCGAGCCGCTGCGGGCTCGCGTCGGGCACCACGCGCGCGAGGTTGGACTCCAGCCGGAGCACGCCCTTGCCGCGGCGCTTCCAGACCGTGTCGGCGATGGTCCTGCCGAGCCGCGCGGCGACGGGTTCGGGGAGCTTCTTGACAGTGCTCCAGCCGAGCCCGTACAGCCCGTCGGTGAGTCGGTCCTTCACTGCGCGGCCTCACTCTCCTGGGGCCCGGACGCCGTGGCGGCGTCCGCTTCGGCGGACTCCCGGCGCACGGTCACGACACGCTGGACGAGGGTGACCATGCTGCCGGCCGCGACGGCCCACAGGGCGATGGGCAGCAGGATCTGGATGCCGGGAACGCCGAACTTGTGCAGGCCCGCGAGGCCCGCGGCGACCAGCGTGATCACCAGGCGCTCGGCGCGTTCCACCAGGCCGTTGACGGCGACGGGCAGGCCGATGGCCTCGCCACGCGCCTTCGTGTACGAGACCACCTGGCCGCTGGCCAGACAGAAGATGGAGACGGCGCAGAGGATGTTGTCGTCGCCGGATCCGGCGTACCAGAGGGCGAGGCCGCCGAAGATCGCGCTGTCGGCCACCCGGTCGAGCGTCGAGTCCAGGAACGCGCCCCAGCGGCTTGAGCGGCCGAGCTGGCGGGCCATGTTGCCGTCGACGAGGTCGGAGAAGACGAACGACGTGATCACGATCACGCCCCAGAAGAGCTCACCCCGGGGGAAGAAGACCAGCGCCCCCGCCACCACACCGGCCGTGCCGATGAAGGTGACCGCGTCGGGGCTGACCCCGCGGCGGATGAGAAACGCGGCGAACGGCGTGAGGACACGCGTGAAGAATGCACGCGCGTACTTGTTCAGCATGGCCTTCCCGAGGGTTCGGTGCGCCGCGCGGCCCCGTTGGCCACCGGCTGGCCCATCGTAGTCACGCTGTTGACGGACCGGCTCGCCCCCTCACGATCGCGTACGACGTATGGACGCACAGTGACCCGAGTGGAAAGCTCGAAAGCATGACGGGCGCCGCCGGTGCCGCCCCGCACTCGGCCCCGCGCGTCCGCGAGCAGCCAGCATCCCCGAGGGGGCTGAGCCTCCTCACCGTGCACGTAACCGGGAGGCCAAGGCATGGGCGACAAGGCGAACGCACACCCCGGAGCCGCCGGCAGGGCAGCGTCGGCCGACCACCCCGCGTCCGTACGGAATGTGGTGCTGGTCGGCCACAGCGGATCCGGCAAGACGACTCTGGTGGAGGCCCTCGCGCTGACGGCGGGGGCGGTGAACCGGGCGGGTCGCGTGGAGGACGGCGGCACCGTCTCCGACTACGACGAGATGGAGCATCGGCAGCAGCGTTCGGTGCAGCTGTCACTGGTTCCCGTCGAATGGGACGGGATAAAGATCAATCTGTTGGACACCCCGGGTTACGCCGATTTCGTCGGGGAGCTGAGGGCCGGTCTGCGCGCCGCGGACGCGGCCCTTTTCGTCGTCTCGGCGGCCGAGGGCGTCGAGGGCATCACGGGCGCGACCCGCATGGTGTGGGAGGAGTGCGCGGCGGTCGGCATGCCGCGGGCCATCGTGATCACGCACCTGGAGTCGGCCCGCGCGGACTTCGCCGCGATGACCCGCACCTGCGCGCAGGCGTTCGGCGGCGACGACCCCGACGCCGTGGTGCCGCTGTACCTGCCGCTCCACGGCGAGCAGGGACCGGACGGCCACGCCCCGGTGACCGGCCTGATCGGGCTCCTGTCGCAGCGGATATTCGACTACGCCTCCGGGGAGCGCAAGGAGTCCGAGCCGGGCTCCGACCAGCTCCCGCTCATCGAGAGGGCGCGCAACACGCTCATCGAGGGGATCATCGCCGAGAGCGAGGACGAGTCCCTCATGGACCGTTACCTCGGCGGCGAGGACATCGACTTCAAGACGTTGGTGGACGACCTGGAGCGTGCGGTCGCGCGCGGCATCTTCCATCCGGTGCTCGCCGCCGCGCCGGCTGCCGAGGGCGCCCGCCAGGGCATCGGCACGGTCGAGCTCCTGGAGCTCATCACCGGCGGCTTCCCCACCCCTCTCGAACACCCGGCGCCGGCCGTCACCACTCCCGGTGGCACGGCGCGCCCGCCGCTGACCTGCGACCCCGAGGGCCCGCTGGTCGCCGAGGTCGTGAAGACGGCCTCCGACCCGTACGTGGGCCGGGTCTCCCTCGTCCGTGTCTTCTCCGGCACCCTGCGCCCCGACGAGACGGTGCACGTCTCCGGGCACGGACTCGCCGACCGCGGTCACGAGGACCACGACGTCGACGAGCGCGTCGGCGCCCTCTCCTCCCCCTTCGGCAAGCAGCAGCGCACCCTCACCCGGTGTGTCGCGGGCGATCTGGCGTGCGTGGCCAAGCTGAACCGCGCGGAGACCGGCGACACGCTCTCGGCCAAGGACGACCCGCTCCTGATGGAGCCCTGGGACATGCCGGACCCGCTGTTGCCGCTCGCGATCCAGGCGCACAGCAAGGCCGACGAGGACAAGTTGTCGCAGGGCCTGTCGCGGCTGGTCGCCGAGGACCCCACGATGCGGCTCGAACAGAACCAGGACACCCACCAGGTGGTCCTGTGGTGTCTGGGCGAGGCGCACGCGGACGTGGCTCTGGAGCGACTGCGCAGCCGGTACGGCGTGCAGGTCGACGTGGTGCCGTACAAGGTCTCCCTCCGGGAGACGTTCGCGGGCAAGTCCGGTGGCCGTGGCCGCCATGTGAAGCAGTCCGGCGGGCACGGGCAGTACGCGATCTGTGAGATCGAGGTCGAACCGCTGCCGGGCGGCAGCGGCATCGAGTTCGTCGACAAGGTCGTGGGCGGGGCGGTCCCGCGGCAGTTCATCCCGTCCGTCGAGAAGGGCGTGCGCGCGCAGGCCGCGAAGGGCGTCGCCGCCGGGTACGCGCTCATCGACGTGCGCATCACGCTCCTCGACGGCAAGGCGCACTCGGTGGACTCCTCCGACGCCGCGTTCCAGACGGCGGGCGCGCTGGCGCTGCGGGAGGCCGCGTCCGGCGCGAAGATCCATCTCCTCGAACCGGTCGCCGAGGTGCGGGTACTGGTCGGCGACGACTATGTCGGGGCGGTGATGAGCGATCTGTCGGGGCGGCGCGGCCGGGTGGTCGGCACCGAGCAGGCGGCCGGCGGGCGCACCCTGGTGCGGGCCGAGGTGCCCGAGATCGAGATCGGCAGGTACGCGGTGGATCTGCGGTCCCTCTCGCAGGGCACCGCGCGCTTCAACCGTACGTACGCACGCCACGAGCCGATGCCTCCGCAGCTCTCCGAGAAGATCCGCGAACGGGCGCACAACGCCACGTAGTTGAAGAGCGCACGCGCATGCGTCCGCCCCTCCCCCGGGGCGGACGCATGCGGCTGCCCCCTGACGGATGTCGGTGCGCCCGGATACGCTGATGACCTGATCAACAGACGCGCCGGGCGGCAACAGGTGTGCCGGGCTGGGAAGTCGGGAAGAGCCGCAGCAGCGAAGGCACCGCGGCGATGGGGGCGGCAGTGGCGGACGATGTATTCGACTTCAGGCCCGGGGCCCAGGTTCCGCTCTCGGGCGCCGCGGGACAGACGGCGGCGACCCACGCCCTGGCCTCGGCCGCGTACCGCGACGGCGATGTGGACGGCATCCTCGCGGCGAACAACGAATGGCACAAGTCCGAGGTGAAGCCAGGCATTTGGTCGCTGTGCAAGCCGAACCTGGGCGAGGCGTTCGCACGGACCGTCCAGGTGCGGATGCTGGGCGGCGGCCGCAGTCCGCTCATCCAGTCCTTCGGGACCGAGCCGCAGGCGGTCGTCGAGCACTGCCTGGCGGCGAACCGCATCCGCAAGGAGCGCGACAGCTGGCTGACGGCGGTGACGGTGCTGTGCGGCGTGCTCTTCCTGCCGGGTTTCATCTTCTGGCTCCTCGTCTTCACCATCCGGCGGCAGGTCGCCAAGAGCGAGGACAAGCGCGCGGGCGCGCTCGCGACGGCCGTGCTGGTCGCCGTGGGCGTGCTGGCCGCGGTCGCCCTGCTCAAGCTGCCGTTCGGGGGTTTCTGGGCCTGGTATCTGCGGGCGGCGATCGTGCTGCCCGTGGTGGGCTGGTTCTGGGCGAAGCAGATCGCCGAGCGCACCGCGAGGGACCTGCGCGAGCGCTGGTCGAGCCTGCTCGCGGGCGGCGGGATCGGCGCCAAGATCCCGGAGGCGGTGCCCGGCAGCCCGGGCGAGACGGCGGCCGAACGCCTCCGGCAGGGCCTGGCCAGGCTCTCCGCGGAGCAGCAGAGCAACTCCGTGTTCTACGCGGGACCCAAGGGCATATTGGGCATGGGCACGCGGTGGGGCAGCTGGCAGCTGGCGGAGGAGCTGGTGCCCGCGGACGCGAGCAAGGAGATCCACCCCTTCCGCAGCTGGGACGTCATAAAGGCGGTGCACGACCAGCTGCGCATGCTGGAGCGCGGCCCGCTGCACACCGGGGGCTTCCCCACGCCCGACATAAACCACTGGATCGTCTCCCCCATCGGGGAGAACGCGAAGGCGGTGTCCCGCCCCACCGGCACGGACGTCGAGGCCTTCCAGATCCGCGGCCACGAGATACAGCGGATCTGCAACGAGCAGCAGTTCGGCAGCGGCAACCGACACTACCTGGGCGTGCAGTTCACGCTCTGGGACGGGCAGCTGGTCATCACGATGCTGATCACGGTGACGGTGCTGCACGAGACGCTGCGCATCGAGGTCACCGGCCACGCCCTGGGGCCCGTGCACCCCCTGTTCACGACGAAGCCCTCGCCGAAGACGAAGACGGTCGCGAAGCCCATCAGGTTCTGGGAGACCACGACCCGCAACCTGCCGCTGATCGACGCGGACGAGGTCGTGCGCCTCGCGGTCCGCGCCCCCTTCACCTGGTACCCGCCGATCCTGGACCACCTCGGCGGCAAGCTGGTCCTGCCCGAGCCGTTCGGCCTGCGGCACGCCTGGGCCGACAAGCCGTGGCGGCACCGGTTCATGGCGGACGACGCGCTGCGCGCCGCCACGCCGGTGCTGCGCGTGGTGCACTCCGCCGCGATCAAGGTCCTCGACGAGAACGGCGTGAACACGGAGAAGTTCGGCGCGCGGTCCGGCTTCCTCAGCGGGGCCATCCAGGACCCGATGCCGAGGAAGGCGGACGTCTACGACGCGTGAGGCGGCGGGCCGTCGGTCGTGACGGCCCGCCGCTGAGCGATCAGATGGCCTGCCAGAGGGCGGGGACGTTCGGCGGCTCCCAGCCCGGATAGGCGGTGTGGCCCTGGATGCAGCGGTAGCGGACGCCGTTGTACGTGACCACGTCCCCGGCCGCGTAGGTGGCACCCAGCTGCCAGGTGGTCTCGCCACCGCCGCCGGACACCGTCAGGGTGTACGCCGTACGGTGGCTGACCTGCCCCTCACCGGTGAAGGTGAGGGTGTAGGTGCCGGCGGTCGTGCCCGCCGCGACCTCGACGGTGGCCGTCGCGGACTCGCCCGAGAGCACCGACTCCGGATTGATGGAAACGCTCACTCCGGACGGGGCCCCCGAGGCCGAGAGTCCCACCTTCTGCGCCGAGCCGCTGGTCGTCGCCGTGGCGAGGGTGACCTTCGTGGAGGAGCCGGGCTGGACCGTGCCCGAGGCCGGGTCGGCGGAGAGGGAGAAGTCGTCCGCGGGTGCGGGCCCGTCGCCGACGGAGGTCTTCCAGAGTGCGTACGCGACGCCGTCCGAGCTGCGGTCCAGCGCGGTGGCGCTCACGTTGGCGGTGGTGTCACAGGCGGAGTGGTAGCACGAGTCGTACGAACGGCCCGCGGTGCCGCCCCACTTCGCGGCCTCGGCCGCGGACTTTGTGGCGGAGGCGCCGGTGGCGTACCCGGATGTCGGGATGCCGACGCGCTGGAAGGAGGCGTCGTCCGACCGTCCCTGCCCCTCGACGTTCTCCTGGGGTGCGAGGTTGAGGGAGGTCCAGTAGTCCCGCAGCGGGACCGACGCCGAGGAGTTCAGGTTGTTCACGAAGTACCCGGCGTTCGTCGAGCCCACCATGTCGAAGTTGTAGTACGCCTTGATCTTGGAGCGCTCCGCGGCGGGCAGCGACGAGGCGTAGTAGTCCGAGCCGTTGAGGCCCTGCTCCTCGTCGGTCCACCAGGCGAAGCGGACGCGGTTCTTCATGGCGGGGTTGTTCTGCGCCAGGGACAGCGCCGCCTCCAGGATCGCGGCGGATCCGGAGCCGTTGTCGTTGATGCCGGGGCCCGCCGCGACGCCGTCGAGGTGCGCGCCGAACATGTAGACGTTGTTCGCGTCGCCCTGCGGCCACTCGGCGATCAGGTTGTTGCCCGCGCCCGCGGAGCATCCGGAGGCGCAGGTCTGCTCGGTGACCTTGTATCCGGCGGCCTCCAGCTTGCCCTTCACGTACGCGAGGGAGGCGCGGTAACCGGCGCCGGTGGCGCGGCGGTTGCCGCCGTTCTGCGAGGCGATGGTGTTGAACTGGGCGAGGTGTGCCCTGACCTTCTCCACGTCGATGTCCGGCGGGGGCGTCGGGTTGCCGCCGCCACCCACGGTCAGCGTGTATTGGGCGGTGTGCGTCTTGGTGCCCGCGGTGCCCGTGACGGTGATCGGGTAGGTGCCCGCCGTGGTGGACGCGGCGGTGGTGATCTTCATGGTGGCGTTGGAGCCGGATGTGACGGTCGTCGGGTCGAACGTGACGTTCACGCCCGCCGGGGCACCCGACGCGGTCAGCGTGATCTGCTGGGCGCTGCCGGTGACGGTCGTGGTGTTGACGGTGCCGGTGGTGGAGGCGCCCGGTTCGACCTTGCCCGAGGCGGGGCTGAGCCCGAGGGAGAAGTCGTTCTGCTGCCCGGTGCAGGTCGGGTCACCGCTCTGGGCCGGGATGCTGATGGCGTCCCAGGCGGCCTTGGTGCGGTTGAACAGGTCGCAGCTCGCGTCGAGGTTCTTCGCCGCGGTGAGCGTGGCGGTGCGGTAGCGCTTGTACGTCATGCCGCTGGTCTTGAGCAGCATGGCGCCGTAGAAGATCTTGCCGGCGTTCTTGATGCCCACGCCGGTCACCTGCTGGTTGTTGCAGGTGGGGCTCGAGGGCTTGCCACCACCGGGGTTGGAGCCCTCGGCGAGCAGGTAGAACCAGTGGTTCATGGGCCCGGCCGCCTTGTGCTCCTCGGTGTTCGGGATCGAGGCGGAGTAGCAGTTGGGGTCGTTGTTGACCCGGCTCGGGTCGTACATGTTGCGGATCGGGCCGCGCCCCTGGAGGTTGATCATCTCCCCGACGGTGTAGTCGGGGGTGTCGTAGGGGGCGGGCTGGTTGATGTACGCCTCGGTCAGGGCGCCCATGATGTCGCCGGTCGCCTCGCCGAGGCCGCTCTCGTGGTTGGCGCCGCCGGGCGTGTTGGAGTCCAGACCGTGGCCGAACTCGTGGGCGACGACGTCCACTCCGGCGATCCACTCGTTGGCGCTGTTGTGGCCGATGGTGACGGAGGAGCCGTCCCAGTACGCGTTGAGCTCGTTGAGGCCCACACTGACCGGCCAGCTGCCGCCGTTGCCGTTGTGTCCGTTGCGGCCGACCCACTCCTTGAGCATGTTCCACTGCTTCTGCGCGGCGAACATCACGTCGACGCAGCCGGTCTCCCGGCTCGTGGGATTGCCGGTGCCCCAGTCGTCGGTCGCCTTGGTGAAGACGCCGCCCTGGTAGCTCGAGCACTGGAGCCCCGGGCGTGTGGTGTCGCGCAGCACGTAGTTGCTGCCCGAGCGCGAGGTGTCGATGGTCAGCGGGTCGGGGCCGTTCCACTTGCTGTGGCCGCTGCCGGCGCGCACGTCGTCGTAGGTGTCGATGACCTTGCCGGTGAGCGCGTTGACGAAGACGTGCAGCTTGCTGGGGTCGCCGGCCTTCGTACGCCCGGTCAGCTCGGTCTCCCAGGCGAGCGCGGGCGCGTCCTTCCTGACCCTGACCACCAGGCGCTTGGAGTCGACCTTCTTGACCGTGGCGAGCTTCGCACGGCTCGTTCTGACCGCCTGCGCGGCCGTCACCTTCGCCTTGGTGGTGACCGAGATCGTCGCGTCGGTCGCGGCCCTGACGGCCCGGACCTTCCCCTTGCCGTCGGCGAGGACCACCGCGTCGCCGCCCACCACCGGCAGCCCGCGGTAGGTGCGTTCGTACGCGACCGAGTAGAGGCCTTTGAGCCAAGGGGTGACCTGCTGTCGGTCGTACTGCTCCTCGGGCCCTCTGGCCAGCGAGTCGAGGCCGCTGCGCACCGCCTTGTCGGCGGCGGCGACGGCTTTGGCGAGGGGGTCCGGTCTGTCCGCGGTGGGTGCGGTCTGCGCGGCCGTCGCGAGGGACGCGGGTACCGTCACCCCCGCGAGTGCCAGGGCCAGGGTTATCCCGGCCGCTGCGGATCGTCTGAGCATCACGGCTCCTTGTGAGAGGTGTTGCGGCTCGTTCGAGCCAGGGGGGAGCCCGTGCGTCAGGCTGTGCGGTCGTGCCCGCTGCTCCGCTCGCGACCTGGCGGTGACATGACACCCTCATGGCTGGCGGAACCCTCACACCGGCCCGGTCCGCGGTCAATGGATTCCCGGCCTCCGGCCCGCCCTGTCAAGAACTGGCAAGCACGCCGACAGGGCTGTCGGGCGCGGCGCGGGGACGGCGAACCGCACCGCCTCACTCCGACACGGCCCGCGCCCGCTCCCGGTACTCCCTGACCTCCGGCAGATCGCCCCAGCGCCCGGCGAGCCGCCGGTGCAGTCCGCGCAGCTCGACGGCGACCATCAACTCCCGCGCGCCCACCGCCTCCTCCAGGACGGGCCCCGCGAGGGTCACCGCCGCGACGGGGTCGCCCGCACACGCCCAGCTGTCCGCGAGACGCAGGGTGAGCAGCAGACGCGTGGAGCGCATCACCGGCGGCAGCAGCGCGTACGACCGGGCGGTGGCCTCGACCGCCCGCCGGGCCACCGCCCGGTCCCCCGTCACCACCGCGAGGTCCCGCAGCGCCCCGCCCACCGCCGACTCCACCCGCAGCACACCCTCCGCGCCCGAGAGCCAGGGCGCCTCGAGCCGGTCCCGGTCGTCGAGCCGGGCGAACCTGCGCCGCGCCGTCGACAGATGCCGTCGGCACGCGGCCACGTCATGGCCCAGCGCGTACGCACGCGCCTGATACAGGTCGGCCAGCGTCATCATCCAGCGCCGCTTGCCGTCCACGGCCCCGATGGCCTGCGCGTACCCGAGCATCGAGGCGGGGTCACCGTCGAGCCGCACCAGAGTCGACATGTCGCTGAGGAGAGTGGCCCGGGCCTCGGCGTCCCGCGCGGCGTCCGCCCACCGCAGGCCGTGCCCGAACCAGGCCATGGCCACGCCGCCCTGCCCGCGCTCCATCCGCAGCCGCCCCGCGACCTGGGCGTACTGCGCGGCCAGCCGCAACTGGCCGGACGGCAGCCGGCCCCCGGCATTGACCGCCTCGGCCCACCGCGCCACCCCGCGCAGCAGCCGTTCCACGGTGCTCGCGCACGCGTCGCTGGCGCGGCCGAACGCCTCACGGATCAGACAGGCCAGGACGGCGGTCAGTCCGTGCAGCAGCTCGGCCTCCGCGCCCGCCGTCTCGCCCACGCGGTCGTATGGTCCCGTCAGCCCGGCGAGGAGGTCCGTCACCGCTTCCCGGTCGGGCGTCGCACAGCCCACCCTGCCGTGCAGCGGGCAGGCAAGGCCCTCGGCGGGCAGCCTCGACGGCCAGGGCTGGGCGGTCAGGGAGGGCGTGTCGCCGGAGAGGACACCGGGGGAATCGACGTCGGGGGCGTCACCACCGGGTATCGGCGAGAAGAGCGTCGGCGCCGTGGGAAGCAGACCGGGCGCGCACGGCGCCGCGGGCGGCGAGGCGATGAGGGCGACGAGCCCGCCCCCGGCCCCCAGGACGGCGTCGAGCCGGTTCACCAGGTCGAAGGGCGGTTCCCGCAGTCCGCCCTCTAGCCTGCTGATGAAGCTGTGGTGGTAGCCCACCCGCCTGCCGAGCTGCAGCTGGGTGAGCCCGGCCCGCCTGCGGTGGAAGCGCAGCAGCCGCCCGAACTCCCCCCATCCCGCATCGACGGCTGGTGACGTGCCGACGGACATGACCCCTCCCTGACCGGGCGCTCCCTGTGGGCAGGGTGGCAGGTGGGGCAGCCGCCTCCAACCCCCCTCTTGACACAGGGGGGTTGACGGTATGGAACAGCGTCAGTTGCCGCTCTGCGGCGTCGGCCAGGAGTCCGCCAGCATCTTGCGGGTGTCGGCGAGCAGCTGCGGCAGCACCTTGGTGTGCCCGACGACCGGCATGAAGTTGGTGTCGCCGCCCCAGCGCGGAACGATGTGCTGGTGCAGGTGGGCCGCGATACCCGCGCCCGCCACGGCTCCCTGGTTCATGCCGATGTTGAAGCCGTGCGCGCCGGACGCGGTGCGCAGCGCCTGCATCGCCTGCTTGGTGAGCTCGCCGAGCTCGGCGGTCTCGGGGGCCGTCAGGTCCGTGTAGTCGGCGACGTGCCGGTAGGGCACGACCATCAGGTGGCCGCCGTTGTACGGGTACAGGTTGAGGACCGCGTACACCTGCTCGCCGCGCGCGATGACGAGCCCGTCCTCGTCGGACTTGGCCGGGATCGAGCAGAAGGGACAGCCGTCGTCGGCCCCCGGGCCCGTGGGCTTGTTCTCGCCCTGGATGTACGCCATCCGGTGGGGCGTCCACAGGCGCTGGAACGCGTCCTGCGACCCGACTCCGATCTGCTGCTCCGGCTCACTCGTCATGAGGTGAAGCATATGACTTGGCCCCGGGGAGAGGTCCCCGGGGCCCGAGCTCAGCGCTGTGTCACCGTGGCGTCAGACCTGGACGCGGTCCTCGACCGCCTTCGCGATCTTCGCGATGGCCTCGTCGACGGGGATGCCGTTCTCCTGCGAGCCGTCGCGGTAGCGGAAGGAGACGGAGCCGTTGCTCATGTCCTCGTCGCCCGCGATGACCATGAAGGGCACCTTGGCCTTCTGCTGGTTGCGGATCTTCTTCTGCATGCGGTCGGACGACGCGTCCACCTCGACCCGCAGCCCCTGCTCCTTCGCCTTCTCGGCGAACTCGCGGAGGTAGGGGATGTGCGCGTCGCCGATCGGGATGCCGACGGCCTGCACGGGCGCGAGCCACGCCGGGAACGCGCCCGCGTAGTGCTCCAGGAGCACACCGAAGAACCGCTCGATGGAGCCGAACAGGGCGCGGTGGATCATGACGGGCTGCTGGCGCGAGCCGTCCGCCGCCGTGTACTCCAGGTTGAACCGCTTGGGCTGGTTGAAGTCGACCTGGATGGTCGACATCTGCCAGGACCGGCCGATCGCGTCCTTGGCCTGCACCGAGATCTTCGGGCCGTAGTACGCGGCGCCGCCCGGGTCGGGCACCAGCGGCAGGTTCTGCTTCTCGGCGGCGAGCCGCAGTGCCTCGGTGGCCTCCGCCCAGTCCGCGTCCTCGCCGATGAACTTGTCGGAGTCGTCACGGGTGGACAGCTCCAGCTCGAACTCGGTCAGGCCGTAGTCCCGCAGCAGGTCGAGCACGAAGGTCAGGAGCGTGTCGAGCTCCTGCGGCATCTGCTCCTTGGTGCAGTAGATGTGCGAGTCGTCCTGCGTGAAGCCGCGCGAGCGGGTCAGGCCGTGCACGACGCCCGACTTCTCGTACCGGTACACGGTGCCGAACTCGAAGAGGCGCAGCGGCAGCTCGCGGTAGGAGCGCCCGCGCGACTTGAAGATCAGGTTGTGCATCGGGCAGTTCATCGCCTTGAGGCGGTAGTTCTGCTCGTCGAACTCGATGGGCGGGAACATGCCCTCCGCGTAGTGCGGCAGGTGGCCCGAGATCTCGAAGAGCTTCTCCTTCGAGATGTGCGGGGTGTTCACGAACTCGTACCCGGACACCTCGTGGCGGCGCCGCGAGTAGTCCTCCATGACCTTGCGGATCACGCCGCCCTTGGGGTGGAACACCGCGAGGCCCGGGCCGAGCTCCTCGGGGAAGGAGAAGAGGTCGAGCTCGGAGCCGAGCTTGCGGTGGTCGCGCTTCTCGGCCTCGGCGAGGAACTCCAGGTGCGCCTTCAGCTCGTCCTTCGTCGGCCACGCGGTGCCGTAGATGCGCTGGAGCTGCGGGTTCTTCTCGCTGCCTCGCCAGTAGGCGGCGGCGGAGCGCATCAGCTTGAACGCGGGGATGGCGCGGGTGCTGGGCAGGTGCGGGCCTCGGCAGAGGTCCTTCCAGCACAGCTCGCCGGTCTTCGCGTCGAGGTTGTCGTAGATGGTCAGCTCGCCCGCGCCCACCTCGGCGTCGGCGCCGTCGGCGGCCTGCGCGGCGTTGCCCTTGAGGCCGATGAGCTCCAGCTTGTACGGCTCGTCGGCGAGCTCGACGCGCGCGTCGTCGTCGGTGGTGACGCGCCGCGAGAACTTCTGCCCGCGCTTCTGGATCTCCTGCATCTTCTTCTCGATGCGCTTGAGGTCCTCGGGGGTGAAGGGCTCCTTGACGTCGAAGTCGTAGTAGAAGCCGTCCCGGATGGGCGGGCCGATGCCGAGCTTGGCGTCGGGGAAGAGCTCCTGCACGGCCTGCGCCATGACGTGCGCGGTCGAGTGGCGCAGGATGTTCAGGCCGTCCTCGGAGGAGACCTCGACGGGCTCGACCTCCTCGCCGTCGGCCGGCACGTACGCGAGGTCCTTCAGCTCGCCGGCCACGCGCACGGCGACGATGGTGCGCTCCCCGGGAAAGAGCTCGGCGGCCGTAGTGCCCGTCGTCACCACGCGCTCTTCCCGCTCGGAATCGCGTTGGATGATCACACGGACGTCTGACACCGGTCTCTCCTACCTGAAGGGGGCTGCGCCGCTCTCTGTCACGCGTACGCAAGGGGAATCGTACCGAGCCGCGGGGCCCGCCCGCGAAACGGATCTCTCCGTGCCCCCATCGGCCCCTTCAGTCCGTGCTGCACGCCTCCTCGAAGAAGTCGAGGTTCTCCTGGAGCGACTTCATGAGCCGGTCGCGCTCCGCCTCGTCCACCTGCACGGGCACCACCCCGCTCGCCCCGGTCAGCCTGCGGAACCCGCCCCTGCTCTCCAGGCGCCCCTGCACCCGGATCGGCAGCCCGACCAGGTGGGCGTGGCCCGCGATGCGGTACGACTCCTCGTCCAGGGTCATCCGCACGTGCGGGACGTCGGCGCCCGCGATCACCCGGATCCGCACGGTGCCGTCCTCGTGGGGCGCCGCCCGCCGCATCCGCACCACGGCCCCGGTGACCCGCACCGGCACCGACGGTTCGTCGCGGAGGTAGCGGGCCCCCGCCTCGCGCAGGGCCGGCAGGTCGCCGGGCGAGAACTCGACGGGTTCGGCGCGGGCCGCGCACCCCTCGGGCACCCCCGCGCCGGGCGCCCACTCCACGGCGACGCGTGCTCCTTCCGTGCCGCGCACCATGGCGACGATCGCCTCGGTCAGCTCGTGGCTGACGCCGGCCTCGACCGCGCCGTCGAAGGCGTCCATGCCGCCGGTGGCGCGCTGGTAGTCGACGGCCTCGCGGGCCGCGCAGAGCGCCTGGTGGAGGCGGACCGCGAGGGGTCGCCCGGTCAGGACGGGCACGAAGGCGGTGAGCCGCTGTCCGCCCGTGGCGGGGCCGACGAGCACGTTCTCCAGGGAAGCGGCGGCGGGTCCGCGGTGCCGCGCGCCGTAGTAGCCGGCGCGGCCGCGTGCGGCGAGCGCGCCCGCGAGGAGCATCAGCCGGGCGGCGGAGCGCAGCTGCTCCTCCTCGGGCCACGTCGAGGTGTCCGCCGGGCCGGTCCGCACGTCGCGCGACCAGTGGATCTCGTCGCTGGGCACGGCGAGCCCCACCAGTACCTCGCGGGCCGCGGGCGAGGCGCTGCGGGACAGCGCGACGAGCGCCTCGGCGACGAGGTCCTCGCAGTCGGGGAAGGCGCGGCTCTCGGGGACGAGCAGGCTGGTGCCCGCGCCGCCGGGGCCCGGGGGCGTCCAGCGCGCGTAGCGGCCGGGGGCGCCGCCGCGGCGCTGCCAGCCGTGCCGGGCGAGGAGCGCGCCGAGGACGCGGGGATCGACGCGGGAGGGCTCGGGGGGCTCGGTCCAGCCGCCCGCGGCCGGGGCGGGGTGCGGGCGGACGGGCGGCGCCGGCTCATGGCGGCCGAACTCGTCGTGGTCGGATTCGTCGTGGGCGAAGGGGCGGTGCATCAGGGTTTCCCTCCCGTTCCGACGCGCGTCATGATCTCGCAGAGGGCGCGGTCGTCGAAGATCCGCGAGGTCGGGACGCGCACGGTGGTCCTGCGCCGGCCGGTCACGGGGTGCCCGGCGAGATTGGTCCAGTAGCAGCAGTGCCGCAGGTCGAGCCGGTCGTGACCGGCGCGCAGCCAGTCGTCCCGGGACCGGGGCACGAGCATCACGACCAGGATCTTGTGGACCGACACCGGGGTGCGGGCGAGCTTCTCCAGGTGCGGGTTGTCGAGCGTGAAGGAGAAGGCGGGCCCGGCGGGCTTCGGCGGTATCTGGTACGTGCACTTGAGCTGGACCTTGATGGTGACCTCGTCGTCGACCGTGTGCCCGGGGGCGCTGTGGCTGACGTGCCAGTCGATGCCGTTGTCGGGAAAGGGCTGCGAGAGCGAGCAGCCGGCGGCCGCCGCTACGGCGTGCAGGTAGCCCACCTGAAGCGTCTCCATGCAGGCGGTGGTGGCGAGTGTGCCGCGCGGCGGTGCGATCCGCTCGGGCAGCAGCCCACCCTGGTCGGGCTGCGCGAGCGCCATGGTCAACGTGCCTTCCGAGCCGGGTCGTTCTGCGCCGGGACGGTGAATTCCAAAGCCCCTCACCTCTGTTGTCTCCGGGCCGCGTACGGCGCAAACGGCCCGGGTATCACCAGCGTGGGCAGGGGACCGAACGTCATCTGCCGGGACTGAACGAGGAGTTGCGTCACCATGACGTGCTGGTACGAGGGCCCCTTGGCCGCATTCGACACGGAGACCACGGGCGTCGACGTCGAGACCGACCGGATCGTGTCGGCCGCCGTCGTCGTCCAGCAGGGCGCGGGAACCCGGCCGCGCATCACCCGCTGGCTGGTGAATCCGGGTGTACCCGTGCCCGCGGCCGCCACCGCGGTGCACGGACTGACGGAGGATCATCTGCAGCGCACGGGCCGCTGGCCCGCGCCGGTGATGGAGGAGATAGCACGCGATCTGGCCGAGCAGGGAGCGGCGGGCCGGCCGATCGTGGTGATGAACGCGCCGTTCGATCTGACCATCCTGGACCGGGAGTTGCGCAGGCACCGCGCCTCGTCGTTGAGCCGCTACACGGAGGGTTCCTCGCTGTGCGTGATCGACCCGCGGGTCCTGGACAAGCAGCTGGACCGGTACCGCAAGGGCCGCCGGACGCTCACCGATCTGTGCGCGCACTACGAGGTGGAGCTGTCGGAGGCGCACGACGCGGCGGCGGACGCGCAGGCGGCCATGGATGTGGTGCGTGCGGTGGGACGGCGGTTCGCGGGGCGCCTGGAGCGCCTCTCGCCGGCCGAGCTGCACACGTTGCAGGCGGTCTGGCACGCGGCTCAGGCGCGTGGCCTGCAGGCGTGGTTCGCCAAGAGCGGCACTCCGGAGACGGTGGACCCGGCGTGGCCGCTGCGTACCGACTTCCCGGCGGCGGCCTGAGCGCGGGGCACCGGACGCCGGAGCCCCGCGCGGGCATGAAAAAACCGGTCCGTCTGCTGACGGACCGGCATTCTCCGGGTGGGCGATACTGGGTTCGAACCAGTGACCTCTTCGGTGTGAACGAAGCGCTCTCCCACTGAGCTAATCGCCCGGGAACGCACTGAACAATACAGGTCCGGGCACCCTTCCTTCAAACCGCCTTCAGACCGTTCGCAGACGAGCCGCGAGGCCGCGCTGTCCGGCGCGCATCATCAGGGCGTGATTGAGCCGGAACAGCGGACGTCCGGGCACGGCGAGGCGTCGCATCAGCGCCTTGCGCACCTCGACCTCCTGGTCGTAGCGGGCCAGTGTCCCGGCGGCGTTGGGGGTGAGCCTCCAGCGCGCCCAGCCGTCCAGGTCCCCGCTCATCGCGATCTCCAGAACTCCGGCCGCGGGGTCGTTGCGCCGCTCCCGTGCGGTGACGACCAGGTCGTACGGCAAGAAGGACCGGAAGCGGACGATGCCGCTGCGGTCGTCGAGCGGAGTCACCTCACGCACCTGCGGCCACCACAGCGGATAGTCCTCGGGCTGTTCCAGGGCGGCGAAGACGCGGGCGGGCTTTCCGGGAAGTTCCCAGACGCTGCGGAAGCGGTAGTGGCACCAGTCCATGCGCGGCAGTCTGCCGGAAGGACAGGAACCCGTACCGGATCTGAGTACGACCTGAGTATCCGCACCCATGCCGTGCGGTGTGCCGCGGACCACACTGCCCGGCATGACGAACATTCCGCCCCCTGCCGAGGAGCTCCGCGTCCTCGACTGGGAGTTGCGCCAACTGGAGGCGCGCAGGACGCAGTTGCTGCAGCGTCGGGCCTGGCTGCTCGGTGTCCTGCGTGCGGCGGGCCCGGCCGGGCCGCCCCCTCGTCCGGCCGGGCCGCCCGCCCCCGACGCCACGCCGCCGAGCGTGCAGAACGTCCTGCTCGCGCTGGGCGGGGTGCTCCTGACGGTCGCGGCGATCGCGTTCACGGTGGTGAGCTGGGGCCACTTGGGGATCGGCGGCCGCAGCGCGGTCCTCGGCGCGGTGACACTCGCGGCGCTCGGCACGCCCGCGTTCCTGCTGCGGCGCTCGCTGCGCTCGACGGCGGAGGCGGTGGCGGGCCTCGGTCTGGCGCTGACCGTCCTCGACGCGTACGCGCTGCGCTACCTCGCGCTCCTGGACGTGAGCGCCTTCGGTTACGCGGCCGCCACCTCGGCCGTCCTGGGCGCGGTCTGGGCGGGGTACGGGCTGCTGCTCCGGCAGCTGCGTCTGCCGGTGCCCGTAGCGGTGGTGACGGCGCAGCTCCCCCTGATCCTGTGGGCGGGCGCCGCGCACGCCGACGCGTATGTGATGACGGCGGCGCTGCTCGGGACGGCGGCCTTCGACACGGCGCTCGCGCTGCGGGCGGGGATTCGTTCCGTGCGGGTCGTCGCAACGGCCGGTGCATGCGTCCTGGGGCTGTGGGGTGCGGCGAGCGCCGGCTGGCTCTCCGTGCAGGCCTCGGGTCCGGGCGGGGCGGCTCGCGCGGGCGTGCTGCTGCTGTTCGCCGCGGGGATCGCGCTGGCGGCCGCGCGGTGGGCGAAGGGCGCCGAGGTGGTGAGCGGTGCGGCCGGTGCCTGCGGTCTGCTCGTGGTGGCCGCCTCGGGCGGGGTGCTGCGGGCGGCGCTGCCCGGGGCCTGGACGGTGCCGGCGTATCTGGTGTGCGGCATGGTGCTGTTGGCCGTCGTCCGCACCTCGCTGCCGTGGACGCTGCGGCGCGGGTTCCTCGCGGCGTCGGCCGTGGTGCAGGGGCTCGCGGTGCTGTGGGCGCTGCCGGTCGCGGCGATCGCCCTGCTCGGGCCGTTCGGCTGGGGGACCCGCGTCTGGTCGGGTGCGCCCGGTGACGCCCGGGACGCATTGCTGCTCGAACTGCCGCTCGCGCACCCGCTCCTGGCTCCGCCGGTGCTCGGCGCCGTCGCCGCCGCCCTCGCCGTGACGGCCGGGCCGCTGGGCGACTCGGCACGGCGGGCGGCGCGGTACGCGGCGCCGGTGCTCCTGTGGTCCGCGGCCGTGGCGCTGCCCGCCGCGCTCCGTCTTCCGTACGGGGCCGGGGTGGCGGCTCAGCTCCTGTCGACCGCCGTTCTCCTCGGCGTGGCCGCGCGTGCGACGTCGGCCGTTCCCGCGGTGACCGCTTCGGTGCTCGCCCTGGTGTCGTCGGCGAGCGTCGCGTTCCTGTCATTGGCCACCATGGCGGCCACGGTCACCACGCTCGGCGTGCTGACGGCGCTGCACCTCGCCGCCTGTGTGCGCCTGGCGCGGGCCGGGGCACCCGCTCCGGGCACCGCGGCGCTCGCCGCCTGCGCCTCCGTGGCCTCGGCCACCGCGCTGGTCTGCGCCTCGGGCGCCGCGTGGGGCCTGCCTCCCGAGTACATCGGGCTGCTCTCGCTGACGGTCCCGGCGCTCGCCGCGGCCGCCGCGGCCCGTCTCGGCACGCATCCCCTGACGCCGCCCGTGGAGCTCATGGCGGCCGCCTCCGGAGCCGTCGCGGTCGTCCTCGCCGCAGGGGACGCCCCCGTGCTGGCGCTGGTCCTGGCGGTCTGCGGGGTCATCGCGTCCGGCACCGCGCTGCGGGCGGACCGTCGTGCCGTCGGGTACGCGGCCGGGGTGCTGTTCGTCCTGGCGAGCTGGGTGCGCCTCGCGTCGTGGGAGGTGTCGACCCCGGAGGCATACACCTTGCCGGCGACCGTCCCCGCGCTGCTCATCGGATGGCTGCGGCGCCGCCGCGACCCGGCGGCCTCCTCCTGGACGGCCTACGGCCCGGGCCTCGCGGTGACACTGCTCCCGAGCCTCGCGGCCGCCTGGAGCGACGTGCACTGGCAGCGTCCGCTGCTGCTCGGCACGGCGGCCCTCGCCCTGACGCTGGCGGGCGCGCACTACCGGCTGCGCGCCCCGCTGGTCCTCGGCGGTGCGGTCCTCACCCTGGACGTGCTGCACGAACTCGCCCCCTACATCGTGCAGGTCGTGGACGCGCTGCCCCGCTGGCTGCCGCCCGCGCTCGCCGGTCTGCTGCTGCTCGCGGTCGGCGCCACGTACGAGCAACGCCTGCGCGACGCACGCCGGTTCCGGAATGTCCTGAACCGAATGCACTGATTACCGGTCGGCGCGGAACATGTGGACCCGTCAATTCCCTTAAAGGGCGCGGGAATACGAGAACGGCCCGGAGGCTCAAAAGCCTCCGGGCCGTAATCCGGGGTGGGCGATACTGGGTTCGAACCAGTGACCTCTTCGGTGTGAACGAAGCGCTCTCCCACTGAGCTAATCGCCCCGGGCGCAGGAAGAACATTACCGCATGTCAGGGGGTGCTCCCGACCGCCCGGGACCCGGCAGTCACTCCTTGATCTTCCACGGCATCGTGATGCCGAACTTCCACACGTAGACGGCGACGAGCACCGCGACGATCACGAGGCCGATCGTGGTCAGGATGATGTTGCGGCGGCGCACCTTCGGGTCGAGTGCACGCTGTGCCGCCTCGGTGACCTTGCGTTTCGTCCAGCGGAGCACCAGCTGGGCCCAGACGAACTCGGTCGCCCAGATCGCCATGCCGCCGAAGATCACCAGCCAGCCGGGGCCCGGCAGCGGCAGCATGATGATGCCCGCGACGACGACCGCGAGACCGACGATGAAGACGCCCACCTGCCAGCTCAGGTGCAGCACCCGGCGGGACTGGACGTACTGCGGAGCCCGCGAGCCGAGCGGCGGGTCGGACTTGGCTCCGGCGGCCGGATCCGTGACCCCCGCCGAATCGTTACTCCCCGTATTCATGCGGCCAAACCCTACCGGACGGAAACCCGTCACCGGAATGGGTGCACGGGCGGATGGGACAATCCGCCATACGGGGCGTCTAAAGACACGCAAATCCCTCAGAGGGGTTTACAACGGCACCGTAGGTGGCATGTCGATTTCGCCGACGTGCGAATCCCCGAGCGCACACTGAGCGAAAGGCCCTGGCGCTTATGAACACCACGGTCAGCTGCGAGCTGCACCTGCGCCTCGTTGTGTCGAGCGAGTCCTCACTGCCTGTTCCCGCAGGACTGCGGTATGACACGGCCGATCCCTATGCCGTGCACGCCACCTTCCACACCGGAGCCGAGGAAACCGTCGAGTGGGTGTTCGCCCGCGACCTCCTCGCCGAGGGCCTGCACCGGCCCACCGGTACCGGCGACGTCCGAGTCTGGCCGTCCCGGAGCCACGGTCAGGGCGTCGTCTGCATCGCCCTGAGCTCCCCGGAGGGCGAGGCTCTGCTCGAGGCCCCGGCGCGGGCCCTGGAATCCTTCCTGAAGCGAACGGACGCAGCCGTGCCACCCGGTACGGAACACCGCCACTTCGACCTCGACACCGAGCTCTCCCACATCCTGGCCGAGAGCTGAGCGCCGCCCGGCGCGTCGAGTAACCCCACGCCGTCCGACTCGGGGCGACGGCGCAAGCAGTCACGGCACAACGACACAACGCGCACAGATGCAGACACCGGCGCCGTCGCCGCGGGCTTTCCGCAGCGACGGCGCCGGTGCGTCTCCTGGCGAAACCGCTAGCATCGGCCAGCATCGGCGGGCACCGGCCCGACCCCCAGGCCAGGGAGCAAATCGTGCTGATCACCCACGACACCCGGTGTTCTCTCGACGCCGTGGTCGATCTGGTGAACACCGCACCGGAGACGAACGGCACGGACGGGCTCGCGAACGTGGCGGCGCTCGGCGATTTCGTACAGAGCCACGCCGTGAGCGACGTCGGGGCGCTTTCGGAGGGTGACCTCGCCGATGTGCACCGCATCCGCGCCCGCTTCGGCGAGGTCTTCGCGCACCCCGAACCGCAGGCCGCCTCCACGATCCTCAACGACCTGATCGCACGGGCCGGCACCACACCGCGCCTCACCGACCACGACGGCTACGACTGGCACATCCACTACTTCGCACCCGGCGCGTCCGTCGCGGACCACCTGGCGGCGGACTGCGGGATGGCCCTCGCGTTCTTCGTGGTCGCGGGCGAGCAGGAGCGGCTGCGGCGCTGCGAGGCACCGGACTGCCGGCACGCGTTCGTCGACCTCTCGCGCAACCGATCGCGCCGCTACTGCGACAGCCGCACCTGCGGCAACCGCCTGCACGTCGCCGCGTACCGCGCGCGCCGCAAGGAGGCCTCGGAGCAGAGCGTCTCCTAGGGCCTCTGTCGGAAGTCCCGCCTGCCCGGCGACGCCCGGCACGCACTCCCCCACGCCTGAAGGGCGCGGGGGGACCCCCAGCCGCGTTGTCGGATCGCCCCGATACAACCAGTATCGGGGCGACCCTCCGCCTTGCGATCGCACGCACCGGACGCCGCCGGGCCCGCCCTCCGGGCGAACGACGGGACTTCCGACACAGGCCCTAGAGCAGCAGCAGGTCGTGGAGCGTGGCCACCAGGATCAAGGTGCTGATCACCGCCAGGAAGATCATCAAGGGTGGCTGGGAGAGGGCGAAGAGGCACCCCTGCCGTTCCTCGGCACCGTGGGGCAGCTCCGCTTCGCCGTCGGTGGCGTGCCGCTCCGCGGCCGCAGGTCGTCGCTCATGGGCCGGTGCCGTGTTTCCGCCGTCGTCCGACGGGGCGGCATCGCCCTCTTTGGTGGTGTCAAGCATCTCGTCGTGATGATGACGCAGCCGCGAGCCGGTTGCCGACCAACACGCCCGGTCGAAGCGGGAGTTCGCCGGGACCCGTGAACAGGGATAAGTCCAGCGCCGGGCACGTTCCCGCCCCGCTCGCGGGGCCGCTACAGCCATGCGGCGCGGCCGCCCCGTCCGTACACGAACGAGGGAGTCGCGCAGGCGGCGCGGCGCGAGGCGGGGGCCGTGGCGGTCGCCGTCAGATGCCGTGCTTCTTCAGGATGGCCTCGATGTCGCTGAAGTCCTCGGCGGGCGCGGCCGACCGCGGCTCGGCCGCGGGCCGGGCCGCGGCCTGCCGGGTGCTGCCGCCCAGCGAGGGGGCCGAGGCGGCCGGGGCGACCGCCTCGCGCTGGGCGGCCTTCGCGGCCTTGCGCTCCTTGCGGGTGCCGCTGCTGCGGCGCTCCACGGCGCGCGTGCCCAGGAACATCAGCCAGGCCGCGCCGAGCACACCGAAGCCGACCCACGCCTTGAGGCTGAACGCCGTGTCCGCCGCCCAGCCCACGACTCCCGTCAGCACCAGGCCTATCGGAACCAGTGCGTACGCGGCGAGGCGGGCGGCGGGCAGGAAACGCTTGCGGTAGGCCATGACCGCGGCGATGCCGAGCCCGGCCGCGGACACGGCGGAACAGACGGTCTCGGCAATCATCCGGTCCTCCAGGCATGCAGGCGTACGTCGGGAAAAGACGCTGTCGTCCCTTCCATCCTGCACCGGGTGGGCACCGCTGAGCCATGTCCGGAGCGGACCTCAGGGACATTTCCGGGTCATCTAGGGGTCGGGGCTCCTCCGCAGGTGCCGGTCGGCGAGGTCCTGTCCCGGTGGCGAGGCCCTCTCCCGGTTGGGGAGCGGATCTCCGGGCTGGGAGACTGTGCCCATGAGCGACTCCCCTGCCGACCGCCCCGCCCGTCCCGTCGTCATCGACGTCTGGTGCGAGCTGCAGTGCCCCGACTGCCGCACCGCCCTCGACGACGTGCGCGCCCTGCGCGCCCGCTACGGCGACCGGGTCGAGCTGCGCCTGCGGCACTTCCCCCTCGAGAAGCACAAGCACTCCTTCGCCGCCGCCCAGGCCGCCGAGGAGGCCTTCGAGCAGGGCAAGGGGTGGCCGTACGTGGAGGCCGCGCTCGCCGGGGTCGAGGACCTCGACCGCAAGGGCGAGGCCCACCTGGTGGACACCGCCCGCGAACTCGGTCTGGACGCGGAGGAGTTCGACACCGCCCTCATCGACGGACGGCACATCCTGATCGTCGACGCCGACCAGGCCGAGGGCAAGGCCATCGGCGTCACCGGCACGCCCACGTACGTCGTCGGCGGCGAGCGCCTGGACGGCGGCAAGAGCCAGGAGGGCCTGCGCGAGCGCGTCGAGGAGATCACCGACCGCCTCCTCGCGGCGGACGCCTCCTCCTGAGGGACGCCCCTCCACGCGCCTCCTAGATGAGGGGTTTGCAGAAGTAGTACGACGCCGGTTCGTAGCCGAGCGACGCGTACAGGTTCAGGGCCGGAGTGTTGTCGGAGAGGACGTTGAGGCCGATGCGGTCGCGGCCCGCCGCGCGGCCCTGTGCCTCCGCCAGGTGCATGAGGGACCGCCCGTGCCCGTGCCCGCGGTGCTCGGCGTCGACCGCGACGTCGTAGACGAACGCGTCGCCGTCGGCCACGGACAGCCACAGCGTGCCCACCTGGGTGCCGTGGTGCGTGAGGACGCTCAGCCATGTGTCGGGCGTCGCGAGGCCGCGCGGGAGGGCACGGGCATGGTCGGCCTCGGCCTTCGCGCGCGCCTCGTCCTCGGGCAGGCCGCGGTCCGTCCAGGTGCTCGCGTAGAGCTCCTTGGCGCGCACCAGCCACGGCCCCGCCTCGGCCTCCGTCATCGGCCGCCCCTCCGTACCCGCGGGCAGCTCGGGCAACGGGCCCGTCAGCGGCTTCGTCAGGCGGCGGCTGCGCTCCACGTAACCGAGCGCCGTGACGAGCCGCAGCGCGGCCGCCGCGTCGGCGGGGACGGTCGTCTCGATGCGCGCGCATCCCCAGCCGCGCGCCACCTCCTCGGCGGCCAGCGCCGCGACCGTGCCGCGGCCGCGCCTGCGGTCCGGCTCCGCGATCCGCAGGTCGTGGAGGCGGCAGACGCGGGGGCCGAAGACCTCGTGGGTGGCGAGGCCTATGGACCCCACGGGACGGCTGTTGACGCAGACGTCGTACGTACGCGCCTTGGCGCCGTCGGCGCCCTGCTGAAGCGGCCCGGTCGGCCGCAGGGTCGTGGTCATCCCTCTGGTTCTACCCGCACCCGGCCCGTACCGTCACCGGGGTTTCCCCGGGATCAGGGATCCAGGTCGTCGGCGGCCCGCTCGTCGAAGATCCGCATCGCCTTGGCGGTCACCGGGCCCGGCGCGGCGGGCAGTTCGCGCTCGTCGACGCGGTGGACGCTCTGGACGTCGCGCAGGGTCGACGTGAGGAAGACCTCGTCCGCGCGGTCCAGGACGTCCAGGGGCAGGTCACTCTCGCGTGCGCCCGTCCACTCGACGGCCAGCGCGCGCGTGATGCCCGCGAGGCAGCCGGAGGCGACCGGCGGGGTGTGGATCTCGCCGTCGAGCACGACGAAGACGTTGGACCCCGTGCCCTCGCAGAGCTGTCCGACGGTGTTGGCGAAGAGGGCTTCCGTGGCGCCGTGTTCGTGCGCGCGGGCCAGGGCCACGACGTTCTCCGCGTACGAGGTGGTCTTCAGACCGGTCAGGGCGCCGCGTTCGTTGCGGGTCCAGGGCACGGTGATCACCGCGGTGGTGTCAGGGCGTCGCTTGGCCTCGCCGAGGGCGACGACGAGCGTGGTGCCCTGGTCGCCGCGGTCGGAGCCGAGCGGCGAGAGGCCGCCGGTATAGGTGATCCTGAGCCGGCCCAGCGGGAGCGGGTTGGCGTCGAGGACGGCGGCGCAGGCGTCGCGCACCTCGTCGAGGTCCGGCTCGGGCAGTCCGAGGCCGCGCGCCGACTGCGCGAGCCTGGCCAGGTGGCGGGTCAGGGCGAAGGGGCGGCCCTCGGCCGACTTCACCGTCTCGAAGATGCCGTCGCCCACCGTCAGCCCGTGGTCGAGCACGGAGACGCGGGCGTCGTCGAGGTCCTGCAGCCCGCCATTGAGCCAGATCTTCACGTGGGGTCTCCTCCGCTCGCTTCGTACGTCCCCGACGCTACCGCCAGCAGTCGCGCGGCCTTCAGCTCGGTCTCCCGCCACTCCCCCTCGGGGTCCGAGCCCCAGGTGATGCCCGCTCCGGTCCCGAAGCGCAGGACCCCCTCGCCCCGGTCGATCCAGAAGGTACGGATCCCTACGGCGAGCTCTCCCCTCCCCCGGTCGGCGTCGACCCAGCCGATGCCGCCGCAGTACGGGCCGCGCGGCGCCGTCTCCAGCTCGTCGATGATCCGCAGGGCGCTGGACTTGGGGGCGCCGGTGACGGAGCCCGGCGGGAACGCCGCGTCGAACAGCTCCGGCCAGCCCGCCCCGGGGGGCAGCTCGCCGGCGACGGTGGAGACGAGGTGGACGAGCCCGGGGTGCTTCTCGACCACGCAGAGCTCGGGGACGGTGACGGAGCCGGTGGCGCAGACGCGTCCGAGGTCGTTGCGGACGAGGTCCACGATCATGACGTTCTCCGCGTAGTCCTTCTCCAGGAGGTCCGCCTCGGTACGGCCCGTGCCCTTAATGGGGCCCGACTCCACGCGGCGCCCGTCGCGGCGCAGGAACAGCTCGGGAGAGGCGGTGGCGAGCTCCACGCCGTGCTCGGGCAGCCGGATCGTTCCCGCGTACGGGGCGGGGTTCCCGCGCGCGAGGAGGGCGGTCAGGGCGTCCACGTCGGCGTCGGCGGGGACGGGCGCGGACAGGACGCGGCAGAGGTTGGCCTGGTAGACCTCGCCGGCGGCTATGTGGGCGCGGACCCGCCGCACGCCTTCCGTGTACGCGGCCCGGTCGAGGGACGACGTCCAGTCCCCGGCGGCGGGACCGTGCCAGCCGCCGGGGACGGGGGCGGGCACGGCCTGCTCGCGCACGTCGTCGAAGCGGGCGCAGACCGTGCCGCCCTCGAAATCCGCGGACACCGCCCAGAAGCCGGTGGAGTCCAGGGCCGCGGGATCGCTGGTCACATCGCGTAGCCCGGTGGCCACGAGGCCGCCGAAGCGCGCCATGGGAGGGAGCGCGGGGGACGATGTCAGAGGGGGGTTGTGCACGGCTGCGAGTCTATGACCGGTGTGCCGACGGCGCCCCGGACCAGGGACAGCGCAGCACGCTGCGCAAACGCGTTTTTGTACTGGCCCAGGAATCCGCTAGAGTTCAACACGTCGCCGGGACGCGCAAGCGGAACGGGAAAGACAAGCGGACGTAGCTCAGTTGGTAGAGCGCAACCTTGCCAAGGTTGAGGTCGCCAGTTCGAACCTGGTCGTCCGCTCGCAGGAAAGTGGGGGATCTTCCCGAACCCTCATACTCCTGGTGGAGTGGCCGAGAGGCGAGGCAACGGCCTGCAAAGCCGTCTACACGGGTTCAAATCCCGTCTCCACCTCCAAGCGCGATTAGCTCAGCGGGAGAGCGCTTCCCTGACACGGAAGAGGTCACTGGTTCAATCCCAGTATCGCGCACGCAGCCCAGCTCGGCTGGCAGCACAGCACAACCGAAGATCCGGTCCGCAAGGATCCCCGCGCGATTAGCTCAGCGGGAGAGCGCTTCCCTGACACGGAAGAGGTCACTGGTTCAATCCCAGTATCGCGCACGCAGTACGCAGCACACGCAGGTTTACCTGCGCGATTAGCTCAGCGGGAGAGCGCTTCCCTGACACGGAAGAGGTCACTGGTTCAATCCCAGTATCGCGCACCATCCACACGAAGCCCCGGCCGTTCCCACAGCCGGGGCTTCGTCGTTCCTCCGGTCAGGAGGAGAAGAGCATGTGCCCGAAGCTCTTGTGCCGCTTGTGGCCGTAGTGACCGCCGTGGCCACCGTGACCGCCGTGCGGGGCGCCCCAGGCGGGGGCCTGGGCGGCAGGGTAGCCCTGGGGGGCGGCCGGCGGGGCGGGCGGCGGCGGAGGCTGCTGGCCCCACTGGGCCTCCAGACGGGTCAGGGACTCCAGCTCGCCGTAGTCCAGGAATATCCCGCGGCAGCCGTTGCACTGCTCGATCTGGACGCCATTGCGGTTGTACGTGTGCATCGGTGCGTGACACTTGGGGCACTGCATGGACGGCTCAACTCCTCGCCGGTGGTGACTGCTTCGCCGGGAGACTGCCCGGCTTCGGTGCGTTGCACCCTACTTCGTGGCGTCCGGCGCCAACTCCGGCGGGCGGGCCTCGACTCCACTCATCCGCGCACAGGCGTCCACCAGGGCCTGTTCGACTTCGTCCGGGGCGCGGTCGGCCGCGACGGCCTTGGTGATCGCGAGTGCCGCGGTCTGCACGGTCAGGGCGCGGGCGGGGATGTCCAGGGCGGGCCAGGGGTCGGCGCCGTTGCCGGGGACGGCCGGGCCGCCGGCACCCCGGTAGGCGTCCAGGAAGCGGGTCCACTCCCCCGGGGAGAGCAGCCCGCACGCGAACCAGGCGGCGGGGCGGGCCAGGTCCCACGCGGGGTCGCCCGCCCCGAGGTCGTCCACGTCGATGAGCAGCCAGCGCCCGCCGGGACCGCGCACGAGCTGTCCCAGGTGGAGGTCGCCGTGGCAGAGGGCGCGGGGGCCGGGGGCGGGTGCCTCGCCGCGGGCCCAGGACGGCAGGGCCGCCCAGGCGCGCAGCACCGGGGGCGCGGCGGGATGCGGTCCGGCGGCGCGCAGCCGCGCCACGGCACGGGCCGCCTTGGCGGGTCCGCGCATGGGCGGGAGCAGGCGCGGCAGCGGTGCCGCGTGGAGCCGGGCGAGGAGAGCGCCGGTGGCTTCCCAGGGGGCGGAGTCGGGGTCGTCGCGGTCGACGGGGGTGCCGTGGGGCCAGAAGGTGACGAGCCGCCCGTGCAGACGGGCCGCGCGGGGCGCGGAGGGAGCGAGCAGCACACCGGGCATCCGGGCGGCCACGTCCATCCGCACGGCGAGGTCCGCGGGATCGGTCTCCACGGCATGCGCCTTGGCGACGACGTCTCCGTGCCGGACGACGGCGGCATCCGTCCGATCCGCGAGCACGGCGTCCCCGCTTCCGCAGACACAGGCCTCTCCGGGCAGCCGATGGGCAAGGGCACGGGCGGATGCGGCAAGAGCGGCGAGGACGGCGGCGGTCACGGAACTCCGTAGGTCGAAAGCAACACGCCGAAGCGTACGCACCCGGGCGGGGCCCGGGGCCAGGTCTCTTGCGCCTCCGCGCCCGTGAGTTCGGGCCGGCCCCGACACTGGGCAGGGCGAGCTGCTGCTGTCGAGCCAGGTGCGGCGGGGCCGGCCCGGAGGCGACCTGCGGCGCCTGACGTTCAGGGCACGGGCCAACTGCGGGGGCGGGGCCCGCGGGGCGCCCGGCGCGGGGACCGGGCGGAGGGGAGCGCCTTCGGCGGCGCCATACCCTCGCCGACGGCGTCGGCGTGCCCGGTGGAGCGCCCCCTCGCCGCGGGCGGGGCCCGGCGGAGGGCGGCGTCGGCGTGCCCGACAAGGTGCGTCCGGCCTGTGCCGGGCGGAGGGGCTGCATTGCGTCCTCGCGTTGCGGTCGGGACGAGGGCGGGCTCGGCGGTGCGAGTCGCTGTGTGCCGAGGGGGCGTCATCCGTCGGGCGCGCCGCCGGACATGGCAATGCCCGCGCAGCTCCCCAGCTGCGCGGGCATTCTGCCGTCCGCCGCACCCCCGTCCCCACGGGGTTTCATGGCCGGATGTCCCCGCCCGGACCGCTCTTCCGGGCCTGGGGCGCCGCTCAGCGCCCCAGCATCACGCCCACGGACGACGCTTGTGTGACCACTGCTTCCCAGCCGCCGAAGACGACCACGAGCAGGGCTGCCAGGGGGAGGACCATGGCCGTCGCCACCAGGGGGTGGCGCGTGCCGGACGGGCGGACGCCGAACGCGGAGAACCTGCGCCCTTGCGTGCGGATCATGGTCCGCGGTGCCGTGTCCGCCATGATTCCTCTCCTGACCGCTTCGATGTGGTTTTGGCAAGCGGCGAGTGTCTGACCTCGGGGGACGAGTGCTACACCCGCCGCTTGACCTCAAATCTAGGTCCGCGGGACCTGCCGGGCGTCATGCCCTCGTACCGAATGCCTGGCCTCCCGGAGGATGACCGATCGGCGCGCACGTACTCCCGTGGGTGGAGATGGGGGCCTAGGACGTGGTCCTAGGACTCGGGGAAGACCCTGAGGGGGCGGCCCTGACCTCGGAGGAGTCCTCCCTGGGGACGGGTTGCTCGACCAGGGCCAGGACCCGTGTGGCCATGAAGCGCGCCGTGCGGACCACCGAGCCGCTACGGGTGACTTCGCTCACTTCCACCACTCCCCTGCGCACCGCCGTCTCCACCCGGCGGCCCGCCCTGCTCGCCACCACTTCGTACGTCCGGGTCGTGTCACCGGCATCCACGACTATCTCCACGCGATCACCCTTCACGGGATCAATCCCCCTTCAGCGATGGATGGTTGGCGTGAGGGTCCGCGGCAACGACCCCACGCACCGCGCCCCCTGACCACTCTTCAAGTTTCCCACCCGGCACTGACAATCGATCGCCCCGCGAGGGCGCGGCCTCTGCACGTGCCCGGCCGCGGAAACGTAAGCTGTGGCTCGTCAGACGGACCGGGTAGCGGGGATGGACATGGCGATGATGCGGCTCCGGCGCGAGGACCCGCGTGTCGTCGGCTCGTTCAGGCTGCACAGGCGCCTGGGCGCCGGCGGCATGGGGGTCGTCTATTTGGGGTCGGACCGGCGGGGGCAGCGCGTCGCCCTCAAGGTGATCCGGCCCGACCTGGCGGAGGATCAGGAGTTCCGGTCGCGGTTCGCCCGCGAGGTCTCCGCCGCACGCAGGATCAGGGGCGGCTGCACCGCGCGGCTCGTCGCCGCCGACCTGGACGCCGACCGGCCGTGGTTCGCCACGCAGTACGTTCCCGGGCCCTCGCTGCACGACAAGGTCGCCGCCGAGGGCCCGCTCTCCGCGGCCGACGTGGCCGTGGTCGGTTCGGCGCTCGCCGAGGGACTCGTGGCCGTGCACGAGGCCGGTGTCGTGCACCGTGACCTCAAGCCGTCCAACATCCTGCTGTCCCCCAAGGGGCCGCGGATCATCGACTTCGGGATCGCGTGGGCCACCGGCGCCTCGACCCTGACGCATGTCGGCACCGCCGTGGGATCGCCCGGCTTCCTCGCTCCCGAGCAGGTGCGCGGCGCCGCCGTCACCCCCGCGACCGACGTCTTCGCGCTCGGCGCCACGCTGGCCTACGCGGGCATGGCGGACTCACCCTTCGGGCACGGCAGTTCCGAGGTCATGCTGTACCGGGTGGTCCACGAGGAGGCGCAGCTGCACGGCGTGCCCGACGCGCTCGCGCCGCTCATCAGGGCCTGCCTGGCGAAGGACCCGGAGGAACGCCCCAGCACGCTGCAGCTGTCGCTGCGGCTGAAGGAGATCGCCGCCCGCGAGGCGCAGGGGATCGGCGACGTCCGGCCGCCCGCGCCCCGCCAGGACCACGACCGGCCCACCGGCCGGCTCGCCGACGGCTACCTGGACGAGCGCACCCAGCGGCGTGCCGCCCCGGGCTTCACTCCCCCGCCGCGCTCCGGCTCGTCCCGGACGGCGGCGCCGCGGACCGGCCCTTCGCGTACCGGCTCGTCCCGGACGGGAGCCTCGCGCACCGGCTCGTCGCGGACCGGGGCCTCCCGCCCCGGCGCCTCGCGGTCCGGCTCGGGTTCCCGGCCCTCGGGGCCGCGCAACACGACGCGTGGCGGGCGTCCGGGTCCGCGCACCACGGGGACGGGCCGGAGGGGGCCCGCCAACCCGCGGCTGCTGCGACAGCGGATCTTCGTGTTCGTGGTCGTGACGCTGCTGGTGGCACTCGGCATCGCGGCGGCGCAGGGGTGCCAGGGGCCCGCGCGGAGCCTCGGCGACACGGGCGTGCACCAGCAGCAGCCCGCACAGGGCGGGGCGGTCGGTCCGGGACCGCACGGTGCCCGCGGCTGATCAGAGGTTCGGACGGCCCGTCGCCACCGCGTAGAACGCCACCGCGGCCGCCGCGCCCACGTTGAGCGAGTCCACGCCGTGGGCCATCGGGATGCGGACCCATTCGTCGGCGGCGACCAGCGCCTGGGTGGAGAGACCGTCGCCCTCGGCGCCGAGCATCAGGGCGACACGGTCCATGCGGTGCGGTGCCACCTCGTCCAGCGACTTGGCCTTCTCGTCGGGGGTGAGGGCGAGCAGGTCGAAGCCGGCCTCGCGCACTCCCTCCAGGCCCTTGGGCCAGGACTCCAGGCGGGCGTACGGCACGGAGAAGACCGCGCCCATCGAGACCTTCACCGAGCGGCGGTACAGCGGGTCGGCGCAGTCCGGGGAGAGCAGCACCGCGTCCATGCCGAGCGCGGCGGCCGAGCGGAAGATCGCGCCGATGTTGGTGTGGTCGTTGACCGCCTCCATGACGACGACGCGGCGAGTGGTCGCGAGGAGCTCGTCGGCGGTGGGCAGCGGCTTGCGCTGCATGGAGGCGAGGGCGCCGCGGTGCACGTGGTAGCCGGTGACCCGCTCGGCGAGGTCGGGGCTGACCGCGTACACCGGGGCCGGGAGCTCGTCGATGACGTCGCGCATGACGTCGACCCACTTGGCCGAGAGCAGCATGGACCGCATCTCGTACCCGGCGTCCTTGGCCCGTCTGATGACCTTCTCGCCCTCCGCGATGAACAGTCCCTCGGCCGGTTCGCGCTTGCGGCGCAGCTCGACGTCGGTCAGGCCTGTGTAGTCGCGCAGGCGCGGGTCGTCGGGGTCGTCGACGGTGATGAGATCAGCCACAGGGTGATACTGCCTTGTCCTGGGTGTGGTGCCAACGGCTGCGGAGAGGTTCCGTTACCGCTGGTTACTTGGGGGTGGGCGGTACGTGCGTCACGCGAGGGGCTCGGGGCCGACCTTCACGACGTCCCCGATCACGATGACGGCGGGGGGCTTCACCTCGTGGGTGCGGACCGCTTCGGCGACCGTGCCGAGCGTGGCGTCGACACGACGCTGGGCGGCCGTCGTGCCCTCCTGGATGAGGGCGAGCGGGGTGTCGGCCGCCTTGCCGTGGGCGATCAGTGCCGCCGCGATCTTGCCGATCTTGTCGACGCCCATGAGGATCACGAGGGTGCCGCGCAGTTTGGCGAGGGACTCCCAGTCGACCAGGGAGCGCTCGTCGTCCGGTGCCACATGGCCGCTGACCACCGTGAACTCGTGGGCGACGCCGCGGTGGGTGACGGGGATGCCGGCCGCCGAGGGCACCGAGATCGAGCTGGAGATGCCGGGTACGACGGTGCAGGTGATGCCCGCTTCGGCGAGTGCCTGGAGCTCCTCCATGCCGCGGCCGTAGACGTACGGGTCGCCGCCCTTCAGGCGGACGACGGCCTTGCCCTGCTTGGCGTGCTCGATCAGGGCGTTGTTGATGGCCTCCTGGGCCATGAAACGGCCGTACGGGATCTTGGCGGCGTCGATGATCTCGACGTGCGGCGGCAGCTCGTCGAGGAGGTCGCGGGGGCCGAGCCGGTCGGCAATGACGACGTCGGCGGCGGCGAGGAGGCGGCGGCCGCGGACGGTGATCAGGTCGGGGTCGCCGGGGCCGCCGCCGACGAGGGCGACGCCGGGGTTACGGGTGCGCAGGTGCGGGGCGACGAGGCTGCCGTCGCGCAGGCCCTCGACGACCGCGTCACGGATGGCGGCGGTGCGGCGGGGGTCGCGGTCGTTGATGTCGGAGGAGAGGACGGCGACCGTGACGCCCTCGGAGCGGCCCGTGGCCGGGGTCCAGGCGGTGGCCTCCTCGGCGTCGTCGGAACGCACGCACCAGACGCGGTGGGCCTCGGCCTCGGCGGAGGCCTGGGTGTTCGCCTCCGCGTCGCTGGTGGCGATCAGGGCGTACCAGGCGTCCTGGAGGTCGCCCGGCTCGTAGCGGCGCCTGGTCCAGGTGAGCTCGCCCGCGTCGGCCATCGCTTCCACGGAGGGGGTGGCCGAAGGGGATACGAGGGTGATGTCCGCGCCCGCGTTGATGAGTGCCGGCAGGCGGCGCTGGGCGACCTGACCGCCGCCGAGGACGACGACGCGGCGGCCGGTGAGGCGGAGGCCTACGGGGTAGGCGGGGTTTTCGGCCATCGGCATGGCTGGGGGCTCCTCGTGCGGGGCGTTGCGGGGGCCGCTGCGACGGTGGGGCGGCTGCTTCGACGTGCGGGTTCAGTATGGCTGGGCGGGTGAGCGTGTCTTTCCCCGAGCCCGCCCCTTCCCGAAACCGGGGCTCCGCCCCGAACCCCGTCGTGCGTCTGCGGGCCGTGGGCGTTCGTGCCCACCCGTTCCTCCCCCGGTGTCTTGAGGACCTGGGGGACCTCCAGCGGAACGCCTGCCCCCGAACGCGGGCGGCGGGAACGGGTGGGCCCCGTGACTACTTCTCGGTGACGCCCGCCGAGTCGAACGTGGCCACCTCGTGCATCGCGCGGGCCGCGCTCTGTACCACCGGCAGGGCCAGGAGCGCGCCCGTGCCCTCGCCGAGGCGGAGGTCCAGGTCGACCAGGGGGCGCAGGCCCAGCTTGTTGAGGGCCGCCACGTGGCCGGGCTCCGCGCTGCGGTGTCCCGCGATGCAGGCCGCGAGGACCTCGGGGGCGATGGCGCGGGCCACCAGGGCGGCGGCGCCGGCGCTGACGCCGTCCAGGATCACCGGCGTACGCAGGGACGCGCCGCCGAGGAGCAGGCCCACCATGGCCGCGTGCTCCAGGCCACCGATGGCCGCGAGGACGCCGATCGGGTCCGCGGGGTCGCACTGGTGCAGGTCCAGGGCGCGGCGGACGACCTCGACCTTGCGGGTGTGCATCTCGTCGTTGATGCCTGTACCGCGACCGGTGACCTCGGCCGGGTCGGTGTCGGTGTAGACGGAGATGAGGGCCGCGGACGCCGTCGTGTTCGCGATGCCCATCTCACCCGTCAGCAGCGCCTTGTTGCCCGCCGCCACGAGGTCGCGGGCCGTCTCGATGCCGACCTCGATGGCCGCCTTGACCTCTTCGCGGGTCAGGGCGGGTCCGGTCGTCATGTCGGCCGTGCCCGCGCGGACCTTGCGGGGCAGCAGGCCAGGCGTGGCCGGGAGTTCGCTCGCCACGCCGACGTCGATGACGCAGACCTCGGCACCCACCTGGTTGGCGAAGGCGTTGCAGACCGCGCCGCCGCCGAGGAAGTTGGCGACCATCTGCGCGGTCACCTCCTGGGGCCAGGCGGTGACGCCCTGGGCGTGCACGCCGTGGTCGCCCGCGAAGATCGCGACGGCCGCGGGCTCCGGGATGGGCGGCGGGCACATCCGGGAGAGACCGGAGAGCTGGGCGGAGATGATCTCCAGCATGCCGAGCGCGCCCGGCGGCTTCGTCATCCGCTTCTGCCGTTCCCACGCCTCGCCGAGCGCCTTGGCGTCCAGCGGACGGATGTTGGCCACGGTCTCGGCGAGCAAGTCGTGCGGGTCCTCGCCGGGCAGGGCGCGGCGGCCGTACGTCTCCTCGTGGACGACCCAGGAGAGCGGGCGGCGCTTGGACCAGCCGGCCTGCATCAGCTCGGGCTCGTCCGGGAACTCGTCGACGTACCCCACGCAGAGGTACGCCACGACTTCGAGGTGCTCGGGCAGGCCGAGGGCGCGCACCATCTCGCGCTCGTCGAAGAAGCTGACCCAGCCGACGCCGAGGCCTTCGGCACGCGCGGCGAGCCAGAGGTTCTCGACGGCGAGCGCCGAGGAGTAGGGGGCCATCTGCGGCTGGGTGTGCCGGCCGAGGGTGTGGCGGCCGCCGCGGGTGGGGTCGGCGGTGACGACGATGTTCACCGGGGTGTCGAGGATGGCCTCGATCTTCAGTTCCTTGAACTGCTTCGCGCGGCCCTTGGGGAGGGACTTGGCGTACGCGTCGCGCTGGCGCGCGGCCAGTTCGTGCATCGAGCGCCGGGTCTCGGCGGACTTGATGACGACGAAGTCCCAGGGCTGGGAGTGGCCGACCGACGGCGCGGTGTGCGCGGCCTCCAGCACGCGGAGCAGCACCTCGTGCGGGATGGCGTCGCTGCGGAAGCCGTTGCGGATGTCGCGGCGCTCGCGCATGACGCGCAGGATGGCCTCGCGCTCGGCGTCGGCGTAGCCGGGAGCGGCGGTGCCGGGGGACGCGACGGGCTCGGCGAGTTCCGGGGCGGACTCTCCGGCCTCGGCGTCGGTCCCGACTTCGGCGTGTGCCTCTGCCTGCGTCTGTGCCTCGGGCGCCGGGGCGCCGCCCGCGTCGGCGGGCGCGACCATCAGGATCTCCGGGGCGTCGGCGTCCGCGCCCTCCCCCGCCTCAGGGGCGTCCGGAGCGGCGACGGGGGCGAGGAGCTCGGGGCCCTCGGACTGCCCGGGGGCCGCGGGAGCCACGGCCTCGTCGGCCGTCTCGGGCAGGGGGGCAGGCGCAGGCGCGGGTGCGGCTGCGGCCGGTACGACTGCTTCAGGCGCTTCGGCCATCTCGGGTGCTTCGGCCACTTCGGTCACTTCGTTCGCTTCGATCGGTTCGAACGAGATGACTTCGTCGGCCTCGTCCAACTCGTCGGCCGGGTCGGCCGTCTCGGGGGCGGCCGGGAACTCGGTCGGAGCCGCCGCAGAGGAGACAATACGGGGCACACCGGAGACCGGCGGGACCTGGGGGGTCTCCGCGACCTCGGACGATGCCTCGCGCGCCGCTTCACCGGCGGGGGCCTCCCCCGTCGCCTCGTCCGACACGGCATCGGGCAGCGGCGTGGGCTGGGCGCCGTCGCGCGGGGCGGGGACGGTGACGGCGGGCTGCTCGGCGGCCTCCGGCGTCACGTCGGCGCCGACGGGGGCTTCGGGGGTCACGGGCTCGGCGGCCGGGGCGTCCGCGGCCGGAGCCACGAACTCCGGGGCCGGTGCGGGCGTGGCCTCAGCCGTCGGGGTCTCCGCAGCCGGGGCGGAGGCGGCCTCGACGGGCGCGCCTTCGGCCCCCTCGGCGCCCTCCGCGCCTTCGGCGCTCTCGGGAGCGGGCTGCGCGGCCGGGTCCTCCTGCGGGACGGCCAGGGGGTGCGGCGGCGTCGGGGCCAGGTGGGGCGTGGTCGGGACCGTGCCGTTCACCGGCACGAACTGGCCGATGGGCGCGGGACCTTGGGCGCCGTCGAACCCGCCGGGAAGCGGCGCGTCCGCGGGCGCGGCAGGACCCTGCGCGGGCTGCCCCTCGGGGTGGTGCGGGCCCGGCGCGGCATGCCGGGCCTCGGGGGCGAAGTTGGGCTGTACGGCCTCGGGGGCGTGCGGGATCTGCGCGCCGTCCCACGGCTGGGCGGAGGCGACGGCGAACGCGGGCCCGCCGACACCGGCGGGCACGGCCTGCGCGAACGCGGGCTGCTCCGCGACGGGGAACTGCTGCTCCTCCGACGGGACCTGGCCGAGCTCGGCGCCCTGCTGCGCCACGGGGTCGGCCTGGCCTGCGCCGGCGTCCGCGGCGTGCGGGAAGTCGGGGGCGCCCACGGCGGCGGCCGAAGGCACCTCGGGCACCTCGGACAGCTCGGGCGCCTCGGTCGGGAGCGCGAAGGGCACGGCGTCCTGCGCCTGCGGCACGTCCGTGGCCTGCGGTGCCGGTGCGACGGGTGCGTCACCCGCGGCTTCCGGGACGCCTGTGCCGACCGGGACGCCTGTACCGACCGGGACGCCAGCGCCCACGGGGACACCTGTGTCGGCCGGGACCTCCGTGGCGGCCGGGGCCTCCGTGACGTGCGGGACGACCGTTTCTGCTGGTGCGCCGTACGCCTCCTGCCCGGTCTGCTCCTGACCGGCCTGCTCCTGACCGGCCGCCCGCTCCTGCGGCGACGCCCACGGCGTCGCGCCCTGCGGCGGGATCTCGCCGAGCTGCGGTCCCGGCAGCGGCAGCCCCGCCTCGTCCCGCGGGATGTCGAGGTACTCGGGTCCGGTCGGCGGCCCCGCGTGGCGGGCCTGCGCGACATGCTGCGGAGCAGGAGCGGGCGCGGGCGTCACACCCGCGGGCCCGCGGTCGGCGAGCGAACGCACCGGGCTCCCCGAGCCGTCCGGCACGGCGGGGCCCGACGGGCCGTGGTGCAGCGGACGACGGGCGGGACCCGGATGCGAGGGCGCCGGAGTGGAGCCGGGCAGCCGGACGCCGTTCAGGTCGACCGAACCGCTGTCCCTGCCGGACGTCTCGTGCGGTCCCGGCTGATGGGCGGCGTGGGCCGGCTGGCCGACGTATCCGCCCTGCGCCGCGAGGCCCTCGCCCCACGCGCCCTGGGCGCCCGGCATCAGCAGCAGGTCGTCCTCGTCGGCGGGAGCGGCGGCGGGATCGGCAAAGGGATACGCACCCGGAGCGGGAACGCCCGGCTGCTGCGCCCCCATGCCCTGCACGGGCCCGGACGGCACATCGTTGCCTGCGCCCTCCGGCAGTCCCTCACCCGGGACCTGGCCGGTGTCGGTCATGCGTAACCCCTCGCCCATCGGTTAGTGCTTCTTCGACCGCCCCTCAGCCTTCGGCCGGGGAGGTCCCATTGCCCGGAGCGGCGCACCAACCGCCCGTCATCCTCAACGAGCGTGTGCGCCCCGCGGCACGAACCGCGCGCCGGACAACAGGCATTGTCCCTGTCCGTCCGCCGCCGTGGCAGCTTGATCGGCCACGGCCCGCTGTGGACTGCGCCACGTTGCGCGTCCTCCGGTCATGCCGTACCACACACCCCCCGAAACCGGACGAGCTTTCCGGACATCGGCCAACGAATTCCCTGGCACCCGGGTGCAGTACAACAATCGGCCAGCCTACCCCGCACCGCACGCCGGCAGGGTCACGGGGAACGGTCGGGCAGCCGCCCCGAGAGCAGGAACACCACGGTCCGCTTCTCCTCCCGCCATGCCCGTGTGTCGAGCTCCACGGATTGCAGGAGAGCGCACTGTACGGCGTATCCGTGCTCGTTCAGATCCCTGCCGATGAGTTCGGCGGCGTCGCGTGTCGCGGCGTGGGTCACGATGCGTTCCGGGCGGCGGTCGGCGACCGCGGAGACCACCGCCGCTCCCCCGCCCCCGACGCGTACGACATCGGGTTCGGGCAGGTCTTCGAGGACGTGCGGGGCGATGCCGTGCACGGTCTGGGCCTGGACGCCGAAGCGCCGGACGGCGGCCGTCGTGCGGCCTAGGGCGTCGGGGTCGCTGTCGACGGCGATCACCGCGGCGCCGAACCGCGCTGCCTCCGCGGTGAAGGCGCCGCTGCCGCAGCCGATGTCCCAGACGAGGTCTCCCACGCGCGGCCCGAGGCGGGCGAGTTGCGCGGCCCGCAGCCGGTCGCTCTCGCCCTCGCCGAGCCAGATGTCGCCGCCGTACTCCGCGGCGGGCAGTGCCCAGCCGCGCGGTCCGGCGCCCGGTTCGCGGCCCATGGTCCAGCCGGTGTCGGCGGCCGCGGCGGCGCCGCCGATGACGATGACGACGTTCGGGTCGCGCCAGCTGTGGTCGGCGGCCTTCTCGGAGGTGACGACGGAGACCTGCTCGCGTTCGGTGCCGAGCTCCTCACAGATCACGAAGGTGCGGTGGACGCCCTGGAGCAGCAGGCCGAGTTCGGCGGGGCCCGCGCCGGGCGAGGTGAGGACGGCGACCTTGTGGTGGGCGCGGCAGACGTTCACGGCGCGGCGCAGGGTGCGGCGGTGGGCGACCACGACCTCGGCGTCGTCCCACGGCATGCCCGCGCGGGCGAAGGCCTGGGCGACGGAGGAGACGGCGGGCACCACTTCGACCTCCAGGCCGAATTCCGGGGCGCGCAGGGTGCGTACGACACCGAAGAAGCCGGGGTCTCCGTCGGCGAGCACGACGGCGGTGCCGCGGTGGGCGGCGATGCGGCGGGCCGCGAGGCCCACGCTGCCGAGGCGGATCCTTTCGGCGCGGGCGGGGACCTCGTCCAGTGCCAGGTGGTGGGCGGCGCCCGCCACGAGCGTGGCGGCGCCGAGCGCCGAGCGTGCCGCGGCGGTCAGCGGCGTACCGTCCCAGCCGATCACCGTGACCCGGTCGGCCATCGTCGTCTGTCTCCTGGGTTCTCGCGGGTCGTCAGTGCGGGGGCGGCGGCTGCGGAGCAGGGCACCGGACCAGGGCGAGCGTACCCGCTGGGACCGGAACTCAGTTCCAGTCGGAGTAGGCGGAGAACCCGCTGTCGGCGAGGCTCTCGGAGACGCCTTCGAGGTCTTCGGGGAGCAGGCTCCAGACGATGAGGTCGGTGCGCAGCTCGAGCCAGCCGCCGAACGGGTCGCCGCCGTTCCTCGTGCGCGCTATCCAGGCGCCGCGCAGGACGCCCTCACTGATGCAGCCGATCTTCTGGGCGACCTGCTGGGCGGCGGTGTTGTCGGCGGCGGTGCGCAGCTCGATGCGTTCGAACTTCTGGTCGTGGAAGAGCCATTGGGCGGTGGCGAGCGCGGCCTCGGACGCGTACCCCTCGCCGCGCGCCCAGGGAGCCACGACATAGCTCAGCTCGGTGGAGCGCACCCGCCAGTCGGTGTGCCGGAGTTGGATGATGCCGACAAGTCGCTGGGTGAGGAACTCGGTGACGGCGAGGACGATGCCGCGGCCCTCGGAACGTTCGGCGGGGGCGCGGTGCTCGATCCAGTCGAGCGCGACGGCCTCGGTGTAGGGCTGGGGCACGGAGGTCCAGGCCGTGACGAGTTCGTCGTTCATCATCTCCGCGTACGCGGGGACGTCGGCCTCTTCGAGAGGGCGCAGCACCAACCGCTCCGTGCTGATGGAGATGTCGGGGAACCCCGATGTGCCCGCTGTGCCCGAGGAGGCTGTAGTCATGCGCCGCTCCATACCCTTCATAGACCTGAAGGACCTTCACCTTTCGGTCTTCTGAAGTGCCCAGCATGCAGCATGCACGGGCACAGACGCACCACGGGGTCCTCTCCCGGTGCGGGAGAGGACCCCGTTGGTGGCACGCGCGCGGGAGGCCGGTCAGGCCGCCTCGACGGGCAGGACGGACCCCTTGTACTTGTCCTCGATGAACTTCTTCACCTCGGGCGAGCGGAGCAGTTTCGCGAGCTTGCGCACCCGCGGGTCGTCCTTGTCGCTCTTCTTGACGGCGAGGACGTTGTTGTAGGGATTGCCCTTCGACGACTCCAGGAGGATGGCGTCCTTCTTGGGGCTCAGGTCGGCGTCGAGCGCGTAGTTGTTGTTGATGACCGCCGCGTCGAGGTCGTCGAGCGAGCGCGGGAGCTGCGCCGGTTCGAGTGCCTTGACGGTGAGCTTCTTCGGGTTGGACGTGATGTCCTCGGGCGTGGCGGTGCCGCCGACGCCCTTCTTGAGTCCGATGAGGCCCTTGGAGGCGAGCAGCTGGAGCGCCCGGCCCTCGTTGGTCGTGTCGTTCGGGACGCCGACGGTCGCTCCCGCGGGGAGCTTCGCGATGTCCTTGATCTTGTGCGCGTACACGCCCATGGGGGGCAGGTACACCTCGGTGACCGGCACGAGGTCCGTCTTCTTGGACGCGTTGAAATCCTCGAGGTACGGGGTGTGCTGGTACAGGTTGGCGTCGAGGGAGCCCTCTTGGAGCGCGGTGTTCGGCGTGACGTAGTCCGTGAACTCCGTGATCTTGAGGTCCAGTCCCTCCTTCTTCGCCAGGTTCTGCTGGATGTACGTGAGGACCTCGCCGGCCGGGGTCGGCGTGGCGCCGACCACGAGCGCGCCGTCGCTCCGGTCGTCCGCGCCGCACGCGGTGAGGCCGAGCGCGAGGGCCAGGGTCCCCGCCGCGGCGGCGATGGCGGACGTACGCACGGTCAGAACGCCGCGACGACGGCGCCGTCGTACTTCTCGTCGATGAACTTCTTGACCTCGGGCGAGGTGAGGAGCTTGGCGAGCTTCTTCACGCGCGGGTCGTTCTCGTCGCCCTTCTTCACGGCGAGGAAGTTGCCGTAGGGGTTGCCCTTGGCGGGCTCGGCGACGATGGCGTCCTTGGCGGGGCTGAGGGAGGGCTTGGCCTCCAGCGCGTAGTTGCCGTTGATCACCGCGGCGTCGACATCGCTCAGGGTGCGGGGCACCGTGGGGGCTTCGAGCTCCTTGAACTGGATGTTCTTGGGGTTCTTGGCGATGTCCTTGGGGGTGGCCTCGTAGCCCACGCCCTTCTTGAGCTCGATGATGCCGTTGTCCGCGAGCAGCTTGAGCGCGCGGGCCTCGTTGGTGGTGTCGTTGGGAATGGCGATGGTGGCGCCCTTCTCCAGGTCCCCGAGCTTCTTGACCTTCTTCGAGTACACGCCGAGCGGCTCCAGGTGCACCGTGGCTCCCGGGACGGGCACGATGTCGGTGCCGCGCTTCTTGTTGAAGTCGTCCAGATACGGCTTGTGCTGGAAGTAGTTGGCGAAGACCTCGCCCTGCTCCACGGCCGTGTTCGGCGTGACGTAGTCGGTGAATTCCTTCACCTCGAGGTCGAGGCCCGCCTTCTTGGCGAGGTTCTTCTGGACGTAGTCCAGGATCTCGCCCTGCGGCGTCGGCGTCGCGGCGACGACGAGCGGGCCGTCCTTGTCGCCGGAGCCCTTGTCGGAGCCGCAGGCGGTGAGCCCGAGGGTGAGGACTCCGGCGGCGAGGACAGCGGTGGTGATCTTGGCGGTGTTACGCACGAAAAGTGCCTTTCTCCATGGGTGGTGCAGCCCCGCGGGATGCGCGGGGAAGTCCTGGGGACCGTTGCGTCGGGCGGCCGTCGCGTCAGCCGGTCTTGCTGACCGATTCGGCGGCGGCGGTGCCGGGAGTCACGCCCCGCAGCGGCCGGAACAGCAGCAGCGGGCCGGAGCCGCCGCCGCGCTTGTGCAGTCGGCGGGCGGCGTAGTCGCCCGCGAACTGGATGATCGAGATGACCACGGCGAGGATCGCCACGGTGATCCACATCAGCTCGGTCTCGAAGCGCTGGTAGCCGTAGCGCAGCGCGAGGTCGCCTAGGCCGCCGCCGCCGACCGTGCCCGCCATCGCGGAGTAGCCGATGAGGGCGACGATCGTGGTGGTGGCGCCCGAGATCAGCGAGGGCAGCGACTCGGGGACGAGGACCTTGCGCACGACGGTCCAGGTGGAGCCGCCCATCGACTGCACGGCCTCGACGAGCCCGCCGTCGACCTCACGGATGGAGGTCTCGACCAGGCGCGCGAAGAACGGGATGGCGCCGACGGCCAGCGGCACGAGAGCGGCCTCGCGGCCGATCGTGGTGCCGGTGATCCAGCGCGTGAAGCCCATCAGGGCGACCATCAGGATGATGAAGGGCATCGAGCGGGCGATGTTCACGATCTGCCCGATGACCTTGTTGAGGAAGGCGTTCTGCAGCAGTCCGCCGCGCTCGGTGAGGACGAGCAGGACACCGAGCGGCAGTCCGGCGACGACGGCTATCAGCGTCGACCAGCCCACCATGTAGAGGGTGTCCCAACAGGCCTGCTCCAGCAGGGGCTGCATCTCCGACCAGGTCACTTGGCACCTTCCTTGACCAGCAGCGTCGCGTCCTTCGGGGTGGGCGTCGCGTCGTCGCCCGCGATGTCGACCTGGAGGCCCTGCTCGCGCAGGAAGCCGATGGGGACGACGTTCTCCTCGAAGCGGCCCGGCAGCTCGATGCGCATGCGGCCGACCTGCTTGCCCGCGACGGTGTCCATCGCGGCGCCGAGGATCGAGATGTCGATGTTGTACGTGCGCGACAGCTGGGAGATGACCGGCTGCGTCGCGGCCTCTCCGTGGAAGGTCACGTCGACGACGGTGCGGTCGGCGCCGGTGGCGTCGCCGCTGACCGGGAAGAGCGCGGCGGCGAGCTCGGAGCCGGGGGTGGCGAGCAGCTCGCTGACGGTGCCGGACTCGATGATCTGCCCGCGCTCCATGAGGGCGGCGGAGTCGCAGACGCTCTTGACGACGTCCATCTCGTGCGTGATGAGCAGGACGGTCAGGCCGAGCTGCTGGTTGAGGTCGCGCAGGAGCTGGAGGATGGAGCGGGTGGTCTCGGGGTCGAGGGCGCTGGTCGCCTCGTCGGAGAGGAGCACCTTCGGGTCGCCGGCCAGGGCGCGGGCGATGCCGACGCGCTGCTTCTGGCCGCCGGAGAGCTGGGCCGGGTAGGACTTGGCCTTGTCGGCGAGGCCGACCAGGTCGAGGAGTTCGAGGGCCTTGCGGGAGCGCTCGGCGCCGCTGAGTCCGAGGATCTCCAGGGGCAGCTCGACGTTGTCCTGCACGGTGCGCGAGGACAGCAGGTTGAAGTGCTGGAAGACCATGCCGATGCGGCTGCGGGCCTTGCGCAGTTCCTTGCCGGCGCGGGGGCCGCGGCCCGCCAGGGCGGTGAGGTCCTGGCCCGCGACGGTCACGGTGCCGGAGGTGGGGCGCTCCAGGAGGTTGACGCAGCGGATCAGGGAGGACTTGCCGGCGCCGGACTGGCCGATGACGCCGTACACCTCGCCCTCGCGGACGTGCAGGTCGACTCCGTCGAGGGCGGTTACTTCACGACCGCGTGAGCGGTAGACCTTGGTGAGGCCGGAAGTGGTGATCACAGGATTTCCGTCACTGTCGAGTGCGCGGCGCGGGGTGGCCGGGCACGGGGCATTCGTTCGGAACGCGGCACGGTTCTCGCGGTGGTGGTGCGGTGGAACCGGAGGACGTGTGCGCGGGGCAGGCTCGCTTCCTACGTCGACTTGTCGACTCGATCGAGACCGGGTCAAACGGGTCCGTCGGTCAGGAGCGCGGCACAGCGGCTTCGCTTCGGGGCGCGAGGCTCTTCAGTGGTGCGGGGGCCCTCAGAAGGCGCACATTCGACACATACAACGAGCACCGGGCGTCGTGATCGCCTCGGTCGCAGGGGTGCGGCTGCTCGTCGTGGTCATGGGCCCAAGTAAAACACGCGTGTGGTCGCTGTCCACCACCGCTGTCCGGTATACGGACAGCGGTGGGACGGCCGCGGACGCCGGGGACGGAGGGCTCAGTCGGCGACGACGATCTCCACGCCGCCCTCCGTGGCCTGCGCGGACACGGCGGAGAGGTCCTTGACGACGACGTCGGCGAGGCCGGCGGGGAGCTCGGACGCCTGGTGGGTTGTGGTCAACGCCACGGTCTTCATGCCGGCCGCCCGGCCCGCCTGGAGTCCCGCGGGGGCGTCCTCGAAGACGACGCAGCGGGCGGGGTCGACGCCGAGCTTGTCGGCGGCGAGGAGGAAGGGCTCCGGGTCGGGCTTGCCGCGCGTGATGTCGTCGGCGGCGATGACGAGGCCGGGACGCAGGCCCACCTCGGCGAGCCGGGCCTCGCCCAGGGCGCGGGTCGCGGAGGTGACCACGGCCCAGCGCTCGGTGGGCAGGGACTCCAGGAGCTCGCGGGTGCCGGGCAGCAGGACGACTCCGCCCGCGACGTCGGAGACCTCGAGCTCCTCGATGCGGGCGACGGCCTCGGCGATCTTCTCCGGCGGCAGCAGGTCGGCGGCGATCTCGGCGGCGGGCCGCCCGTGCAGCTCGACCGCGGCGAACTCCTCCGCGGTGATCCCGTACTCCTGCGCCCACCGCGACCAGCAGCGGTACACCGACTCCATGGAGGAGATGAGGGTGCCGTCGTTGTCGAACAGGAGCGCGTCAGCATGGATCTTCATAATCATCGAGCGTACGTGGCGCCTCCCTGGGGCGTGCAACGGGCCGAGGGCCGCGCGCACCGGGCCGAAGGCCCCGTAATAAAGTCACGGACATGCTTGTTGCCCTGACGATCGCGACCTCCGTGGCCGCGCTCGCCCTCGCCGCGTGGTGCGGTTTCGCCGCCTACCGCGACCAGCCGACCAAGGACTGGCACTTCATCGGGATGGGCGTCGTGACCCTCCTGGCCGCCGTCCAGCTGATCGCCGGCATCGTGCAGCTCGCACGCGGCGAGCACGCGGAGCAGGGCACGACGATCTTCGTGGCGTATCTGATCGGCGCGTTCGCCTGTGTGCCCGCCGCCGGCTTCATGTCCCTCGCCGAGCGGACCCGCTGGGGCTCCGTGACGGTCGCCGCGGGCGGAGTGGTCCTCGCCGTGCTCGAAGTGCGGCTCTACGACATCTGGGGAGGCTGAGGTGACGGTGACCAGAGAGAGCGAGCCTCCCGAGACCCCCGAGACCCGCCAGAAGCTCATCACGGGCCCGGGCATCCTGCTGGTGTGGCTGTACGGCGTGATGGTGGTCGGCGCCGTGTCCCGCTCGGCCGTGCAGATCTCCACGGACTTCGACAAGGCCCCGCTCGCGTACTCGCTGTCCGCGGTCGCGGGCCTCGTCTACGGCTTCATCACGTACTCGCTGGTGCGCGGCGGCTCCACGGCCCGCACGGCGGCGCTGGTGTGCTGCGCCGCCGAGCTCGTGGGCGTCCTGGCCGTGGGCACCTGGACGCTGGTGGAACCGTCCGCCTTCCCGGACGCCACGGTGTGGTCGGACTTCGGGATGGGCTACCTCTTCATCCCGGTGATCCTGCCGGTGACGGCGATCTTCTGGCTGAACAAGGCGCGGAAGGCTTCGGCGGCACGCTAGGCGCTGGCCACGTACGTTCCCGCGGCCGCCTCCTTCGCGAACGTCAGCACCGTGAGGCGGTCGTCCACACGGCGGCTGCTCACGGCCGCGTACCCGTGCTTCCTGTAGAGCTGCAGGTTCTGCTCGCTGCGGTGCCCCGAAGAGAGCTCGAAGCACTTGGCCGTGCCCTCGGCTCCGAGCCGCTGCTCGATCGCGTCGAGGAGGCGGCCGCCCAGGCCGTGGCGCTGCATTCTGGGGTGGACGATGAGCTTGCCGATCCGTGCCGTGCCGTTGGCGCCGACCGTGCCGCGCACGGAGGCCACCACCTCGGTGCCGAGCCGGGCGACGAGGACGGTGCCCGAGTCCAGTTCGCCCCTGAGGGACTCCAGGGACTGCGTCAGGGGTTCGATCGAGTAGTCGCCGTAGATCTCGGCCTCGCTCTGGTAGCAGAGGTACTGCAGTTTGAGGATCTGCTCGGCGGCGTCCTGGTCGTCCGCCGCCGCCACCGAGATGGTCACGCTCATGCCCATGTGTGCATGCCTCCCGCTCACCTGCTCCACCGGTTGTCTAACGCTCCATTCCCCACGGTGCAGGAGCCGCAACCTCCGCCGCCAGCATTCTGCGCAGGCATCCCAGGCAACGGGAACGTTCGGGCCCCAGACTCCCCTGTGACATTCCCAACTCCCCTGCGATTTCGCGGTAGGTGAGGTCTTTGGGGGACAGCAGTGCGGCCATGAGGCCGGGGCAGCGTCCGGGGAGCCTGCGCACGGCGGCGTGCAGGGTGCGGTTCCGGTCGGCGGACAGGGCGCGCTCCTCAGGGCCGCGCTCGGTGTCGTCGGCGGGTTCGGTGGCGTACGCCGCCTCCTCGCGGCTGGTGCGCCTGGTCAGGCGCGCCTCGGCCTGGACGGCGCCGCGCAGCCACAGCGCGGGGTCGGCGGGCGGCCCGTCGGACTCCAGGCGCTCCAGGAGGCGGAGCCAGACGGCCTGTTCGAGGTCGCCGGGGTCCGTGCCGGAGCCGAGCGCCTCCGCGGACGCCTCGGCGGCGAGCAGCGGGCGCAGGGTGGGGATGAGCGCGGGGAGGAGGTCGTACGTCATGCACGGCGGGACGCGGCCGCTCCGGTGCGAGGTTTCCGGAGCGGCCGTGTCTCACCCCAACCGGGTCCGGGACCTCACTTGTTGACGAAGTCCGCGGCCGCGAGCAGGGCGGTGTCGCAGTTGTCGGAGAAGATCCCGTCGATGCCCGTCTCGAAGTACGCCTTGAAGGCGCCGAAGGCGTCGCCGTAGGCGTTCGGGTCGGTGCCCTTCCTGAAGTTCGTGGGCAGGAAGGTGTTCTCGTTGCGCATCGTGTACGGGTGCAGGATCAGGTCTGCCGCGTGCGCGTCCTTGACCAGCTTGGTCGGCGTGCCGAGGCTGCCGTCGGCCTTGCGCGGGATGACCAGGTCGAGGGTCGGGCCGATGCCCTGCGCGAAGCCGGCCATCCACCGCAGGCCCTTGGGCGTGATCAGGTCTGCGACGGTGCGCGGGTCGCCCGCCTCGACGAAGTCCCAGGGGCGGGAGCCCGCGGTGGACAGGAGCACGACGCGCGGCGCGGAGACCAGCTTGGCCAGGCGCTGGATGCTGCTGGGCTCGAAGGACTGGAGGAAGTTCGGCGAGTTCTTCTTGTGGCGGCCGTAGCGGCGCAGGAGCTTGGCGAGGGGCTCCTCCAGGCCGAGGCCCAGCTTGCGGAAGTAGGTGGGGTGCTTGGTCTCGATGTGCAGCCAGACCGGCCTGCCGCGCTTGCGGCCCTCCTTCTCGGCCCACCGGAAGACCTCTTCGAGGGTGGGCACGTCCCAGCGGCCGTCGTAGAGGGTGTTGCGCTGGCGGGTGCCGGGGATGCGCTCCTTGGCCCGCAGCGTCTTCAGCTCGGCGAGCGTGAAGTCCTCGGTGAACCAGCCGGTGAGCGAGGTGCCGTCCACGGACTTGGTGGTCTTGCGGGACGCGAACTCGGGGTGCGCCGAGACGTCCGTCGTCGCGGTGATGTCGTTCTCGTGACGGCAGACGAGGTGGCCGTCCTTGGTGGGCACCACATCCTGCTCGATGACGTGCGCGCCCATGTCGAGGGCGAGCTGGTACGAGCCGAGGGTGTGTTCCGGCCGATAGCCGCTGGTGCCGCGGTGCGCGACGACTGTCGGTACGGGCAGGGACGGGTATCCGCCATGTCCGCCGTGCCCGCCGTGTCCCCCGCCGTGCCGTTCGTCGGCTCTCGCCACGCCGGGCAGGCCGACCGCGGCGGCTCCCGCACCGGCGATCGCCGCTCCCAGTAGCGCTCGGCGCCCCGGGCTCGTCCCCGGCTGCTGCTGACCCGAATCCTGCGTCGCCATTGGCGCTCCTCCCGATGTCCCGCTGCCTTGCACCTGACAAAGCGGGACCGATCGTAGGTGGCCGGGAGTGACGTGTGGGAGACCCTGGGAGGAACGGCGGGATGACGCGGCGTGGCGAGTGGGCGCACGATCGGAGTGGCGGCCCGTGTCCGGGGGCCGCCACGCAGAGCGAAGTACGTGCGTGACAAGGACCACTACTTCGGGCCACGCCCGTCCCGTGGGGATACGGTCGTCACACAGGCGACAACCCCGGGCAACACGGCACAGAATCAGGTCAACACTGTGTATCGGGTCCATGAACCCGATGTGCAAAGGGCGGTGGCCCGCGAGTACCGTACTCACCTGCACTTACTCGTCGTCGACCCGTTGACACCGGAGGGCCTGTTGTCCCGTCTAGCGCTCATCAAGGCAGTGCTCGGACCGTTCTTGCGCCTGATGTTCCGCCCACGGGTAGAAGGCGCCGAGAACATCCCGGGGACCGGGCCCGTCATTCTGGCCGGAAACCACCTGACGTTCATCGACTCGATGATCCTGCCGCTGGTGACCAACCGTCCGGTGTTCTTCATCGGCAAGGACGAGTACGTCACCGGCAAGGGCTTCAAGGGTCGCCTCATGGCATGGTTCTTCACGGGCGTCGGCATGATTCCCGTAGACCGTGACGGTGGTCGTGGTGGGGTCGCGGCGCTGATGACCGGGCGGCGCATCCTCGACGACGGCAAGGTCTTCGGCATCTACCCCGAGGGCACGCGTTCGCCCGACGGGCGGCTGTACCGAGGTCGTACGGGCATCGCCCGACTCACGCTCATGACGGGTGCGCCCGTCGTCCCCTTCGCGATGATCGGCACGGACAAGCTCCAGCCGGGCGGCAAGGGTGTTCCCCGGCCGGGGAAGGTGACGGTCCGCTTCGGTGAGGCGATGGAGTTCTCGCGGTACGACGGGATGGACCGGGACCGGTATGTGCTGCGGGCGGTGACGGACTCCGTGATGACGGAGGTCATGTTGCTCTCCGGGCAGGAGTACGTGGACATGTACGCCACGAAGGCGAAGGCGGCGTAGCCCTGCGGGGCTTGAGCGGATTACTGGTGCGCCCGCACCGGTGCGGAGGTCATTCCCTCCTGCACCGGGGCGGGCGTTCCCCGTTCCGGACCCGGCGCGCGGGTGCCCGTTCGCGCAGTTCCCCGCGCCCCTGAATCCCCACGCCCGGCCCGCCTTCGACTGCGCCCCACACGGGGGCACTCGCCGCGACCCATTTCGCCTGCGGACCACAGGGGCCTGAGCGCGCAGTTCCCCGCGCCCCTCAAAAGCTCCCGCCCCGGCCCGTCCTCGCCTGCGCCCCGCCCTGAGGCACCTCCGGCGAACCATTTCGCCCGCGGGCCGCAGGGGGCTGAGCGCGCAGTTCCCCGCGCCCCTGAAAAGCTCCCGGCGCCGCGACGTGGGCGGTCGGCCGGGGTGGGTTCAGGGGCGCGAGGAACTGCGCGAGCAACCACGACCGACCCGCAGACGCACACCCAGCGCAAGCACAACGAACCCAGGGGCGCGGGGAACTGCGCGAGCGGCCACGGCGGGGCCGCGGACAGAGAACCGGCGCGAGCGCAACGGGCCCAGGGGCGCGGGGAACTGCGCGAGCGGCCGCGGCGGGGCCGCAGACGGACAAGCCTGCGTGAGCAACTACCGCGGGGCCGCACCCGGAAGTTCCGCGGGCCTCAGTGCTCCACGCCGTCCTCCAGCCGCTGGCCCTTGAGGAGGAACCACGCTGCCGCCGCCGTGGCGAGGAGGACCGCCGCGCCCACGCCCGCCGCCAGGCGGAGGCCGTCGACGAAGGCCGACTGGGCGGAGTGGAGGAGGACGTCCGCCTCGGCGGAGGGAAGCGACGCCGAGGATTCCACCGCGCCGCCCAACGACTCGTGCGCCGCCGACGCCACGTCCCCCGGCGTGCCCGGCGGTGCCGTGAAGTCGCGGTAGACGCCGGTGACGATGGAGCCGAGCAGCGCGATGCCGAGCGCCGCGCCCAGCTCGTACGCCGTCTCCGAGACCGCGGACGCCGCGCCCGCCTGCTCCTTGGGCACACTCGACAGGATCACGTCGGCCGTCACCGTGAACGAGAAGCCCGCGCCGATGCCGACCACCAGGAGAGCCGCTCCCAGGAGCGGATACCCCGTGCTCTGGTCGAGTGCCGTGAGCACGGCGAGGGAGAGGCCTACCGCCGCCAGGCCGCCGGCGACCACGATGCGTACGGAGAAGCGGCGCGCCACCATGCCCGCGATCAGGCCCGCGCCCACCGCGCCCGCCGCCGCGGGCAGTTCGGCCAGGCCCGCCTCGAACGGCCGCCTCCCCTGCACGAGCTGGAGGAACTGGGAGAGGAAGAAGACCAGGCCGGAGAGGCCGAGGACGGTGAGGAGGTCGGCGAGGACCGCGCCGGAGAACCCGCGGTTGCGGAAGAGGCGCATGTCCAGGAGCGGAGCGGGAAGCGTGAGTTGGCGGCGTACGAACCAGACCAGCGCGGCGACGCCCACGACCGCCGCCGCGGCCACGTCCCAGCGCAGCCCGTGCGCGGCCGCCTCCTTGATGGCGTACACGACGGCGATCATGCCGATGAGGGAGAGCACGACGCTGACCAGGTCCCACGGGCCCGGGGCCGGGTTCTTGGACTCGGGCAGGAACTTGATGCCGACCAGGACGAGCACGGCCATCACCGGCAGGTTGATCAGGAAGACCGAACCCCACCAGAAGTGTTCGAGCAGGAAGCCGCCGACGACGGGCCCGACCGCCGCGCCCGCGGACGCCATGGCGCCCCAGATGCCGACGGCGAGGCTGCGCTCGCGCGGGTCGTGGAAGATGTTGCGGATCAGCGCCAGCGTCGACGGCATCAGCGTCGCGCCCGCGACACCGAGCAGCGCGCGGGCCACGATCATCATCTCGGGACTGGTCGCGTAGGAGTTCAGGACCGACACCGCGCCGAAGGCGACCGCTCCGGTGAGCAGCAGCTTCTTGCGGCCGATGCGGTCGCCGAGGCTGCCCATGGAGACGAGCAGACCGGCGATGACGAACGAGTAGACGTCGCCGATCCAGAGGAGCTGGGTGCCGGAGGGCTTGAGGTCCTCGCTGATGTACGGCGTCGCCAGGCCGAGCACGGTCGCGTCGACGGCGACGAGGAGCACGGCCAGCGCGAGCACGGCGAGGGCGAGCCAGCGGCCGGGGCTGCGCTCGATCTCCGGCGCCGCGGCTTCCTTGTGGGTGCTGGTCATGAGTCCACTCTCCGCTGTGCGCCGCCGATCAGCAGCTCGGCGATCATGTACGAGAAGTCCTTGGCGGCCACCCGGCCGTCCTGGACGGCCCAGGCGCCGGAGCCGATGAGGCCGTAGAACGCCTCGGTGAGCCAGACGGGTGTCAGGTCGATACGGAACTCGCCGTTCTCCTGGCCGCGCCGGAAGAGCGCGGCGAGCCGGTCGTCGATGTGGGACCAGCCGTCGTTCTGCGCGTCGCCCTCGAAGAGCTGGTTCTCCGTGTAGAGGAAGGCGAGCAGGCCCGCGGCGGGCTCGACCTCCCGCACCAGGCGGCGCAGCGCGTCACCGGCGCCGTCCTCGTCGAGCCTGGCCCGGACGAGAGCGGCCTCGCACTCCTGGAGGCCGAGCTCCTCCAGGGCGCGCACGAGGGCGTCGCGGCCCGCGAAGTGGCGGTGGAGGGTCGCCCTGCTGATGCCCGCGGCACGGGCGACCTCGTCCATCGTGGCGGTGGCCTTGCGGGTGAGCAGGGCCGCGGCGCTGCGCAGGACCTGGTCGCGATCGACTGACATGAGACAAGCATAAGCCGTGTGAGACAGGCATGTCTCATGGGTTGACGGTCGACCGTTGCTCCGCCGTCGTCAGTTCCAGGGCAGCCGCGCGCGGCCCTCCCAGTACGCCGCCGGATCCTGTACCAGGCCCACCAGCCGCTCGACCTGCCCCGCGTCCAGGTCGACGGCCGCGGCGTGCAGGTTGGAGACCAGCTGGACCGGCGTGGCCGCGCCGGAGAGGACGACGCCCGTCCACGGTTCGGCGAGGAGGACGGCGAGCGCCACCGCGTCGCAGCCCAGACCCGTCTCCTCGGCGACCTCGCGCAGCGCGGTGGGGGCGTACGGATCGGCGAGGCGGCCGTTGGCCAGGCCTTCCTTGACGAGCACGGTGAGGCCCGCTTCGTGGGCCTCGGCGAGCGCGGGGCCGGCGGAGGTCTCCAGGATGTTGTACGTCGCCTGGACCGTGCGGAAGAGCGGCTCCCCGTCGACGGTCACCTCCAGGGCGGCGCGGATCGCGGCGGCCTGCTCGGGACCGCTGACGGAGAGGCCGACGGTGACGCCCTCCGCCGCGAGTCCGGCGAGGCGTGCGTGGAGTTCCTTGTCGGTGAGCGCCGGGCTCTCGGGCGTCACGGAGTGCACCTGGTAGAGGTCGAGCCGGTCGCCGAGGAGTTCGGCGGTCTCGGCGCGCTGCCGTTCGTACGCGGCCGGGCTGTGGTCCTTGACCTCGTGCGGACCGTCGGCGTCGGTGCGCCAGTCCGCCGTGTACGTGTAGCCCCACTTGCTGCCGATGACGACGTCGCGGACGTCCGGCCTGGACTTCAGCCAGTCGGCGAGGAAGTCCTCGGAGCGGCCGTACGAGCGGGCCGCGTCGATGTAGCGGACCCCCGACGCGTAGGCGGCGTCGAGGAGTTCGAGGGTGCGTTCGCGCAGGGCGTCGACGGTCCGGTCGATCGGCAGGTCGGTGTCTCGGCCGAGCGTGATGTAACCGGGCCTGCCGACGGCGGCGAGACCGAGCCCCAGGTGCGCGGTCGGGGTCGTGGCTGCGGCCAGCCGGTCGAAGGGCATCGCGGGCTCCTCGTCGTAGGGGATCTCCCCGTCAACGTAACCCGCGACGCCCTTTTCTCACCTGCGGGTCACCCGCGGGCGCCCACCCACTCCTTCTGGACGGACAGGTCGGCCTTGACGTCGGCGAGCTGGTCGGCGACGGCCGAGGGGGCGGTGCCGCCCCGGCCGTTGCGGGAGGCGAGCGCGCCCGGCACGTTCAGGACGGTGCGCACCTCGGGGGTGAGGTGCTCGGAGATCTTCGCGAACTGGTCGTCGGTGAGGTCGTCCAGCTCCTTGCCCTCGGCCTCGGCGACCTTCACGCACTCGCCCGCGACCTCGTGCGCGACGCGGAACGGCACGCCCTGCTTGACGAGCCACTCGGCGATGTCGGTGGCGAGCGAGAAGCCGGCCGGGGCCAGCTCCTCCATGCGCTCCCGGTGGACGGTGAGCGTCGCCATCATGCCGGTGAAGGCGGGCAGCAGGATCTCCAGCTGGTCGCAGGAGTCGAAGACCGGCTCCTTGTCCTCCTGGAGGTCGCGGTTGTACGCGAGCGGGAGGGCCTTGAGGGTCGCCATCAGACCCGTCAGGTTGCCGATGAGGCGGCCCGACTTGCCGCGCGCAAGCTCGGCGATGTCCGGGTTCTTCTTCTGCGGCATGATCGACGAGCCGGTCGAGAAGGCGTCGTGGAGGGTGACGAAGGAGAACTCCTTCGTGTTCCAGATGATGACCTCCTCGGCGATCCGGGAGAGGTTCACGCCGATCATCGCGGTGATGAAGGCGAACTCGGCGACGAAGTCGCGGGAGGCCGTCCCGTCGATGGAGTTGGCCGACGAGCCGTGCTCGAAGCCGAGGTCCCTGGCGACCGCCTCCGGGTCGAGGCCGAGCGAGGATCCCGCGAGCGCGCCGGAGCCGTACGGCGACACGGCCGTCCGGGCGTCCCACTGCCGCAGCCGCTCCGCGTCCCGGGAGAGGGACTGGACGTGCGCGAGGACGTGGTGCGCGAAGAGGACGGGCTGGGCGTGCTGGAGGTGCGTGCGGCCCGGCATCGCGACGTCGGGGTGCGCCTCGGCGAGGCCGACGAGCGCGCCCTGGAGTTCGGCGAGCAGGCCGCCGATGATCCGGGCGTGGTCGCGCAGGTACATCCGGAAGAGCGTCGCCACCTGGTCGTTGCGGGACCGTCCGGCCCGCAGCTTCCCGCCGAGGTCCGGGCCGAGCCGCTCCAGCAGACCGCGCTCCAGGGCGGTGTGGACGTCCTCGTCGGCGATGGTGCCGACGAACGAGCCGTCGGCGACGTCGGCCTCCAGGCGGTCGAGCCCGTCCAGCATGCCGGTCAGCTCGTCCTCGGTGAGCAGGCCCGCCGTGTGGAGCACGCGCGCGTGGGCGCGGGAGCCCGCGATGTCGTACGGGGCGAGGCGCCAGTCGAAGTGGACCGATGCCGACAGCTTCGCGAGGGCCTCTGCGGGTCCGTCGGCGAACCGTCCGCCCCAGAGCCGGACGTCACCGCCGTTGTTGCTGCTCACTGCACGTGCTCCTCAAGCTGTCGCTGCTGTCGCTGAAAACTGTTACGGGTTCTGCGGGTCGCGCCGTGCGGCGATCTTCGCGGAGAGACCGAAGATCTCGATGAAGCCCTGCGCCTTGGACTGGTCGAACGTGTCGCCCGAGTCGTAGGTGGCGAGGTGGAAATCGTAGAGGGACTGGCTGGATCTGCGGCCCGTCACGACGGCGCGTCCCCCGTGCAGGGTCATCCGGATGTCGCCGGTGACGTACTGGTTCGCCTCGTTGACGAAACCGTCAAGGGCCCGCTTGAGCGGGGAGAACCACAGGCCGTCGTAGACCAGCTCGCCCCAGCGCTGCTCGACCTGCCGCTTGTGGCGCGCGAGTTCACGCTCCACGGTGACGTTCTCGAGCTCCTGGTGGGCGGTGATGAGGGCGAGGGCGCCCGGAGCCTCGTACACCTCGCGGGACTTGATGCCGACGAGGCGGTCCTCGACCATGTCGATCCGGCCGACGCCCTGTGCGCCCGCGCGCTCATTGAGCCTCTGGATCGCCTGGAGGACGGTGACGGGCTCGCCGTCGACGGCGACCGGCACGCCCGCCTCGAAGGAGACGACGACCTCGTCGGGCTCGCGCGGATCGGCCGGGTTCGCGGTGTACTCGTAGATGTCCTCGATCGGCGCGTTCCAGATGTCCTCCAGGAAGCCCGTCTCGACGGCGCGTCCGAAGACGTTCTGGTCGATGGAGTAGGGGGACTTCTTGGTGGTGGCGATCGGGAGCCCCTTCTCCTCGCAAAAGGCGATCGCCTTGTCCCTGGTCATCGCGTAGTCACGGACGGGGGCGATGCACTTGAGGCCGGGGGCGAGGGCGACGATGCCTGCCTCGAACCGCACCTGGTCGTTGCCCTTGCCGGTGCAGCCGTGGGCGACGGTACCGGCGCCGTGCTTCTCGGCGGCGGCGACCAGATGCTTGACGATGGCGGGGCGCGAGAGGGCGGAGACCAGCGGATAGCGGTCCATGTAGAGGGCGTTGGCCTTGATCGCCGGGAGGCAGTACTCCTCGGCGAACTCGTTCCTGGCGTCGACGACCTCGGCCTCCACGGCTCCGCAGGCGAGCGCGCGCTTGCGGATGACGTCGAGGTCCTCGCCGCCCTGGCCGACGTCGACGGCGACGGCGATCACTTCGGCGCCCGTCTCCTCGGCGATCCAGCCGATGGCGACGGAGGTGTCCAGACCGCCCGAGTAGGCGAGTACGACGCGCTCGGTCATGGGCCCCTCCCTGCGTGGCGTTGCATGACGTTCTATGCATGAGTATGCAGTGCACCGTATGTTTCGTCAATGTGGCGGCTGGCGCGGGGTCGTTAGACAGCCAAAGGACTCTGGTCGATAATCCGCAGCCATGGGAAAGACTCACGAGCGCATAGACGGCAGGCTCCGCACGTTCATCGAGGAACAGCCGATGTTCTTCACCGCGACCGCGCCCCTCGCCGACGACGGCACGATCAACCTCTCCCCCAAGGGCCTCAAGGGCTCCTTCGCCGTCGTCGACGACCGGACCGTCGCCTATCTCGACTTCGCGGGCAGCAACGCCGAGACCATCGCCCACCTGCGGGAGAACGGCCGCATCACGCTCATGTGGTGCGCGTTCCAGGGGCCGCCGAACATCGTGCGGGTGCACGGGCGCGGCGAGCCCGTCTTCCGCGACGACCCGCGCTTCGCGGAGCTCCTCGGCCACTTCCCCGGCATCGACCCGGCACCGCACGGGCTGCGCGCGATCATCCTCGTGCACGCCGACCTCATCCGCGACACCTGCGGATACGCGGTCCCCTTCATGACGTACGACGAGGACCGCGACCTGCACGGCAAGCGGTTCGCGCGCGAGGACGACGCGTCGCTCAACGCGTACTTCACCAAGAAGGACCACATCGCGCAGAGCATCGACGGGCTCCCCGGACTCCCCCTCCCCCTGCCACCCGCCCCCGCCGCGTCCGAACCCTCCGTGTAGGGACCACATATCGAGACGGGGTTGCACGCGCCCACGGCCGGAGCGTTGCATCGCGCCGTGCACCCCGAACAGATCACCGCAGAGACGGACCCGGCCGACAAGGCGGCCCGCCGCGCCGTCACCGTCTTCCCCGTCCTCGTCCTGGCCGCGGGCGCCCTCGGACTCGCCCTGCCGGACGCCTTCGAAGGCTGGGGCACGAACGTCCCGTACCTGCTCGGCGTGGTGATGTTCTGCATGGGCCTGACCATGACCCCGCTCGACTTCCAGGGCGTCGTCAAACGGCCCTGGGCCGTCGCGCTCGGCCTCGTCGCGCACTACGTGATCATGCCGGGCCTAGGCTGGCTCATCGCCCACGCGCTCGGCCTCTCGCCGCAGTTGGCGGCCGGCGTGATCCTGGTGGGCTGCGCGCCGAGCGGCACGGCGTCCAACGTCGTGACGTATCTGGCGCGCGGCGACGTGGCGCTCTCCGTATCGGTCGCCACGGTCTCCACGGTCCTGGCCCCCCTCATCACCCCGCCCCTGACCCTGCTGCTCGCGGGCGAGTACCTGCCGGTCGACGCGGGCTCGATGGTCACGGACATCTTCAAGACCGTGCTGCTCCCGGTGATCGCGGGCCTGCTCGTACGCCTGCTCTTCGGACGGTACGTCGACCGGGTGCTCGGCGCGCTGCCGTGGCTGTCCGCGCTGACCATCGCGGCGATCGTCGCCATCGTCGTCGCGGGCAGCGCCGCGGCGATCAAGTCGGCGGCGGCGCTGGTCTTCCTCGCGGTGTTCCTGCACAACGGCCTCGGCCTGGCACTGGGCTACGGCGCGGGCAAACTCTCCCGACTCGGCCCGCCGGCGTCCCGCGCGATGGCGTTCGAGGTGGGCATGCAGAACTCAGGTTTGGCAGCCTCCCTGGCCACGGCCCACTTCAGCCCCCTCGCCGCACTGCCGGCGGCGGTGTTCTCCGTGTGGCACAACGTTTCGGGGGCGTTGGTGGCGGCGTGGATGGCGTATCGGGCGCGGCGGTCCGAGACGTCCTGAGCCGGGGTCCGACCGGTCAGGACCCGGGAACGCCCGTGTGCCACCTTCCGGCGGGAGGATGCAGTCGGGGCTTCGACGTGTCCGAGGGCGCGGGGGCGGGATTCTTCAACGGCTCGCGCACCCAGGCCCCGTCGCGGCAGACCATGCTGCGCAGAGGGGTGCGGATGACCCACTCGCCCGCGTCGACACAGGGCTGGTCCTCGCTCGGACCCGCCGGCCACACCCACTCGTGCTCGTCACCGTTCGGCAGGCACGTCACCAGGGACCCGTGCCGGGTCACGCCCCGGCTGTCCCGCGGCGTGCAGGTCGGCCCTCTCCAGCCCCTGGACCGGTCGAAGCGGGGCGTCATGGTGACCGTGGGCGTCGGGCGGGACGCGGGCCGCTCGGGGCAGACCGTCGGATGACCGGTCGGCGGGGTGCCCTCGAAGTCGGTGAAGGCGCCGTAGCACTTCACCTCGAAGCGGCCTCCGTCGCCACCGGACGCGGAGGGCTTCGCCTCACCGGCGCGCGCGGCGGGCGTGCCGATGTCGCTTCCACAGGAGGTGATCAGCAGCAGCGCGGCACCGCAGGCGGCGGTGAGGAGCGGTAAGGAACGCGCACGTCGTCCACTCATGCGGTGAACCGTAGGGCGCGAACGGGCGCAGGCCTAGTGCTCGTTGGAGGCCAGGCGGAGGAGGTGGTCCGCCAGGGCCTGGCCGCCCGTCGGCTCTCTGCTGATCAGCATCAGCGTGTCGTCGCCCGCGATCGTGCCCAGGATGTCGTGGAGTTCGGCCTGGTCGATCGCGGAGGCCAGGAACTGGGCCGCGCCCGGTGGCGTGCGCAGGACGACGAGGTTGGCCGAGGCCTCCGCGGAGATCAGGAGCTCCGCGGAGAGGCGGCGCATCCGTTCCTCCTTGGCCGACTCGCCCAGCGGCGCGCGCGGGGTGCGGAAGCCGCCCTCGCTCGGGACCGCGTAGATGAGGTCGCCCTCGGCGTTGCGGATCTTCACCGCGTTCAGCTCGTCCAGGTCGCGGGAGAGCGTCGCCTGGGTGACCGTCAGGCCGTCGTCGGCGAGCAGCTTCGCCAGCTGGCTCTGGGAGCGCACCGGCTGCCGGTTGAGGATGTCCACGATCCGGCGGTGACGTGCGGTGCGGGTCTGCGGTACGGCGGGACCCGCGTGGTCGGCGTGCTCGTTGCCTTGCGCCTGGCTCATCGTCGTCTCATTCTCCGGATCGTTCGTCCCCGTCGGCTTCAAGAGCCTTGCCCAGGATGCCGGGCAGCGCCCCGAGGAACGCGTCCACCTCTTCGTCGCGCACGTTCAGCGGCGGCATCAGCCGTACGACATCGGGGGCGGGCGCGTTCACGAGGAAGCCGGCGTCCTGAGCCACCTGCTGCACCCTCGGCGCGAGCGGCTCGGTGAGCACGATACCCAGCAGGAGGCCCGAGCCCCTTACATGCCGTACGAGCGGGTGTCCCTGTGACTCGATTCCGTCGCGCAGCCTCTCGCCCGCGCGCTTGGTGTTGTCGAGCAGCCCCTCCGCCTCGATCGTGTCGATCACGGCGCGGCCCGCGGCGCAGGCGACGGGGTTCCCGCCGAACGTCGTGCCGTGGTGACCGGGCGTGAAGAGCTCGGCGGCGGCGCCGAACGCGACGGTCGCGCCGAGCGGGAGCCCGCCGCCGAGACCCTTCGCGAGCGTGACGATGTCGGGCTGTACGCCGTCGTGCGCCAGGTGGTCGAACCAGTGGCCGGTGCGGCCGATTCCGGTCTGCACCTCGTCGAGGACGAGGAGCGTCCCGGTGGCCTCGGTGATCTCCCTGGCCGCCTTGAGGTAGCCCGCGGGCGGCACGACGACGCCGTTCTCGCCCTGGATCGGCTCGATGATGACGAGCGCGGTGTCGGTGGTCACGGCCGCGCGGAGGGCGTCCACGTCTCCGTAGGGGACGTGGGTGACGTCGCCGGGCAGCGGTACGAACGGCTCCTGCTTGCCGGGCTGTCCGGTGAGCGCGAGCGCGCCCATCGTGCGCCCGTGGAAGCCGCCCTGAGTGGCGACCATGTGCCGGCGGCCGGTGAGCCTGCCGAGCTTGAACGCGCCCTCGTTGGCCTCGGCGCCGGAGTTGCAGAAGTACACCCGGCCCTCGCGGCCGAAGAGCTGCAGCAGCTTCTCGGCGAGCGCGACGGGCGGCTCGGCGACGAAGAGGTTGGAGACGTGGCCGAGGGCGCCGATCTGGGCACTCACCGCCTCCACGATCGCCGGGTGGGCGTGGCCGAGCGCGTTGACCGCGATGCCGCCGACGAAGTCGAGGTACTCGTTGCCGTCGGCGTCCCACAGCTTGGTGCCCGCGCCGCGCACCAACGGCAGCCGCGGCGTGCCGTAGTTGTCCATGAGTGCGTCCCGCCACCGCGCGGTCAGCTCCTGGTTGCTCATGACTCCCCCTCCTGGTCGGGTACGACCATGGTGCCAATGCCTTCGTCGGTGAAGATCTCCAGCAGGATCGAGTGCTGGACGCGCCCGTCGATCACACGGGCCGTCTCGACGCCGTTGCGCACGGCGTGCAGGCAGCCCTCCATCTTCGGGACCATGCCGCTGGCCAGCTCGGGCAGCAGCGTCTCCAGCTCCTTCGCGGTGAGGCGGCTGATGACCTCGTCGGAGTTCGGCCAGTCCTCGTAGAGGCCCTCGACGTCGGTGAGGACCATCAGGGTCTCGGCACCAAGCGCCGCAGCGAGTGCCGAAGCCGCCGTATCAGCATTGACGTTGTAGACATGTCCGTCGTCCTGGGAGCGGGCGATCGAGGAGACGACCGGGATGCGGCCGTCGGCGAGCAGCGCCTCGATGGCGCCGGTGTCGATCTCGGTGATCTCGCCGACCCGGCCGATGTCGACCAGTTCGCCCTCGATGCGGGGCTGGTGCTTGGTGGCGGTGATGGTGTGGGCGTCCTCGCCGGTGAGGCCGACCGCGAGCGGGCCGTGCTGGTTGAGCAGGCCGACGAGCTCGCGCTGCACCTGTCCTGCGAGCACCATGCGCACGACGTCCATGGCGTCCTCGGTGGTGACGCGCAGGCCCGCCTTGAACTCGCTGACGATGCCGTGCCGGTCGAGCGCCTTGCTGATCTGCGGTCCGCCGCCGTGCACGACGACGGGCTTGAGGCCCGCGTGGTGCAGGAAGACGACGTCCTGGGCGAAGGCGGCCTTGAGCGCCTCGTCGACCATGGCGTTGCCGCCGAACTTGATGACGACGGTCTTGCCGCGGTGCCGGGTCAGCCAGGGCAGCGCCTCGATGAGGGTCTGGGCCTTGGGGAGCGCGGTGTGCTTGCGCGCGGTGGGAGTGCTCATGAGCTGTACGCGCTGTTCTCGTGGACGTAGTCCGCGGTGAGGTCGTTGGTCCAGATCGTCGCGGACTCCGTGCCTGCCGCCAGGTCGGCGGTGATGACGACCTCCCGGTAGCGCATGTCGACGAGCTCGCGGTCCTCGCCGACGGAGCCGTTCTTGCAGACCCATACGCCGTTGATGGCGACGTTCAGCTGGTTCGGGTCGAAGGCGGCGGAGGTGGTGCCGATGGCGGAGAGCACCCGGCCCCAGTTGGGGTCCTCGCCGTGCAGGGCGCACTTGAGGAGGTTGTTGCGGGCGATGGAGCGGCCCACCTCGACGGCGTCGGCCTCGCTCGCGGCGTTGACCACGTCGACCTTGATGTCCTTGCTCGCGCCCTCGGCGTCGCCGATGAGCTGGCGGCCGAGGTCGGCGCAGACCTCGCGGACGGCGTCGGCGAACTCGGCGTACTCCGGGGTGACGTCGGCCGCCCCGGAGGCCAGCAGCAGCACGGTGTCGTTGGTCGACATGCAGCCGTCGGAGTCGACACGGTCGAAGGTGAGCCGGGTGGCGTCGCGCAGCGCGCGGTCCAGGACTCCGGCCTCCAGGTCGGCGTCGGTGGTGAGCACGACGAGCATCGTGGCGAGGCCGGGGGCGAGCATGCCCGCGCCCTTGGCCATGCCGCCGACGGTCCACCCGTCCTTCGTCACCACGGACGTCTTGTGCACGCTGTCGGTGGTCTTGATGGCGATGGCGGCCTTCTCGCCGCCGTGCGCGGAGAGTTCACCGGCGGCCTTGTCGACGCCCGGCAGGAGCTTGTCCATGGGAAGCGTCACGCCGATGAGTCCGGTCGACGCGACGGCGACCTCACCCGCGTTCACGGAGAGCGCGTCGGCGACCTTCTCGGCGGTGGCGTGCGTGTCCTGGAAGCCCTGCGGTCCCGTACAGGCGTTGGCGCCGCCGGAGTTGAGGACGACGGCGGAGACGAGGCCGCCCTTGAGGACCTGCTCCGACCACAGGACGGGGGCGGCTTTGACGCGGTTGGAGGTGAAGACGCCCGCGGCGGCCAGGCGGGGCCCGGTGTTGACCACGAGGGCCAGGTCCGGGTTGCCGTTCTCCTTGATGCCGGCGGCGATGCCCGCCGCCGTGAATCCCTTGGCTGCCGTCACACTCACGGCGCGACTCCGATCGTAGTGAGCCCGGTGGCCTCGTCGAGGCCGAGGGCGATGTTCATGCTCTGCAGGGCGCCGCCCGCGGTGCCCTTGGTGAGGTTGTCGATGGCGCTGACGACGATGACGCGGCCGGCCGTCTCGTCGTACGCGACCTGGATCTGCACGGCGTTCGAGCCGTACACGGAGGCGGTGGCGGGCCACTGCCCCTCGGGGAGGAGCCGTACGAACGGCTCGTCGGCGAACGCCTTCGCGTACGTGTCCCGCACGGACTCCGCGGTGACGCCCGCCTTGGCCTTCGCGCTGCAGGTGGCGAGGATGCCGCGGGGCATCGGGGCCAGGGTCGGCGTGAAGGAGACGGTGACGGGGGCGCCCGCGGCGGCGGAGAGGTTCTGGACGATCTCGGGCGTGTGCCGGTGTCCTCCCCCGACGCCGTACGGGGACATGCTGCCCATGACCTCGGAGCCGAGGAGGTGCGGCTTGGCCGCCTTGCCCGCGCCGGAGGTGCCGGACGCGGCGACGATCACCGCTTCGGGCTCGACGAGGTCGGCGGCGTACGCGGGGAAGAGCGCGAGGGAGACGGCGGTGGGGTAGCAGCCGGGCACGGCGATGCGCTTGGCCCCCTCCAACCCGGCGCGGGCGCCCGGCAGTTCGGGCAGGCCGTAGGGCCAGGTCCCGGCGTGCGGGCTCCCGTAGAACTTCTCCCAGTCGCCCGCGTCCTTGAGCCGGAAGTCCGCGCCCATGTCGACGACGAGGACGTCCGGTCCGAGCTGCTCGGCGACGGCGGCGGACTGCCCGTGGGGCAGCGCGAGGAAGACGACGTCGTGTCCGGCGAGGACGTCCGTCGTCGTCGGCTCCAGGATCCGGTCGGCGAGCGGGTGGAGATGCGGCTGCAGCGCGCCGAGGCGCTGGCCCGCGTTCGAGTTGCCGGTGAGGGCGCCGATCTCGACCTCGGGGTGCGCGAGCAGCAGACGCAGCAGCTCGCCGCCCGCGTACCCACTCGCTCCTGCCACTGCTGCGCGTACCCTCATGGAACCCTCCTCTTGGATGGCATGACTATACGTATCACCGAAGTTTTATGCAATCCAGGCCGTGAGAGCGCCCCGCACGCCCTCTGGGACACTCTGCCCGATGAGCGACGCAGGTCGCCCTGGGGACGGGGAGTCACCGTGCGGGGAGTACGAAGAACGATCACGGCGTGGGCCGGGACCACGGCGCTGGTCCTGGTGGGGACGCTGACGACGACCGGCTGCATGGGGCGGTACGTACGGTGCGGCCCGGAGGGCGACACCCCGGCCGGCCTCACCGCCGACGACCTGGTCGGCAGCTGGCGAGGCGATCCCCTCGGCCGACTGCGCCTCGCGGCCGACGGGACCTTCACCGTCGAGGACTGGCCGGTGCTCGACGACTTCGAGAAGATCAGCGAGACGACCAGGGGCGTGGCGGGCAAGGGCACCTGGGACCTGGAGCCCGGCTTCGGCGACGACGACAAGGACGACCGCAACCTCGCGCTCGACTTCGCGGGCAAGAGGCCCGAGGGCCTGCTCACCCAGTACGACATCGCGGGCGACAAGGCATCCCTGCGGATCTACGCGTACTCCGGCGACCCCGACCTCTGCGAGTTCCACACGGTGACCGCCGCCTGAGCGGACCGCCTCCCGGCCTCGGCGGTCGGACGCGCTACGACAGGACCTCGACGTACCCCGACGTCCCGTGGACGCGGATCCGTTGGCCGTCCCGGATCAGCCGGGTCGCCTTCTCCACGCCCACGACGGCGGGCAGGCCGTACTCCCTGGCGATCACCGCGCCGTGCGTCATCAGGCCGCCCACCTCGGTCACCAGGCCCGCGACGGCGACGAACAGGGGCGACCAGCTGGGGTCGGTGAAGGTGGTGACGAGGATGTCGCCCGCTTCGAGGTCGGCGTCCGCGATGTCGAGGATGACGCGGGCCCGGCCCTCGACGGTCCCGGCGGAGACCGCGAGACCGGTCAGGGCGCCTTCGGGCACGTCGTCGCGCCGGTACGCGCCGGTGAGGGCCTCGCCGTCCGAGGTGAGGACACGGGGCGGCGTGAGCTCCTCGTGCCACCGGAAGTCGTCCTTGCGCCGTTCGACGAGTCCGGCGTCCAGCCGGTGCGTGCGCACCACGTCGTGGAGTTCCTGGAAGGTCAGGTAGAAGACGTCCTCCTTCTCCGCGAGCACGCCCGCCCGCACGAGGCGTTCGGCCTCGCCCAGCAGGGCCTGCTTGTAGACGAAATAGCGCTGGATGATGCCGTACTTCGGGTACTCCCGGTACCCGATGAAGGTCCTGACCCGGTCGATCATCCGCTTGGTCTCGTCGGCCTTCGGGCCCCCGTCCGGCAGGGCCCGCAGCCGCGCCAGCACGTCGCGCTCCTTCTCCGCTGCCTTCCGCCGCCCCTCCTCGAAGCGGAGCGCGGCGGCGCCGGGGCCGAAGTTCCTGACGTTGTCGAGGATCACGGGGACGAGCGCGGTGGGGCGCTCGCGCCACCGCGGCCTCGTGATGTCGATCTCGCCGACGCAGCGCACGCCGTACCGGTCGAGGTAGGCCTCGATGGCGTCCCGCGCCTCGGCCCCGCCCTCGAGCGCCGCGAGTTCGTCGCTCTCCAGGAAATCCTCGTCCTCGACGCCCCGCAGATACGCCACGACCTCCGGGTACGGGCGGACCGCGTCGGCGACGTCGAGCAGCGCCAGACCCATCTCGGACGTGATGTTGTCCGGGGCGGACAGGGTGAGCGTGTCCGCCGCGTTCGTCTCCCCCAGCCACTCCCGCAGCTTGTCGTTGAGCCACCAGGTGGCGTCCATGCCCGCCATGAGCGCCTGGAAGCTCAACGGGTCGCCGAGGACCCGCTTGTGCTCGGCGAAGGCCTCGTCGAGGTAGTCGAACAGTTCCGGGCCGGACTTCGTGCGGATGTCGCGCTCCAGCGCGGCGACGGACGCCTCGCTGCGCGCGATCAGCTCGGTGACGATGGCAGGGTCGGTCTCGATGGGAGGGGGTGGGGTGGGTGCGGTGGCGGCTCGGGGGCGGGCCGCCGGTGCCTCGGCCGGCGGTTCCTCGGTCGGCGGTTCCTCGGCCGGGGGCGGGACGTCGTGGCCGCCGCGGTCGATGACCGTTTCCAGCGCGTCCCTCGTCAGCGGATCGCTCTTCCCGATGACGTCCAGGAGGGCGGCGCGGGCGTCGGGCGAGGCCAGGCGCGGGGTCACGTCGACGAAGAGCCGTCCGCCGGCCTCGTACATGTCGGCCATGGCCGTCCGCTGCCACATGGAGTACCCGAGGGGCTTCATGGCGTCGGTCATCATCTGCTGGTGGCCGACGGAGACGTAGACGCGGTCCTCCTGAGTGCCCTCGCCGGCGAAGTCGCGCTCGGGGACGGGGAAGAGCGTGGTGATGGGCCGGCTCTGGACGATCCGGAAACCGCCGTCGGCGAGACACCACTCGATGTCCTGCGGGCGCCCGAAGTGCGCTTCGATCCGCCGCCCGATCCCCACGAGCTCCACGACCTGCTCGTCCGTCAGCGCGGGCTCCTTCTGCCGTCGCGCGTCGACCGTCACCTCCTCCGTACCGCCGTCGGGCAGCGCGTGGATGGCGCGCTCCTTCGCGGCGATGGTCCTGCCGACGACTCCGCCGTCCCGCACCGCGAAGACGTCCGGGTTGACCAGGCCGGAGACGAGAGCCTCGCCGAGGCCGAAGCCGGCGTCCACGGTGGCGGTCCTCCGGTCGCCCGTGACGGGGTCGGCCGTGAAGAGGATGCCCGCGGCGTCCGGGAAGACCATGTGCTGCACGACGACGGCCATGTGGACCGTGCGGTGGTCGACGCCGTTGCGCCGTCGGTAGACCACGGCTCGCTCCGTGAAGACCGAGGCCCAGCAGCGCCTGACGTGACGGAGGATCTCCGCCGCCCCCACGATGTTGAGATACGTGTCCTGCTGGCCGGCGAACGAGGCCGTCGGCCGGTCCTCGGCGGTCGCGCTGGACCGTACGGCATAGGCGGCTCCCTCGCCGGTACGGGCGAGTGCGCGGGTGACCGTCTCCGCGAGGTCGTCCGGGACCTCGATGCCCTCGATGACCCGGCGGATCTCCGCGCTCAGCGTCCGGACGCCCTCCTGGTCGTCCGGGTCCAGCCCCGTCAGGCGGTCGAGCAGGTGGTCGAGGGAGGGAGCCTGCGCGACGACGCGCCGGTACGCGTCGGTCGTCACGCAGAAACCGGCCGGCACGCGGACGCCGCCGATCCGTGCGAGTCCGCCCAGATGCGCGCCCTTCCCGCCCACGGTGGCGGTCTGCCGCTCGTCGACGTCGGCCAGGTCGATTACATACTGCGTGCCCATCGTTCGGCGCCCCGTTTCCGCAGGTAGTGGCTTCGGCCGACGATTGTGCGCCGCACCCGGGGCCTTGTGGCAAGCCCCCCAGGACGCTATAACTTGAGAGTGGCAAGGAGAGCTCTCTCCTTGCCTTTTTGTTTTTCCGGGTCGCCGATGACAGACGTCCCGCCACCCGCCGCGTGGCGCCATTAATTCTTCGCGATGGCGCCACACGTGTGCCATGATGGCACCACAGGCGACACGGTGAGTCGCGACGGGGTGGGGACGGGGACATGGCAACGACGGAGCACAGACGGAAACAGCGCGGGAGTCGCGCCCGCAACAGCGGCAACAGCGGCAACAGCCAAGGCTCTGGCGCCTTGAACGCGTTCGCCCGTTTCGTGCTCTGCGGCGGTGGCGTGGGACTCGCCTCCAGCTTCGCCGTGGCGGGCCTCGCCCTCTCGCTGCCGTGGGCCGTGGCCAACGCGCTGGTCACCGTGGTCTCCACGGTGCTCGCCACCGAGCTGCACGCCCGCTTCACCTTCGGCGCGGGCGGCCGGGCCACCTGGCGCCAGCACGTGCAGTCGGCGGGGTCCGCGGCGGCGGCGTACGTGGTGACCTGCGGGGCGATGCTGGTCCTGCAACAGTTGGTGGCCGCGCCCGGCGCGGTGCTCGAACAGGTCGTCTACCTGTCCGCGTCCGCGCTCGCCGGGGTCGGGCGGTTCGTGGTGCTGCGCGTCGTCGTCTTCGCCCGCGGCCGCCGCCCGCGGACGGCGCCCCGCGGTGCGGCCCGTCCCGTGGCCGTGACCGTGGCCCGTGCCGCGGCCCCGGCCGAGGCCGCGGCGCTCTGCCCCGCGGCCTGACCGGGCCGGCGACCGGCCGTCCGGCTCACACCGCGGACCTCGACACCACGGGACGTCGACGCAGGGCCGGGTCCGTGAGCGCGGGCGGGGTCCACACGCCGTCCGGCGGGTAGATGTCGGTGCCGGGGGCCACGATCTCGTCGAGCCGGTCGAGGACCGCGTCGTCCAGGGACACGGAAGCCCCCTTGAGGGTGTCGCGCAGCTGCTCCATCGTGCGGGGCCCGATGATCACCGACGTGACGGCGGGGTGCGCGAGCGGGAAGGCCGTCGCCAACTCCGGCAACGTACAGCCGAGTTCGTCCGCCACGGCGACGAGCCGCTCCACGACTTCCAGCTTCGCGGCGGTACGCGGTGCCGCCGGGTCGAAGCGCCCCGGGTGCAGGGTCGGACGGCCGCTGCTCAGATCGAGGACCCGGCCCTTCCGGTAGCGCCCGGTCAGGAACCCCGAACCGAGCGGGCTCCACGTCAGCACCCCCATGCCGAGCCGCTGGGCCACCGGCAGCACGCGCTTCTCGATGCCCCGGGCGAGGAGCGAGTAGGGCGGCTGCTCGGCACGGAACCGCTGAAGCCCCCGCCGCTCGGCCACGTGATGCGCCTCGACGATGTCGTCGGCCGGGAACGTGGAGCAGCCGAACGCCCTGATCTTGCCCTGTCGCACGAGATCCGTGAGGACGGAGAGCGTCTCCTCGACGTCGGTCGTGTGGTCGGGCCGGTGCACCTGATAGAGGTCGATCCACTCCGTGCCCAGCCGCCGCAGGCTGTCCTCGACCGCCCGGACGATCCAACGCCGCGAATTGCCGCCGCGGTTGGGCCCCTCCCCCATCGGGAAGTGCACCTTGGTCGCGAGCACCACGTCGTCGCGGCGCCCTTGCAGCGCCTTGCCGACGATCGTCTCCGACTCCCCCGCCGAGTACATGTCGGCGGTGTCGACGAAGTTGATCCCCGCGTCCAGGGCTGCGTGGACGATCCGGCCGCAGTCGTCGTGATCACCGTTGCCGACGTGCCCGAACATCATGGTGCCGAGGCAGTACGGACTGACCTGGATGCCGGTCCCGCCCAGAACGCGATAGCGCATACAACTCTCCTTGCGTTTCACCCTCTTGGAGGGCGAGACGTTACGACGTGGAGTGCGCTCCAGGGCAACAGCTCCACGCAGATCCGTGACGTCACGGCGCCCGGTCGAGACGCAGGTCACATTTCGGTGTGTCACAGGGGAGTCGGCTGTCTCGTCCCGAAGGGTGTACAGGCCGGGGCCGGCAGGGGCCGACTCCGGGGACCGTCACCGTAGGGAGCACAGCATGGACGCGCGACTGAACTACATGAGCCGGCCGGGCGCAGGGAAGGCCATGAAGTACTTCCTGTCGGGGGTCAAGGCGCTGCAGGACACGACGCTGCCCCCGGCGACGCAGGAGCTGGTGGCGCTCCGGGTCAGTCAGATCAACGGCTGCGCGGGCTGCATCGACATGCACACCAAGGAGGCCGCGCTGGCGGGCGAGACCCCGGTGCGGCTGAACCTGGTGGCGGCGTGGCGCGAAGCCACCGTCTTCACCGAGGCCGAACGTGCCGCCCTGGAGCTGGCGGAGGAGGGCACCAGGGTCGCGGACGCGGCCGGCGGGGTCGGCGACGAGGTGTGGGCCCGCGCCGCCCGGCACTACGACGAGGACGAACTCACCGCGCTGGTGGTGCACATCGGGTTCATGAATATGGTGAACCGGCTGAACATCATCACGCAGCAGCCGGCCGGCGATTACGTGCCCGGCCAGCTGCACTGAGCGTCCGGGTGCGGGCGTCGACAGGGGGAGCCGTATGAGCAAGGTCGAGGAGTTCGAGGAGCTGCGGCCGCTGCTGTTCTCGATCGCCTACCGGATCCTGGGCAGCGTGGGCGAGGCCGAGGACGCCGTGCAGGAGACCTGGCTGCGCTTCGACGGCTCCACGACCCGGCCCGCGTCGACCAAGGCGTACCTGTCCGCCGCGGTCACCCGGATCGCCATCGACGTGCTGCGGTCGGCGCGGGTGCGGCGGGAGCAGTACGTGGGTCCCTGGTTCCCCGAGCCGCTCCTGAACGATCCGTACCAGGATCCGGCGCGGGCGGCGGAGCTCGCCGAGTCGGTGTCGATGGCCGCGCTCGTCCTGCTGGAGCGGCTCAGTCCGCTGGAGCGGGCCGTGTTCGTGCTGCGGGACGTGTTCGGCTTCGAGTTCGAGGAGGTCGCCGAGGCGGTGGAGCGGTCCCAGGCGGCCTGCCGGCAACTGCTCGTGCGGGCGCGGCGGCACATGCGGGCGGGGCAGCCGCGGTTCGCCGCGGCGCGGGAGGAGCGGGAGGAGCTGGCGACCCGCTTCTTCGCCGCGCTCAGCGAGGGCAACCTGGCCGGGCTGCGGGAACTGCTCTCCGCCGAGGTGTCGATGATCGGCGACGGCGGCGGCAACGCCCCGCAGCTGTCCAGGCCGCTCGCCGGTCCCGACCAGGTGTCCAAGGTGCTGGCGATGGCGTTCCCGCGGATGGCGGGGATCGGCGTGACGCACGAGACGTGCGAGATCAACAGCCGGCCCGGCGCCGTCTTCCGCGACCGGGACGGGCAGGTCGTCCACACGCTGTCCCTCGACGTGGTCGACGGGCGGATCGAGATGATCCGCCTCGTCGTCAACCCCGACAAGCTGCGCCACCTGGGACCGATGGCGGACATCTGGGCCATCGACCGCGCGACGCGGCACGCGCACCGGCTGCCGCGGGCGGAGCAGGCGGAGTAGGCGGAGTGCGACGGGAACGGCCCGGACCGTGCCGGGCTGCCCACCCTGATCGAGCGGACGACGGTCGCGCAGCAGCGGCGCGTCGCGCAGAAGCGGCGCATCGCCTAAGCGAACGCGTCCGGAACCGCTCAGTCGCGCGCGTCGTCGCCGCGTGCCGCCCGCTTCTCCGCCTGCTCCGCGTGCCTTTCCTTGATCCGCACCGCGTCCTTGCGCACCTCGGCCTGCGTGGCGCGCTCCTGGTGCAGCCAGCCGGGCTGCTCCTCCTTCAGCGCGTCGATCTGCTCCGTGGTGAGCGGCTCGGTCACTCCGCCGCGCGCGAGGCCCGCGATGGAGACGCCGAGCTTGGCCGCGACGACGGGGCGCGGGTGCGGGCCGTTGCGCCGCAGCTCCTGGAGCCACTCGGGCGGGTCGGCCTGCAGCGCGTTGAGCTCGCTGCGCGAGACGACACCCTCCTGGAACTCGGCGGGCGTGGCCTGGAGGTACACACCCAGCTTCTTCGCCGCGGTCGCGGGCTTCATGGTCTGGGTGGTCTGGTGCGACGTCATGGGTCCAGGGTATCGAGCATGTGCGCTGGTCCCGACCACGGCGGGTAGCCTGGCGAGGTGACAGGCTCGGAAGTATCCCCTTCGTTCCGGCTCGCCTACGTCCCGGGGGTGACGCCCGCCAAATGGGTGCGTATCTGGAACGAGCGGCTGCCCGACGTCCCGCTGACCCTCCTCACCGTGGCGGCCGCAGAGGCGCCCGACGTGCTGAGGGCGGGTGGCGCCGACGCCGGTTTCGTACGGCTGCCCATTGACCGTACGGACCTCAGCGCGATCCCGCTCTACACCGAGACGACGGTCGTCGTGACCCCGAAGGACCACGTCGTCGCCGCCGTCGAGGAGGTGTCCGTCGACGATCTCGCCGACGAGGTCGTGTTCCACCCGCTGGACGAGACGCTGGAGTGGGAGCGGCGGCCGGGCCTGCCCGCGTACGAGCGTCCCGCGACGACCGAGGACGCGGTGGAGCTGGTGGCGGCGGGGGTGGGTCTGCTGGTCGTACCTCAGTCGTTGGCCCGCCTGTACCACCGCAAGGACCTCACCTACCGTCCGGTGACGGGTGCCCCGGAGTCGCGCGTCGCCCTGTCCTGGCCGGAGGCCGAGACGACGGATCTCGTCGAGGACTTCATCGGGATCGTCCGCGGCCGGACGGTCAACAGCTCCCGGGGCCGCGCCCAGAACCCGCCGAAGGGCAAGGGCGCGGGCACGGACAAGGACGTGGCCAGGGCGAAGGCGGCCCGGGATGCCAAGGCGAAGCGGAAGCCGGGCGCGGGCGCGTCAGGAAAGCCGAAGGGCAAGGGCGGACAGGGCCAGGGGTCCCGCTCCTCCGGCACCCCGAAGCGCGGCAAGCCCCGCCGCCGCCCCTGACCGGAACCACCACGAGAAATCCGCCCCGGACCCGGTCCCACTCACCCCTAGCCCGCGCCACCGGCCGACCAGCCGCCCTCGACCCGGGCCACCGCCGACCAACCGCCCCTGGTCCGGCCACCGGCCCGTCCGCCCAACGCCCGCTCCGAACCCGGCCCCACCGCCCCGCCCGCCCAGCCCACCCCGCACTCTCACTCACCCCTCCCCACCCCCGGCACCACAAGCCCCGACTCGTACGCCGCTACCACCGCCTGGGTCCGGTCCCTCAGGGACAGCTTGGCCAGGACTCGGCTCACGTGGGTTTTCACCGTCTGCTCGCCGACGTGCAGGCGGGCGGCGATCTCCGGGTTGGAGAGGCCCTCCGCGACGAGTCCGAGCACTTCGGTCTCGCGCGGCGTCAGGGAGTCCAGGCGGGGTGCGGGCCTGCCCGTACGCGTGGGGCGGATGCGGGCGAACTCGGCGATCAGGCGGCGGGTGACCGTCGGTGCGAGCAGGCCCTCGCCCGCGGCGACCACGCGGACCGCGTCGAAGAGGTGCTCCGCGGTGACGTCCTTGAGCAGGAACCCCGCCGCTCCGGCGCCCAGCGCGTCGTACACGTGCTCGTCGAGGTCGAAGGTGGTGAGGATGAGGACGCGGGTGTCCGTCCCCGCCAGCCGGCCGGTCGCCTCGATGCCGTCCATCACCGGCATGCGGACGTCCATCAGGACCAGGTCGGGCCGCAGCTCCCGGCAGAGGCGGACCGCCGCCGCTCCGTCCGCGGCCGTTCCGACGACCACGAAGTCGGGTTGCGTGGCGAGCAGGCCCGCGTAGCCGGCGCGTACGACCTCGTGGTCGTCCGCGATGACGATGCGCAGGGGCAAGGGGGCCTCCGGGCCTGCGTCGGTCATGCGGGTTGCCTTCGTGCGCCACGGGGCTCCCCCGCCCGGGGCTCCCCCGCACCCTGGGGGTCGTTGGGCGCCGCCGCAGACGTCAGCGGAAACGACGCCTCGATCAGGAAGCCTCCCCCGCTCGCCGGGCCCGCCCGTAGCGTGCCGCCCGCCATCGTCGCGCGTTCCCGCATGCCGAGCAGGCCGTGGCCGGTGCCGTTATGCGTCGACGCGTGCGGGCTCGGCCCGTTGTCTCGTACGCGCAGCCGCAACGCCTCGGCGGCATAACGGAGTTCTACGTCGATGGCGGCGCCCGGCGCGTGCCGGCGTGCGTTGGTGAGGGCCTCCTGGACGATGCGGTACGCGGTGAGTTCGACGCCCGCGTCCAGGGGACGGATCGGACCCTCGACGATCAGGCGCAGCGCGCCGCCCGACGCGTCCCTCGCCTCGTCCACCAGCTCCCCGAGCTGCTCGATGCCCGGCTGTGGGCGGCGCTCCGTCGCGGTGGCGGCCGGGCCCGCGTCCTCGCGCAGCACGCCGAGCAGGCGGCGCATCTCCGTGAGGGCCGTGCGCGCGGTGTCGCCGATGGCCAGGAAGCGGTCGGCCCCGGCGGCGGGCAGGCCCGGGGTGGTGAGGCGGGCGGTCTCGGCCTGGACGGCGATCATCGAGATGTGGTGGGCGACGACGTCGTGCAACTCCCGTGCGATCCTGGCGCGTTCGCCGCGCGCCGCGTGCGCGAGCAGCGTGTCGGCGGCGGCCCGTTCGGTGGCGTCGTGGGCGAGTGCCGCGTCCCTGGCCCGGCGGGCGAGCCCGGTACCGGCCGCGGCGGCGGCGCCCGCGGCGATCAGCGCGGCGATGAGGCGGGAGCCGGTGTCGGAGCCCGCCGGCGCGGAGAGCGCGTACCCGACGAAGGGCAGCGGCAGGAGCACGGCGAGGGGTCTCGCTGCGTGCAGTCCGGCGCGGTGGAGAGCCAGGAGGACCGCGGCGAGGCCGGCCGCCGTCAGGACGTGGAACGGGGTGAGGGAGAGCAGACCGGCGGCGACGGCGGCCGTCGCCGCCGCGCCCACGGTCCGGCCGCGGGCATGCGGACGTCGGGGCGCGGCGAGGCCCGCGACGGGGGCGGTGGCCGCGAGGGCGAGGAACAGTGCCAGCGGCACGGGTACGCGGCCGTCCGCCCGCAGCAGGGCCTCGCCGACGGCCCCGACCGCGAGCAGCGCGGCGGCGGCGACCGGACCCTCGGGAGCCCCGGAGCGTCCATCGAGCCCGAGCCACCAACGGGGCTGCTTCCACACGGTGGTTGACGGCTTCACGGGGACCATTGTCACCGCCGGGGGCCACGCCGGAGTCCCCCGCGCGTGGGATACGACGACCCCCCGTCGCGTGACGACGTGCGCTCCCGGCATCCCTAGCCTCACGTCGTACGGACGGCATGGCATCGGGGGAAGGAGCACGGCGCATGGAAGCGTCCATCGACGTACGGGAGTTGCGCAAGCGGTTCGGGACGGTCACGGCGGTCGACGGACTCACCTTTCGGGTGGAGCCGGGACAGGTGACCGGGTTCGTGGGGCCCAACGGGGCGGGGAAGTCGACGACGTTGCGCATTCTGCTGGGGCTCGACGCCGCGGACGAGGGCGCCGCGCTCATCGGGGGGCGTCCCTACGGCGCGTTGCGCGCCCCGCTCCTCGAGGTCGGCGCGCTGCTCGACGCGGGTGCCGTGCATCCGAGCAGGCGGGGGCGGGACCATCTGCTGTGGATGGCGCACTCGCACCGCATCCCGGTGCGGCGCGTGGACGAGGTGCTGGAGCTCGTGGGGCTCGGCGGGGCGGCGCGGCGGCGGGCGGGCGGCTACTCGCTGGGCATGCGGCAGCGCCTCGGCATCGCGGCCGCGCTGCTCGGCGACCCGCCGGTGCTGCTCTTCGACGAGCCCGTCAACGGCCTCGATCCGGAGGGCATCCGGTGGATCCGTACGTTCCTGCGGGCGCTGGCCGCCGAGGGGCGGGCCGTACTCGTCTCCAGCCACCTCATGAGCGAACTGGAGGACACCGCCGACCACTTGGTGGTCATCGGCCGGGGGCGGGTGATCGCCGACACGAGCGTACGGGAGCTGCTCGCCGCCGCGTCGGGCGACCGCGTGGAGGTGCGCACCGGCGACCGCACGCGGGCGATGACGGTCCTCTCGACGGCGGGTGCGAGCGTCGCGGCCACCGGCCGGGACCTCCTCACCGTGTCGCGGCTCGACGCGGAGCGCGTCGTCGCGCTGCTCGGCGAGGCGGGCGTGCCGTTCTCGGGGGTCGCCGCGCACCGGGCGACGCTGGAGGAGGCGTACATGGAACTCACCAGGGACGCGGTGCAGTTCGCGGCGGACTCGGAGCCACAGTTCTCCCGCCCCTCTCCCGAGCCCGCGCCTCCCCGCGAGGGAGGTGCCCGATGAGCCTCCTCACTGCACGTCGTGACGGGTTCGTTTCCCTGCTGCACGCGGAGTGGACCAAGTGGCGCACGGTGCGCCGCTGGGGCATCACACTCCTCGGCGCGGTCCTGGTGACCGTCCTGGTGTCGCTGTTCTCGGCGCTCAGTTCGACGGCCGAGACCGCCCACGGCGGCGGGCCGCCGGGTCCCACCGGCGGCGAAGGGCAGCCCGTGCGGGACGGGTTCTCCTTCGCCCACCGCACTCTGACCGGGGACGGCAGCATCACGGCGCGTGTGTCCGTGCCGGCGGCCACGGGGTCCGGCGCCACGCCGGAGTGGGCCAAGGCCGGGGTCATGGTGAAGGAGAGCACCCGGCCGGGAGCCGACTACGCCGCCCTCATGCTCACCGCCCGCCACGGAGTGCGGCTGCAGAGCGGGTTCGTGCGGGACGTGGCGGGCTCGGCCGCCTCGCCCGGCGACGCGCGCTGGCTCCGCCTGACCCGTAAGGGCTCGACCGTCACCGGGTACGAGTCCCCCGACGGCCGCGACGGCCGCGACCGTCGTCACTGGAAGAAGGTCGGCACAGTCGACCTGGACGGGGCCGACAGCACCACCCCCGCCCCCGACGCCGTGGCGGTCGGCTTCTTCGTGGCGTCCCCCGACGTCCAGTCGCGCGAGCGGGAGTTCGGCAGCGCGTCCATCGACCAGCGTCCGTCGGTGTCGGCCGCGCGCTTCGAGGACGTGGCACTCGACGGGCGCGCGGCGCCGGCGGCCTGGCGGCACACGGACGTCGGCGGTGACCCGGCCCGCGCCTCGGGCGAACTCCGGCGCGCGGGGGCCGCGTTCACGCTCAGCGGCTCCGGCGACATCGGTCCCGCCCCGCCGCCCAACGACCTGGCCGTGATGGTCCTGGACGGCGCGCAGCTGGGCCTGGTCCTGCTCGCCGCGCTCGGCGTGCTCTTCGTCACCGCCGAGTACCGCAGGGGCATGATCCGTACGACCTTCGCGCTCAGCCCGCGCCGCGGCCGGGTTCTCGCCGCCAAGGCCGTGGTGATCGGCGCGGTGTCGTTCGCCGCGGGGCTCGTCGCGGCGTTCGTCGCGTATCTGCTCTGCGCGCCCCGGCTGCGCGGTGACGACACACCGCCGCTCTTCGGCGACATCTCCCTCGGCGACGGCCCGATGCTGCGTGCCGTCATCGGCACCGCCGCCGTGCTCGCCCTGGTCCCCGTGCTCGCCCTGGGGCTCGGTGCGCTGCTGCGCGGCACGGCCGCCGCGATCACGGTCGTCGTGGTGGTGTTCGTGCTGCCGTTGATCCTGCTCAGTACGTTGCCGCTCGACCTGGCCCACGCGGTGCAACGTCTCACGCCCGTCGCGGGGTTCGCGGTCCAGAACACGCTGCCGCGGTACGAGCAGGTGGCGACCGTCTGCCTGCCGGAAGAGGGCTGCTATCCGCAGGGGCCCTGGACCGGCCTCGCCACGCTCGCCGCGTACGCCGTCGTGGTGCTGGGCGCCGCGGTGTGGCGGCTGCGGAGGCGGGACGCGTGAGGGGTGGCCGGGGCGTCGGCGCCCTGCACGCCGAGTGGACCAAGCTCCGTACGCTGCCCAGCACGTGGTGGCTGCTGCTCGCCACGGTGGTGCTGATGGTCGCGGCGGGGCTCCTCACCACGGCCTCGCTCTCCGCCGCGGACTGTCCGGTGCCCGCCGAGTGCCACGAGGACACCGTCGAGCTCAGCCTCACCGGTGTGTGGGTGGGGCAGGGGGCGGTCGTCGTCCTCGCGGTCCTCGCGATGAGCGGTGAGTACGGGACGGGGACCATCCGTACGACGCTGGCGGCGGAGCCGAGGCGGGTGCGGGTGCTCGCCGCCAAGGCCGCGGTGGTCGGCGCGCTGACGGTGGCCGCGGGCGCGGTCGGGGTCGGAGCGTCGCTCCTCGTGGGGCGGGAGGTGCTGGCCGCGGACGGGTTCGCCGTGCCGGGCCTGACGGAGGGGCCGACGCTGCGGGCGGCCCTCGGTTCGGTCCTCTATCTGGCGCTGGCCGCCCTGGTCGGCCTCGGCACGGCGACCGCGTTGCGCGACACGGCGGCCGCGGCGACGACGGCCCTGACCCTGTTCTACGGCTTGCCGGTGCTCTCCGGGTTGCTGGCCGACGCCGACTGGCGGGAGCGCGCCGAGGAGCTGACGCCGTCGACGGCCGGGCTCGCGGTGCGGGCGACGGTCGGTGTGGAGCGGCTGCCGATCGGGCCGTGGGCGGGCATCGGGGTGCTCGGCGGCTACGCGGCGGCGGCGCTGCTGGTGGGGGCGCTGGTCCTGCGGGCGCGGGACGTGTAGGACGATCGGGATACGGGGAGGGGCCTCCCGCCGTCGTGGCGGGAGGCCCCTCGCGATGCCGTACTACGGCGACGTCAGCCCGGGACGGACGACGTCAGCCCAGGATCGACAGCGCCTGGTTGAGCGTCGCGGACGGGCGCATGACCTTGGCGGCCTTCTCCGCGTCCGGCTGGTAGTAGCCGCCGATGTCGGCCGGCGAGCCCTGCACAGCGATCAGCTCGTCGACGATGGTCTGCTCCTGCTCGCCCAGCGTCTTGGCCAGGGCCGCGAAGGCCTCGGCGAGCTGCGCGTCGTCGGTCTGCTTGGCCAGCTCCTGCGCCCAGTACAGGGCGAGGTAGAAGTGGCTGCCGCGGTTGTCGATGCCGCCGAGGCGGCGCGACGGCGACTTGTTCTCGTTGAGGAACGAGCCGGTGGCGCGGTCGAGGGTGTCGGCGAGCACCTGGGCGCGCGCGTTGCCCGTCTTCGTGGCGAGGTGCTCGAAGCTGACCGCGAGGGCGAGGAACTCGCCCAGGCTGTCCCAGCGCAGGTAGTTCTCCTTGACCAGCTGCTGGACGTGCTTCGGGGCGGAGCCGCCGGCGCCCGTCTCGAAGAGGCCGCCGCCGTTCATCAGCGGGACGACCGACAGCATCTTGGCGCTGGTGCCCAGCTCCAGGATCGGGAAGAGGTCGGTCAGGTAGTCGCGCAGGACGTTGCCGGTGACGGAGATGGTGTCCTCGCCGCGGCGGATGCGCTCCAGGGAGAACGCGGTCGCCTCGACCGGCGCCATGATCCGGATGTCCAGGCCCTCGGTGTCGTGGTCGGCGAGGTACCGCTCGACCTTGCCGATGAGCACGGCGTCGTGGGCGCGGGTGTCGTCCAGCCAGAAGACGGCCGGGTTGCCGGTGGCCCGGGCACGGGTGACGGCGAGCTTCACCCAGTCCTGGATCGGCAGGTCCTTGGTCTGGCACATGCGGAAGATGTCACCGGCGGCGACGGTCTGCTCGAGGACGACGTTGCCCGCGCCGTCGAGGACCCGCACGTTGCCCGTGGTGGGGATCTCGAAGGTCTTGTCGTGGCTGCCGTACTCCTCGGCCTTCTGCGCCATGAGGCCGACGTTCGGGACGGAGCCCATCGTCGACGGGTCGTAGGCGCCGTTGGCGCGGCAGTCGTCGAGGACGACCTGGTAGATGCCGGCGTAGCTGCTGTCCGGCAGGACCGCGAGGGTGTCGTGCTCCTCGCCGTCCGGGCCCCACATGTGTCCGGAGGTGCGGATCATGGCCGGCATGGAGGCGTCGACGATGACGTCGCTCGGGACGTGCAGGTTGGAGATGCCCTTGTCGGAGTCGACCATGGCGAGCTCCGGGCCCTCGGCGAGCTCGGCCTCGAAGGACGCCTTGATCTCCGCGCCCTCGGGCAGCGACTCCAGGCCCTTGAAGATGCCGCCGAGGCCGTCGTTCGGGGTCAGGCCTGCGGCGGCGAGGGTCTCGCCGTGCGCCGCGAAGGTCTTCGGGAAGAAGGCGCGGACCACGTGGCCGAAGACGATCGGGTCGGAGACCTTCATCATCGTGGCCTTGAGGTGCACGGAGAAGAGGATGCCCTCGGCCTTGGCGCGGGCGACCTGCTCCCCGAGGAACTCGCGCAGCGCGGCGACGCGCATGACGGAGGCGTCGACGACCTCGCCCTCGAGGACCGGTACGGACTCGCGCAGGACCGTGGTGGAGCCGTCGTCACCGGTGAGCTCGATGCGCAGCGAACCGGCCTCGGTGATCACCGCGGACTTCTCGGTCGAGCGGAAGTCGTTGGCGCCCATGGTGGCGACGTTCGTCTTCGAGTCGGCCGTCCAGGCGCCCATGCGGTGCGGGTGCGCCTTGGCGTAGTTCTTGACCGACGCGGGGGCGCGGCGGTCGGAGTTGCCCTCGCGCAGGACCGGGTTGACGGCGCTGCCCTTGACCTTGTCGTAGCGGGCGCGGGTGTCGCGCTCCTCGTCGGTCTTCGGGTCGTCCGGGTAGTCGGGGAGCGCGTAGCCCTGGCCCTGCAGCTCGGCGATCGCGGCCTTGAGCTGCGGGATCGAGGCCGAGATGTTGGGCAGCTTGATGATGTTCGCCCCGGGCGTCTTGGCCAGCTCGCCGAGCTCGGCGAGGGCGTCGGAGATGCGCTGGCTCTCCTCCAGACGCTCGGGGAAGCTCGCGATGATGCGCCCCGCGAGCGAGATGTCGCGGGTCTCCACGCCGACACCGGCCGTCGAGGCGTAGGCCTGGACCACCGGCAAGAACGAATGGGTCGCCAGGGCCGGGGCCTCGTCAGTGTGGGTGTAGATGATGGTCGAGTCAGTCACCGGGTGCTCCGCTCCGCGTCTGCAACATTGCTCGACATCAAGATATCTCCTACCCACCCCCTTACGGACAGTGCCTTCCGGTCCGTTCTTCGTAGACAGTGTCTACGCGATGTAGTAGACAGTGTCTATGACCGAACGGGATGATCAGGAGGCCGGGCTGCGCGCCCGGCTCGTGGACGTGGGCGTCGAGCTCGTGGCGGAGCGGGGGGTGCAGGCGCTGACCCTGCGGGAGATCGCGCGCGGGGCCGGCGTCTCGCACGGTGCGCCCCGGCGGTACTTCCCCACGCATGTGTCGCTGCTCTCCGCCATCGCGCGGCGGGGCTTCGGGGAGCTGGCCGTCGAGGTGGCGAAGGCGGTGGGCGACGGTTCCGACGACGACGCCCGCGTACGGCTGCGCGCCCTGGGCCGCGCCTACCTCGACTTCGCCGCGACCCACCGCGGCATGTTCGAGCTGATGTTCCGCCACGACCTGCTGGAGAGCAATCAGCTCGGCCTGCGCGAGACCAGCCTGCCCCTCTTCGACATCCTGGCCGGCCTGGTCGCCGAGGCCCGCCCCGCGTCCGCCGCCGGGGCGCGGGTCGTCGCGGGCGCGCTGTGGGCGAACCTGCACGGCATCGCGCAGCTGTGGGGGTGGGGGAGCCTGCGTCTGGCGACGGGCGAGGACGACGTGGAACCACTGATCGCGGCCGCGCTGGACGCACACCTCGGGCCGGGTGCTTCGTGACCGCGGGTATGGGGGCATCGGAGGCCTGGACCACGGAGGGGTCGGCCACGAAGAGATCGGCCGCGGAGGGCCGGAGCACCCGCGTGCAGCGCCGTCTCACCCTCGCCTGCAGCGTCCTCGGCGCCATGGTCGTCGCCCTCGACGGCACCGCCCTGACCGTCGTCCAGCCCGCTCTGCAACGCGACCTCGACGCTTCCTTCGCGCAGGTGCAGTGGACGAGTACCGGCTATCTGATCGCCGTGGCGAGCCTGCTCGTCTTCGCGGGGCGGCTCGGCGACCGGTACGGGCACGGGCGGCTCTTCGCCGTCGGCACGCTCGGCTTCGCGGCCGCGTCGGCGGGGGTCGGGCTCGCGCCCGGCGTCGGCTGGGTGATCGCGCTGCGCGTGGCCCAGGGGGTCTTCGGGGCGCTGCTGCAGCCCGCGACGCTCGGGATGCTGCGGGCCGCGTTCCCTCCCGACCGGCTCGGAATGCCGATCGCCCTCCGAATGAGCGCGATCGGCCTCGCGGCGGCCACCGGACCACTGGTCGGCGGGGCGCTCGCCACGCAGTTCGGCTGGCGCTCGGTGTTCTTCCTGAGCGTGGTGCCCGCGGTGGTGATCGGCGTACTGGCGCTGGTGGTGCGGGTACCGGCGGCACGCCGGGAGGCTCCCGCGCCCGGGCTCGACCTGGCCGGCGCGGGGCTGCTCGCGGTGACGCTGGCGTGCTTGGTGCACACCCTGGTCACCGTGCCGGAGCGGGGGTGGACGACGGCGGCCGTGGCGGGCATCGCGGTGGCGGCCCTCGCGGGAGGCGCGTTCGTACGTCACGAGAGGCGTGCCGCGAGCCCGCTGGTGCCGCCGCGCCTGCTCCGCTCGGCCGGGGTCGGCGCCGCGCTGGGCATCCTGGTCGCGGCGTCCGCCGCCATGTTCGGGGCACTCTTCGTCAGCACGTACTTCATTCAGGACGTCCTCGGCCTCGACCCGCTGGACTGTGCGCTGAGGGCGCTGCCGCTCGCCGTGATGATGGTGGTGAGCGCGCCGCTCGCGGCGGTGGTGCTGCGCGGGCAGGGACCCCGCCGGACGATCACGGCGGCGATGACGGCGCTCGCGGCCGGGATCCTGGCCCTGTCACGCCTGGACGCGGCGTCCGGGCCGGTGGCGACCGGTGCGGGGTTCCTGCTGGTCGGGGCGGGGTTCGGCACGGTGATGGTCGCCGCGACGGCCGTCGTCGTACGCCATGCCCCGGTGGCCGACGCGGGGGTGGCCGGGGGCCTCCAGCAGACGGCGATGAACGTGGGTCCCACGGTGGGGATCGCCGCGGCGACGACCCTGATGACCGCCCTCGCGCCGCGTACGGGGGGACGCGGCTCTCTGTGGCCGGACAGCGCGTTCCTCTCCGCGATGCCCCCCACGCTCATGACGCTGACGGCGGTGGCCGCGCTGGGCGCTGTGGCGGCGACGAGACTGCCGCGACGGAACGCGACACGGCCCGAGCGCGTGACGCCGGGGGCGGCGTAGGGCGTAGGGCGTTGGCGGGGCGTCCCGCGTCCCGCGTGCCGCCCGGCCCCGCTCACCCCCGCGTCCCCCCGGCGCCCTCCTCACCTCTTCGCGCCCAACACCTCCTCCACCATCCGAAGCGCCGCCCGCGCCTGGCGGAGGTGGGTCTCCTCGCTGTCGAGGCGCAGGGTGAACGCCGCGGCGGTGACCGCCGTCGTGCCGTCCGGGGTCACGCCTCCCTCGCTCACGTAGCCGAGGCTCGTGCCGCCGTGGAACCAGAGGCCGTCCTCGCGGCCGGCGAGGGGGCGGGAGGCGATGCCGAGGCCGTAGCGGACGCCGTCGGCCGGGATCCAGTCGCTCACCGGCACCGTCGACTTCATCGCCGCCAGCTGTGCCGGGCGCAGCAGTCGGCCGCCCAGGAGCGCCCGCAGGAAGATGCCGTGGTCGTGTGTCGTCGAGATGAGGCAGCCGTCCGCTCCTCCGCCGAAGCCGAGCGTGGTCTCGGTGGGGCGCGTCTCCTCCGGGAAGTAGGTGTAGCCCGTCGCCGTCGGGCGCGGCACGTACGACGAGGTCCCGGGGATGAGCGTGTGGCGCAGGCCGAGCGGTTCGATGATGCGCTCGTGGACCTCCTGGGCCCAGGGGTGCCCGGTGACCGCCTCGACGAGCATCCCGGCGACGACGTAGTTGGTGTTGGAGTATCCCCAGCGCCGCTCCTCCGCCGGGTCGTCGGCGTCGGGCAGCCACTGCGGGGGCTTGGCGAGGGCCACCGCCAGCTGTTCCTGCGGGGACTGCGGACGGAAGCGGTTGCGCCGGTACGCGTCGGGGGTGAAGTCACCGCTCTCCGCCGTGATGTATTCGTTGAGGCCGCTCGTCTGGCGCAGCAAATTGGTGACGGTGATCCGGCGCCCGTCGTTGCCGTGCGCGCGGATCGCGCCGGGCAGCCAGCGCTCCACGGTGTCGGTCAGCTTCAGCCGTCCCTCTTGGACGAGCTGGAGGACGACGGTCGCCGTGTACGTCTTGGTGTCGCTGCCGATGCGGTAGTACGCGCCCCACGGCACCGGGCCCTTCGCCGGGGCGTCGAGGTCGCTGACTCCTGCCCGTGCGGTGGTGCGGCCGCGTGCGTCCTGCACCTCGGCGAGGACGCCGCTCGCCCCGGTGGCGCGGATGGCGTCGACGCCGCGCTGGAGGGCTCGTCCACGCGGGCCGTTCGGGGTACGCGGGGCGGCGGCCGACGCCGGGACGCCCGCCGTCCCCGCGAGAAGTGCCGCCGCGGCCGCCGTGAGGCCCGTGCGCCTGCTGATGTCGGTCATCGGGTCTTCTCCGTCTTGGGGGCCGTCTTGGAGGCCGTCTTCAGGTTCGGCTTCGCGCAGGTGACGTCCGCCGTGGGCAGCTCGCCGTCGCGCAGGTACGTGTTCACGGCGTCGTCGGCGCACGGCACCGGGGTGAGCCCGCCGCTGCCGCGTCCGTAGACGCCGTGCGAGCGGATGTCCGCCGTGACGAGGCGGGATCCCTTGAGCTTTTCGTGCAGGGCGAGAGCACCCTCGTACGGGACGTTGTTGTCGTACCTGGCCTGGAGCAACAGGACGGGCACGTCGTTGCGGATCCTCGTGCCGGGCTCGCGGGGCTCGGTCCCCCAGAACGCGCAAGGAGCGATCATTCCGTTGACGTACGGCCCGAAGACCGGCTGCGTGGCGCGGCTGCGCTGCATGTTCTTCCAGTACGTGGCCGCGTCCTTCGGCCAGCCGCCCGCCGGCCAGCCCCCGTCGCCGCACATGAAGATCGCGCCGCCCGCCATGCTGTCCGCCAGCTCGGGCGACGAGAGGAGGTCGAGGAGTCCGCTCAGCGCGGGCCCCGGCTCGAACTCCTCGCCCGCGGCGGCCTTCTTCAAGTCGTCGACGACGCTGACGAGTTGCGGGTCGTACTCCTCGTGCTGCACGAGCTGCTTGAGGAGGAGCCGCAGCAGCGGTGCGTTGAGGCGGACGTCCTCGACCGGGATGGGGTGCCGCTCGGCCCGCGCAAGGAGCTTCAGGACGTCGGAGCGCACATGACCGCCGAGCCCGTCGAGCGCCGCCTCCGCGGGCGCGCCCGACCGCTGGAACAGTTCGTACTGCGTGGCCGCCGGATCGGTGGAGGAGTCCAGGACGATCCGGTCGCTCCGCCGCGGGAAGAGCTGGGTGTAGACGGCGCCCAGGTCGGCGCCGTACGAGATGCCGTAGTACGACAGCTTCCGCTCGCCGAGCGCCGCGCGGATGGCGTCCATGTCGCGGGCGACGTTCCGGGTCGAGGCGTGCGGGAGCAACTCGGCGTTGTCGCCGTGCTCCTGGCACCTGCGCGCGGTGTCGCGCGCCGACCGCACCGAGTCCTCGAAGTCACGGCGCGGGGTGGTGTTCGGGGCGGGCGGCGTGGGCTCGGGGGCCTTGCCGCAGGTGACGGGGGTGCTCTCGCCGAGGAAGCGCGGGTCGAAGCCGATGAGGTCGTACCGGTCGGCAACATCCTTCAACGCGGGGCGCAGGGCGAGGCTGTTGGCGAGCCCCGTGCCGCCCGGGCCGCCGGGGTTGGAGAGCAGGATGCCGCGCCGCTCCCCCGGCGACTTCGCCCGGATACGGGAGACGGCGATGTCGATCGTGCGGCCGCGGGGGTCCGCGTGGTCGAGGGGCACGGCCACCTTCGCGCACTCCGCACCCGCCTCGTTCAGCTCCTGCTGGCCCTGGGAGCAGGGACCCCAACTGATCGTCTGCCGGGGGGCCTTGGGCGAGGCGGACCCGGAAAGGTCCGCGGCCGCCCCCGGGCCCGCGAGCAACCCGACGAGGCCCAGGCCCGCGGTGACTGCTGACACGACGCGCATCGTGCTCCTTGGTTCGGTGGGAAGTGATCACCACGTTAGGAACGCGCGCGCCGCCGGACCATCGGGCTACCGGGCCGGACCACCCGGGGGAAATCCCCCGGTCCCCCGTACGCCCCTCGCCTTGACCTGGAGTCCGCTCCAACTCCTACTGTCGTCGGCGATCACCGGGTCACCAGGCACATCCAGGAGGTACCACCATGACCAGCCTTCCCACCCGCCGCCTCGGCGCGCTGACCGTCTCGGCGCAGGGCCTCGGTTGCATGGGGATGAGCCACGGCTACGGCGCGTCGGACGACGCGCAGTCCGTCGCGACGATCCACCGCGCCCTCGACCTCGGCGTCACCCTGCTCGACACCTCCGACTTCTACGGCAGCGGCCACAACGAGGAGCTCATCGGCCGCGCCCTCGCGGGACCCCGGCGCGAACAGGCCGTCGTGGCGACGAAGTTCGGCTTCGCCAACCGGCTCGGCGAGCCCACGCTCATCCGCGGCGACGCGGCGTACGTACGGCAGGCCTGCGACGCGTCGCTGCGCCGCCTCGGCGTCGACCACATCGACCTGTACTACCAGCACCGCGTGGACACGACCGTGCCGATCGAGGAGACCGTCGGCGCGATGGCCGAGCTCGTCGCGGCGGGCAAGGTGCGGCACCTCGGGCTCTCCGAGGCGGGCGCGCGGACCCTGCGGCGGGCGCACGCCGTGCACCCCATCGCGGCGCTCCAGAGCGAGTGGTCACTGTGGACCAGGGACCTGGAGGCGCAGATCGCGCCGGTCTGCCGCGAGCTCGGCATCGGCCTCGTACCGTTCTCGCCGCTCGGGCGGGGCTTCCTCACCGGCCGCTACACCTCGGTCGACGGGCTCCCGCAGGACGACGTGCGCCGCACCCAGCCCCGCTTCGCGGCCGGCAACCTGGAGCAGAACCTGTCCATCGTGGAGACCCTGGACACGCTGGCCGCCGAGAAGGGTGTCACCGCGGGGCAGCTCGCGCTCGCCTGGGTGCAGCACCGGGGCGCCGACGTCGTGCCCATCCCCGGCACGCGCCGCGAGAAGTACCTGGAGGAGAACCTCGGCGCGGTCGCGATCGAGCTGTCCGCCGACGAGCTGGCCGCGATCGACGCGGCCGCGCCCACGGGCCGCGTGGCGGGCACCAGGTACGACGAGCGCAGCCTGGCCGTCGTCGACAAGTAGACAAGGCATCCCGAACAGGCGGACACGGAGGCAAGTAGCCTGCACGTATGACCGCGCCACCGCCGTCGGACCTCACGTTCCGCCCCGTCCCCGACGTGCTCGCCCACCTCGCGGGCGAGTGGCACGTCGAGCGCACGGTCCGTGACCTCGCGGACGGCTCCGAGGGCCGCTTCACCGGTACGACGCGTTTCGCGCCGCTGCCCGCCCCGGACACCGGCGGCCTCCTGCACCACGAGTCCGGCACGTTCACCTGGCACGGTGTGGCGCGCCCCGCCGAGCGCACGCTCCGCTTCCTGCCCGGCGACGGGCCGGGCACGGCGCGCGTGGAGTTCGCCGACGGCCGCTTCTTCCACGACCTCGACCTGCGCACGGGCCGCTGGACGACGGACCACCCGTGCTCGGCCGACCTCTACCGCGGCGCGTTCGAAGTGGTCGACGCGGACCGCTGGCGCAGCCGGTGGCGGGTGGGCGGCCCCGCGAAGGACCTCCTGCTCGTCACGGAGTACCGACGCGCACCATCCACTCCTCGGGCGCCGGAAGGGCCGTGAAGCCGACCTTCTCGTAGACGCCGTGCGCGTCACCCGTGGCGAGCAGCGTCCTGCGCAGCCCGAACGGCTCCAGGTGCGCGCAGACCTCGGTGACGAGCGCGACGCCGATACCCTTGCCGCGCGCCTCCGGCGAGACGTACACGTCGCAGAGGTAGGCGAACGTGGCACGATCGGTCACCACGCGCGCGTACGCGACCTGCTCTCCCGAAGCCTCGTCGTACACCCCGAAGTTGAGCGACCCGGACATCGCCGTGTCGTGCTTGTCCCGGGGACGTCCGATGGCCCAGTACGCGTCGGTGGAGAGCCAGTGGTGCACGCGGGCGACGTCGATACGAGCGACGTCGGCGGATATCTCGTACCCGTCGGGTAGCGTGGCGCTTTCGTTCATACGGCCGAGCCTGGCAGCCGCGACGCCGCGGCGTCGACCGTATATCACCAGGTGGACGGTCAGATGGCGGGGATCTCGGAGGCGCTGCCCGGCGGGTGTCGGTCCGAGGAGACCGACCGCGTGCTGCGGGCGGCCGGCTGGCATCCCGGGCGGTCCGTGCCGACGGCCGAGTGGGAACGCGTCCTGCACGAGCGCGGCGGCTTCGCGATGCATGAGGCGGCACGGCGCTTCCTCGCCGAGTTCGGCGGGCTGGCGAGCGAGGAGCGGGGCCCCGGGCGGACGATGGCCCGCACGGGCTTCCGGCTCGACCCGCTCGCCGCCGAATGGGACGACGAGATCTTCGACGTGCTCAGCGAGGAAGCCGGGGCGTATCCGTATCCCGTCGGCGAGGCCGATCGCCGCAGCACCTACCTGGGGATCGCGCCGGACGGCAAGGTCTACGCCGGTATGGACAGCGTCACCCTGCTCGCCGAGACCGCCGACGTGGCGTTGGAGAAACTCATCGAGGGGATCCGGTGAAAGCGGGCGGTCAGCGGAGGTTCAGGACCTCGTCGCAGGCCGTCCGCAAGCGGCGTACCCCCTCCGTGATCTCCCCCACCCCCGGCACCGCGGCGAAGCTCAACCGGACGTGTCCGGCGGGGGGTTCGGCCGCGAAGTAGGGGCGGCCCGGCGCCACCGCCACGCCCGCCCGCAGCGCCGCGGAGGCGAACGCGGCCTCGTCGGCGCCGTCGGGCAGCCGCACCCACAGGTGGTAGCCGCCCGCCGGGATGTGCTCCACCGTCAGCTCGGGCAGCCGCAGCCGCAGCGCCGCCGACATGGCGTCCCTGCGCTCCTTCAACTCGCCTGCCACCGCCCGCAGATGGCGCGGCCAGGCCGGTGAACCGACGAGTTCGAGCGCCGCCTCCTGGAGGGGGCGCGGCACGAAGAAGTGGTCGACGACCTGGATGGCGCGCAGCCGTTCCAGGACCGGGCCGCGGGCGGCGAGCGCGCTGACGCGGAAGCTCGGCGAGGTGGCCTTGGTGAGCGAGCAGACGTGGACGACGACGCCGTCCGGGTCGTCGGACGAGAGCGGGCGCGGCAGCGGTCCCGCGTCCTCGTGGACGAGGCGGCGCACGAAGTCGTCCTCGACGACGAAGGCGCCCGCCTCGCGGGCGATCCGCAGGACCTCGGGGCGGCGCTCGGCGGCGAGCACCGCGCCGGTCGGGTTCTGGAACAGCGGCTGGCAGACGAAGACGCGGGCGCCGGTCGCGCGGAAGGCGGCCGCCAGGAGGTGGGGCCGCACTCCGTCCGTGTCGACGGGCACGGGCACGGGCCGCAGTCCCGCCGCCCGCGCGATGGCGAGCATGCCCGGGTACGTCGGGGACTCGACGAGGACCGGCGCCCCGGGCGGGGCGAGCGCCCGCAGCGCGGTCGTGAGCGCGCTCTGGCCGCCGGCCGTGATGAGCACCTCGGCGGCCGTGATGGCCCCGCCGATTCCCCGCGCGAACCATTCGCGCAGCTCGGGCAGGCCGTCGACGGGCGGCCGCCCCCACGCGCCGGGCCGTCGTCCCGCGCGGGCGAGCGCCGCCGCCATGGCCTGTCCCGGCTGCAGTGCGGGGTCGAGATAGCCGCCGTTGAACTCGATGACGCCGGGCGGCGGGGCGGCGAGCGTCGCCAGGACCCCGCTCGCGTCGACCGAGCGCGGCACGAGCTCCGTCGCGGCGTCGGCGCTCAGCGACACCTCCTGCCACGAGGTGTCCCCGGCGGGGGCGGCGGGCGCCGTCGGCTCGGCGCGGAAGACGCCCGCGCCGGGGCGGGTGACGACGAGTCCTTCGGCGGCGAGCTGCGCGAGGGCGCGGGACACGGTCACGGGGCTCACCCTGAACCGCTCCACGATCGCCCGGCTGGACGGCAGCTTTCCACCCGGTGAGTAGCGGTCCAGCTCGTCCCGCAGTCGTTTCGCCAGATCGCCCACACTGCTACTGTCATGCATGACAGCACAGGATAGCGCTACTCGCCCGACCCGGATAGCGGTCCCCACGGCCTCCACGGCCTCCACAGTCCCCCCGGCCCCCACCGGCACCCTGATGGCCGCCCTGGGCGTCATCGCCTTCTCCCTCACCTTCCCCTCCACCGCGTGGGGCCTCGAAGGCATCGGCCCGTGGAGCTTCGTGACCCTGCGCGGGGTGCTGAGCGCGCTCGTCGCGGGCAGCTGTCTGCTCGTCCTGCGCGTCGCGGTCCCCGACCGCCGCCACTGGGCGGGGCTCGCGGTCGTCGGCGCCGGTGTCGTCGTCGGCTTCCCACTGCTCACCACGCTCGCCCTGCAGACCTCCACCACCGCGCACGCGGCCGTGGTCGTCGGTCTGCTGCCGCTCACGACCGCCGTGTTCTCGGCGGTGCGCACCGGCGCCCGCCCGTCACGCACGTTCTGGGCAGCGGCGCTCGCCGGGGCCGCGGCCGTCATCGGATTCACCGTGCAGCAGAGCGGCGGCGCCCTGTCCACCGCCGACCTCTACCTCTTCGGCGCGCTGCTGATCTGCGCGGCCGGCTACACCGAGGGCGGCCGCCTGGCCCGCGAGATGCCCGGCTGGCAGGTCATCGGCTGGGCCCTGATCCTCTGCCTGCCGCTCAACATCGCGGGCGCGGCGCTGGCCCTGCCCCACGAGTCCTTCCACCTCACCGGGCACAGCACGGCGGGCCTGCTCTACGCGGCGCTCGGCTCGCAGTTCCTCGGCCTGGTCGTCTGGTACCGGGGCATGGCGGCGATCGGCGTCCCCAAGGCCAGCCAGCTCCAGCTCGCCCAGCCGCTCCTGACACTGGTGTGGTCCGTGTTCCTGCTCGGCGAACACCTCCCCGTCGCCGCACCCCTCACGGCGGCCGCGGTCCTCGTCTGCATCGCGGTCACCCAACGGGCCCGCGGCTGACGGGCTGCCCGCCCGAGAGGTCCCAACTCCCGCCACTCGTCGTACACTTGCGGCCACAGATCGCGACCGCAGCGGGACGAGGGGGCACTCCAGATGCGTGCAACCGTAGGCGACGAGCTGGTGGTGCACGGCAGGATCGTCGGGCAGCACGACCGGATCGCGCAGGTCGTCGAGGTGCTGGGGGCGAACGGCGGTCCGCCGTACCGCGTCCGCTTCGAGGACGGCCACGAGACCGTGATGTCGCCGGGCCCCGACACCGTCGTACGGCATCAGGACCCGGCTTCCTGACCCACGAGGATCAGCGGGTCACGGGGATCAGCGCGGCGGCTTCGCCGGCTTCCGGTAGTGGTCGGCGACCACCCGCGCCATCGCGCCGATCTTGTCCACGCCGACCTCCTTCGCCGAGAAGTAGACGTGCCCGCGCACCTCGCGGAAGCCCTCGGCGTACGTGAGGTGCTTGGACAGCTCCGCCGGGTCCTGCCAGGCCGCCGGCTGCGCCGGGTCGCCCGCCTTGTACAGGGCCTCGCCGATGTAAAGGTTCACGCCCGTGCCGCGCACGACGTCGCTCCACCACGGGATGAGCTTCGCGTAGTCCGCGGCGGGGAAGCCGATGTTCCAGTACACCTGCGGGACGATGTAGTCGATCCAGCCCTTCTTCACCCAGCCGCGGGTGTCCGCGTACAGGTCGTCGTAGGTCTGCACGCCCGCTCGGGTGTCCGAGCCCGTCGGGTCGGTGGCGATGTTGCGCCAGACCGCGAACGGGCTGATCCCGAACTGCGTCCTTCCCCGCGCCTTCTTCACCCGGCGGGCCATCTCGCGCACGAGCCGGTCGATGTTGTCCCGCCGCCACGAGGCCCGGTCGGGGAAACCGGCGCCGTACCGCTCGAACGCGTCGTCGTCGTCGAAGACCTGCCCCGCGACGGGATACGGGTAGAAGTAGTCGTCCCAGTGCACCGCGTCGATCGGATAGCGGCGCACGGCGTCGAGCATCGCGTCCTGCACGAAGCGCCGCACCGCGGGCAGCCCCGGGTTGTAGTACAGCTTCCCCCCGTACGGCACGACCCAGTCGGGGTGCACCCGCGCGGGGTGCGTGGCCACCAGGCGGGACGGGTCCGTGTGGTTGGCGATCCGGAACGGGTTGAACCACGCGTGCAGCTCCAGGCCCCTGCGGTGCGCCTCGTGGACGGCCGTGCCCAGCGGGTCCCAGCCCGGGTCCTTGCCCTGGACGCCGGTCAGGTACTCCGACCACGGCTCGTAGGGCGATGGCCACAGGGCGTCCGCGGTGGGGCGCACCTGGAAGACCACCGCGTTGAGTCTGCGGTTCACGGCCGAGTCCAGGAAGGCCAGCAACTCGCTGCGCTGCTGGGCCGCCGGCAGACCCGGCTTGGACGGCCAGTCACGGTTCACGACGCTCGCCAGCCACATGCCGCGCAGTTCGCGGCCGTCCTTCGGACGCCGGCCGGACGCGGCGACCGCGTCCCCCGTCGTCGCCAGGCCCGCCACCGTCGCGGCGGCCACCAAGGAGAAACCCCGACGTGACATACGCCTCATCTGCATGCCCCCTGAGCTCGCTGTGCACCGACACCCCTTGCCGGTGGGGCACAGCATGCCCGACCCGGCCCGTCATGGCGCCCTCATTGCGGAGTAACGTTCACGGCCGAGGCAGGCACCGAATCCATTTACGGGGGGGTCCTGCCGGCCCCGTTGATCAGCGAAAGGCACGAGGTGACCGACTCCATGACCGATATCGCACGCGTCGGAGTGGTGGGCTGTGGCCAGATGGGCGCCGGAATCGCAGAGGTCTGCGCCCGCTCCGGACTGGACGTGAAGGTCGCGGAGACCACCGGTGAAGCCCTGGAGATCGGCCGTACGCGGCTGTACAACTCCCTCTCCAAGGCGGCCGAGCGCGGCAAGATCTCCGAGGAGGAGCGCGACGCGACCCTGGCCCGCCTGAGCTTCACCACCGACCTCGGCGAGTTCTCCGACCGTGACCTGGTCATCGAGGCCGTCGTCGAGAACGAGCAGGTCAAGACCGAGATCTTCCAGGTGCTCGACCAGGTGGTGACCCGGCAGGACGCGATCCTCGCCTCCAACACCTCCTCCATCCCGCTGGTGAAGCTGGCCGTCGCGACCTCGCGTCCCGACCAGGTCATCGGCATCCACTTCTTCAACCCGGCGCCGGTGCAGCAGCTCGTCGAGCTCATCCCCGCGCTGACCACGTCCGAGGGCACGATCAGCCGTGCGCAGGCCGTGGTCGAGAAGATCCTCGGCAAGCACGCGATCCGCGCCCAGGACCGCTCGGGCTTCGTGGTGAACGCCCTGCTCATCCCGTACCTGCTCTCCGCCATCCGGATGTTCGAGTCGGGCATCGCGAGCCGCGAGGACATCGACAACGGCATGGAGATGGGCTGCGCCCACCCGATGGGCCCGCTCAAGCTCGCCGACCTGATCGGCCTGGACACGGTCGCCTCGGTCGCCGACTCCATGTACGCCGAGTACAAGGAGCCGCTGTACGCCGCTCCCCCGCTGCTCCAGCGGATGGTGGACGCCGGCCGTCTCGGCCGGAAGTCCGGCTCGGGGTTCTACACGTACGCCTGACGCCCCGTACGCCATGCGGCGTACGCGGGGATCACTCCCCGCACGAACACGCTCCGTACCCGACGGGCCCGGCACTCCTTCGAGTGCCGGGCCCGCGGCGTTCACACAGGGTGTGCGCGGCGGGCTCGCATATGCCCATCGCACACTCTCCCGCCCTGTCCACCACGCGAGTTCACTTTCTGTCGGGATGAAGGGGGGACGCGCCACTACAGAGAGGAGTGGAGTCGTGACCATCGACGGCGAGAGTGCCGTGGTCCCGGAAGAATCCGCTGAGTTACGCCGTAGCCTGGAGGTGGGCCTTGCCCGCGTCGACGGACGGCTGGCGTTGCTCAGTCAGCACGACGAACAGACCGCCAAGAACGTGGAGTCCATGGAGGCCCGGGTCGCCGCGCTGGAGAACACACGCTGGCCCCTGCCCACGATCGTCGCGCTCGCGGCGGTCGCGGCAATCGCGGTGTCGGTCTGGCAGGCGCTCGGCCATTAGCTAGCGCGCGTCCTGGCCGAGGCGCAGATGGTGCAGGAGGAGGAGCGCCGCGGCCATGTTGGCGGCCGGGACCTCCCCGCGGGTCACCATGTCGGGAACCAGTTTGAGCGGGACCCACTCACGGCGGTCCGACTCGAAGTCGTCCTCGGGATGACCGATGTACGTCCCTTCGTCGGACCAGTAGATGTGGTGCCTGGCGTCAGTGAGCCCGTTGGACGGCTCGACGCTCATGAGGTGCCGCAGCGGGCCCGGTCGCCAGCCGGTCTCCTCCTCCATTTCGCGTGCCGCCGCGTACGCGATGTCCTCGCCGTCCTCGACGACGCCTGCCGCGAGTTCCCAGCCCCAGCTGTCGGTGATGAAGCGGTGCCGCCACAGCAGGAGCACTTCGTTGGCGTCGTTGACGACGGTGGCCACGGCGACGGGCCGCAGCCGTATGAGGAAGTGGTCCAGATGCCGGCCGTCGGGCAGCTCGACATCCGCGAGATTGACCGTGAACCACCTGTTTCCATACACAGTTTGTTCGCTCTGTTTCGTCCACTGCACGGTTCTGCCACCTTCCGACGATTAGATGGCAATATCGCAGCAGACAAAGTTCATGAGCAGCGTGTGTGCACCTCGGAACGGTGAGTGCACACGATCGTGGACCGGGGGCGCTATGCGTTACAGGGGGACGCGTAGCGCCCCTGCGATGAGCTCGGCCGCCTCGGCCGTGCCCGCGCAGTCACTGCGGACCAGATGCTCGCGGACCGCGCGCAGCCGGTCGCGCAGCCGCTGGGACTCCATTCCGCGGGCCTGTTCTGCCATTTCCACCGCCGTGACCACCGCCTCGTCGGTGTTGCCCTGGCGCAGCTCGATCTGGCTGAGCATGGCGAGACGGTGCACCCGCCCGCGGTCGTGCGCCGGAGTGTCCACGGCCGCCGCGGCGTGCTCACGGGCGCTGGCGAGATCACCCAGACTCAGCAGCGCCTCCGCCACTTGCACGTTGACCAGGCCGGGCTGGACATAGCCCGTCTCGTCCGGCTCGCGACCGCGCAGGATCCGATCGGCCGCCGCCTCCGCACGCCGGATGCAGGACAGCGCGCTCCTGCCGTCGCCCAGGTGCGCGTACGCCTTGGCCTGCATCGCGTACAGGTCGGAGGCGAGGGCGGGGGTGAGGTCGCGCCCGGCGGCCCGCAGCGCCGCCTCGGCGAACGCCACCGCCTGGCGGTACTCGCGCATGAACAGCGACTGGTTGACGAGGAGCGCGATCACATACGCGCCGAGCCCGGTGTCGCCACTGGCCTTGGAGAGGCGCAATGCCTGGTGGAAGTAGCGCTGGGCCAGGCCGTGCGCGTCGGAGTCGTAGGCACAGATCCCCGCGATGGCGACCAACCCACCCGTGGAGCGGTGCAGTTGGCGGCCCATCTCGTCGGTGTAGCTGCCGCGCAGCAGGGGCGCGGCCTCGGCGTTGAGGAAGCCGACGATGCGGGAGCGCGTCGCGATACCGCCGGTCTTGCGGTACATCTGCTCGTAGTGGGCGCGGGCGGCGCGCATCATCTCGATGTCGGCGGTGCTCACCGGGTGCCGTCCGCCGCGTGACACGTCGACGTCCTCGGGCGGGTTCTCCCACTCCCAGACGGGCATCACGGCGGGCGTTCCGGTGACGGCGGGCGCCCCGAGCAGGTGCGGGCGCTGCTGTTCGTCCGAGCGCCACAGCGCGGTGGCCCGTTCCACGAAGCCGGAGAGGGTGGACGCGGCCGTTCCGGAGCGGGCGGCGGGGACGCCGGGCAGGCCGAGGCCGATGTCGTCCAGGGTGACGGGGCGGTGCAGGCGGGCGGCGAGCACTTCGCAGATCAGGTCCGGCACCTGGCCGCGCGGCCGCTGGCCTTTCAACCAGCGTGACACGGCCGTGTGTTCGTAGCGGAGCGCGAGTCCTCTGGCCCTTCCGGCCTGGTTCACATGTGCGGCGAGTCCCGCGTGGGAGATGCCGGCCTCGTCGAGGATCGCGTCGAGCAGGGTGTTGGGCTGCATGGATGCCCTCCGGTGGCTCAGTGCTGCTCAGACTAATGGAGGCCCCTTCACACGGGGTGTGAACGGAGTGCCCGGATCCGGGGGGTGTGCGCTCTGCCGCACGGTGTGTGGAATCGCTTGACTGAGATGCCTCATCAGTTAAGGAGGCCGGCCGGGCCACCGAGCTCCCCCCTCTTACAGTGCGGTGGCCCTCATCGGCGCCGTTCGTCCCGCCGTCTGCCCGACAACTCCATGGCGGGGCGGGCGGCGCATGCCGCCTCCCGTTGCTGCGGAGGGACTCTCGTGCGGTCGTTGCGCAGCACGAGCAGCGCCGCGTCATCGGTCGGCAACCGGCCGGTGTGGCGCAGGAGTTGGGCGTAGAGCGCGCGGATGACGCCCTGCGGGGAGACCGGTGGGACGCGGGCCGCGTCGGTCAGCGCCGCCCGCAGCGGGAAGAAGGTGCCCGCGGCGTCGCGGGCGTCCTCCATGCCGTCCGTGTGCAGGGCGAGCGCCTCGCCGGGCAGCAGCCGTCCGCAGCCGAGCACCGGCAGGTCGGCGGGGAGCGGGAAGACTCCGAGCGGCGGCAGCGGATCGCTGTCCGTGAGAGGACGCGCGGTACCGCTGAGCAGATGGGGCCACGGATGACCGCAGTTGAGGGCGGAGATGCCGCCGTCCCTGTCGATCTCCAGGAGCAGGACGGTGACGAACTCCTCGGACACCGGGGTCTTGGGCGGGTCGCCGCCGCACGCCGGGTGTTCGGCCCGCGCGCGCTCACGCAGGTGCCGGGCGAGGGCGCGCTCCAAGCGGCGCAGCACCAGCGGCAGTTCCGGCTCGTCGTGTGCGGCCTCGCGGAAACTGCCGAGCACGGCGGCGACGGTCCCGATGGCGGCGAGACCGTGGCCGCGGACGTCGCCCATCACGACGCGCACTCCGTGGTCGGTGGCCACCACCTCGTACAGATCGCCCCCGACGGAGGCGCCCCGGGACGCGGAGAGCCGCCCGGCGGCGAGAGCGAGGCCTTCGACGCGGGGCGGCAGGGGCCGCAGGAGTACGTTCTGGGCGGCGCCCGCGACCTCGCGCACCTGCCGCAACTCCCGCAGCAGCGACCGCCGGGCGTGGAATATCAGCCCGGTGCCGACGGCGAAGAAGACGGCGCTGGTGACGATCCGCGCCCCCAGGCTCTCCTCCCGGGCGAGCGGGCAGGCCAGTTTGTACGTGATGGCGACGGCACCCCATACCGCGGGCAGGCCCAGCGTGAGCACACGACGGATCATGGCGATGCCCCTTCCGGGCCCTGTGCCGGACGTCCCGGTTCAGCGCGCAGGCCGACCCTTACGGCCGGACTGATTGTGTCGACCGCATGGGCCGATCGGGTCAGGGTGCCGATTGAAGTCACTCAAACGAGTGAGGGGCTTATCCGGTGGTCCGGATAAGCCCCTCTTTGCGCCCCTTGTGCGCCTGTTATCGCCTACGGGCAGTCACTACGCTCCGCGCAGCACCGCACCCGTCCGCTCGGCCGCCGCGGCGACCGCCGCGTCGCGGGCCGCCGAGGCCTCGTCGACGGTCAGCGTGCGGTCGGCGGCGCGGAAGCGCAGCGCGTACGCCAGGGACTTCTTGCCCTCGCCGATCTGCTCGCCCTCGAAGACGTCGAACAGCCGGATGGACTCCAGGAGTTCACCGGCGCCACCGCGGAGGTAGTACTCGACCACGGCGGCCGGCACCTCCTTGTCGACGACCAGCGCGACGTCCTGCGTGGCCACGGGGAAGGTGGAGATCCGCGGCGCGCGCAGCGCACCCTCGCGGGCGAGCTCCAGGGCGTCCAGGTCGAGCTCCATCGCGCAGGTGCGCGCGGGCACGCCGAGCGCCTTCACGACGCGCGGGTGCAGCTCACCCGCATGTCCGACGGAGACGATCTCGCCCTCTACGACGACCTTCAGCTCGGCGCAGCGGCCCGGGTGCCACGGGCCGTACTGCCCCTGGTCGACGATGAGCTCGACACCGGCCTCACGGGCGATGGTCCGCGCCGCCTCGACGGCGTCCGCCCAGTCGGCCGGGCGGCCCTTGCCCCACCAGCCGGCCTGCTCGCGGGCGCCCGCGAGGACGACGGCGGCGTGCCGGGGCTGGACGGGCAGCGCCGCGGTGAGGGAGGCGATCTCCTCGTCGGTGGGACGACGGTCGACGGGCAGGCGCCCGGCGATCTTCAGCTCGTCCTGAGGGAGGAAGACCAGGCCCGTCTCGAAGAGCGCCAGGTCGTGCGAGCCGCGGCCGTCGTTGCGCCGCAGCGCGGACAGCAGGCCCGGCAGCAGCGTCGTGCGGAGCGCGGGCTCCTCGTCGGAGAGCGGGTTGACGAGCTTGACCACGCGGCGGTTCGGGTCGTCCGCCTCCAGACCCAGCTGGTCGAAGACGCCCTCCCCGATGAAGGGGTAGCTCAGTGACTCGACGTAGCCCGCACCGGCCAGCGCGCGGCCGACGCGGCGGTGCAGCCGCTGCCGCTCGGTCAGGCCGCGGCCCGCGGGGGGCTTCGGCAGGGTCGAGGGCAGGTTCTCGTACCCCTCCAGGCGGATGACCTCTTCGGCGAGGTCGTTCGGCTCGGCGAGGTCGGGGCGCCACGACGGGACGGTGACCGTCAGGTCGTCCTGGCCGTAGACGTCGCAGCCGACCTCCTGGAGGCGGCGGACGACGGTCTCGCGGCCGTAGGCCACACCGGCGACGCGGTCCGGGTGGTCCGCGGGCATCGTGATCGTGCGCGGCGCGGTCGGCGCGATGACCTCGGTGACACCGGCCTCGGCGCTGCCGCCCGCGAGGAGGACGAGCAGGTCGACGGTGCGCTGCGCGGCGGCGGCCGCGGCCAGCGGGTCGACGCCGCGCTCGAAGCGCTTGGACGCCTCGGAGGCCAGCTTGTGGCGGCGCGCGGTGCGGGCGATGGAGATCGCGTCGAAGTGCGCGGCCTCGACGACCACCTCGGTGGTGCCGCGGACCTGCCCGGTCTCCGGGTCGGTCGCGGAGTCGGCGATCTCGGTGTTCGCGCCGCCCATGACGCCCGCGAGGCCGATCGGGCCGCGGTCGTCGGTGATGACCAGGTCACCGGCGTCCAGGACGCGCTTGGTGCCGTCGAGGGTGGTGAACTTCTCGCCCTGCTCGGCCCGGCGCACGCCGATCGTGCCCTGAACGCGGGAACGGTCGTACGCGTGCAGGGGCTGGCCGAGCTCCATCATCACGTAGTTGGTGATGTCGACGGCGAGCGAGATCGGGCGCATGCCGACCTTCTGCAGACGGCGCTGCAGCCAGATCGGGGAGCGCGCCTCGGGCTGCAGGCCCGTGACGGTGCGCGCGGTGAAGCGGTCGCAGCCGATCGGGTCGGCGATCTTGACGGGGTAGCCGAAGGAGTTCGGCGCGGGCACGTCCAGGAGCGCCGGGTCGCGCAGCGGCAGGCCGTACGCGATGGCGGTCTCGCGGGCGACGCCGCGCATCGAGAGCGCGTAGCCCCGGTCGGGCGTGACGGCGATGTCCAGGACCTCGTCGACGAGCTCCAGGAGCTCGATGGCGTCGGTGCCCGCCTCGTGCTCGGGCGGCAGGACGATGATGCCGCCGCTGCCGTCGTCACCCATGCCCAGCTCGTCGCCGGAGCAGATCATGCCGTGGGACGTCTTGCCGTACGTCTTGCGGGCGGCGATGGCGAAGTCGCCGGGCAGGACGGCGCCGGGCAGGACCACGACGACCTTGTCGCCGACGGCGAAGTTCCGGGCGCCGCAGACGATCTCCTGCGGCTCGCCGGTGCCGTTGGCGGTGCCGACGTCGACGGTGCAGAAGCGGATGGGCTTCTTGAAGCCCTCCAGCTCCTCGATGGTGAGGACCTTGCCGACGACGAGCGGGCCCTTGAGGCCCGCGCCGAGCTGCTCGACGGTCTCGACCTCGAGGCCGACCTCGATCAGCTTGGCCTGCACGTCACGGCCGGTCTCGGTGGCGGGGAGGTCGACGTACTCCCGCAGCCAGGAAAGCGGGACCCGCATCAGATCTCCATCCCGAACGGCCGGGTGAACCGGATGTCACCCTCGACCATGTCTCGCATGTCTTCGACGTTGTGGCGGAACATCAGCATCCGCTCGATGCCGAACCCGAAGGCGAATCCGCTGTACTTCTTGGGGTCGACACCACAGGCGGTGAGCACCTTGGGGTTGACCATGCCGCAGCCGCCGAGCTCGATCCAGCCCTCGCTGCCGCAGGTGCGGCAGGCGCGGTCCGGGTTGCCGACGGACTCGCCGCGGCACACGTAGCAGACCATGTCCATCTCGGCGGACGGCTCGGTGAACGGGAAGTAGTTCGGCCGCAGCCGGGTCTTCATGTCCGGTCCGAAGAGCGCCTGGACCATGTGGTCGAGGGTGCCCTTGAGGTCGGCCATGGTGAGGCCCTCGTCGACGGCGAGCAGCTCGATCTGGTGGAAGACCGGGGTGTGCGTGGCGTCGAGCTCGTCCGTGCGGTACACACGGCCGGGGCAGACGATGTAGACCGGCGGCTCGCGGCGCTCGAGGAGCGCGCGGGCCTGCACGGGCGAGGTGTGCGTACGCAGCACGACACCGCTCTCGTCGCCCTCGGCGCCCTCGGGCCCCTGGACGAAGAAGGTGTCCTGCATCTGCCGGGCCGGGTGGTCGGGCGTGAAGTTCAGGGCGTCGAAGTTGAACCACTCCGCCTCGACCTCGGGGCCCTCCGCGACCTCGTAGCCCATCGATACGAAGACGTCGGCGACGCGCTCCATCATCGTGGTCAGCGGGTGCCGGGCGCCGGCGGCCGTCCGGTCGTACGGCAGCGTGACGTCCACTGCCTCCTCGACCAGGACGCGGGCGTCGCGCTCGGCCTCGAGCTCGGTCTGGCGGGCGGCCAGGGCCTTGCTCACGGCGCCGCGCGCCATGCCGACGCGCTTGCCCGCCTCGGCCTTGGCCTGCGGGGGCAGCGCGCCGATCTCGCGGTTGGCGAGCGCCAGCGGCGACGTGCCGCCGGTGTGCGCGACCTTGGCCTCCTGGAGCGCTTCGAGGGAGTCCGCGGCGGCGAAGGCGGCGAGCGCCTCGTCCCGCATCCGCTCGATCTCTTCAGGTTTCAGTGCCTCGACCTCAACAGGGTCGTACGACTTGTTCGGTGCCGACATCTCTTCCCGTGCTTCCGGTTGGCTGGCGGATGGGTCCCCGTCAACGACTCGGAGACAAGCTGTCCCAGGTGTGGGGACACAAAGTGCCAACGACCGAGTCTAACGGGGGTGCGGTGAACGAATGAGCCCGCGGGCGACTCAGGGCGTCCTCGACAGGGTCACTGGAGATACGCCGGGGCCCCCACGGGCAACGTAAATCGGAACCGGGCGCCGCCGCCGGGTGCGCGGCCGACGGTGATCGTCCCGCCGTGCACTTCCACGATGCCCTTCACGATGTACAACCCCAGTCCCGTCCCGCCGCGCTTGCTGCCCCGCCAGAAGCGGGTGAAGACGCGGCCCATCGACTCCTCCGGAATGCCGGGACCCTCGTCGCTCACGGTCACGGCCGTCTCGGCGCCGCCCCGCTCGCGCGGAGACGAGGAGGGCGCCACCTCGATGGTGACGGTTCCCTCGCCGTGCCGCACGGCATTTTCCAGCAGGTTGCTGAGCACCTGGTCGACCTTGTCGGGGTCCGCCCAGCAGTCGGGCAGCGGCCGCTGGACGCGGACGAGGAAGCGGTCCGCGTCCTGTCCGGCGGCGACATGCGCCTGGATGTGCCGTCCGACGGCCGCGCCTATGTCGACGGGCTGGCGGCGCAGCTCCAGGCGTCCGGAGTCGATGCGGGAGATGTCGAGGAGCTCGGCGATCAGCCGGGTGACGCGGTTCGCGTCGGCGTCGACGGTCTCCAGCATCAGTTTCTTCTGGTCGTCGGTGAACCGCTCCCACTTGGCGAGCAGCGTCGCGGTGAAGCCCTTGACGGAGGTGAGCGGCGAGCGGAGCTCGTGGGCGACCGTGGCGATCAGCTCGGCGTGGCTGCGCTCGGTGCGGCGGCGGGCCTCGGTGTCGCGCAGCGAGACGACGACGCGGCGGACGGGGCCTGTGCGGGTGGTGCGTACGTAACGGGCGGAGACGAGGACCTCGCGGCCGCCGGGCAGGAGCAGGTTGCACTCGGGCTGGCCTACGCGAATGGCGAGACCGCCGTACGGATCGGTCAGCTGCCACCAGCGGCGGCCTTCGAGGTCTTCTAAGGGGAGCGCGTGCTCCAGGGGCGCGCCGAGTGCGTCGGCGGCCGGTACGGCGGTGATCCGCGCCGCCGCCGCGTTGAAGCAGATGACGTGGCCCGTCTCGTCCGCGACGACGAGCCCGTCGGGCAGCTCGTCGGGGTCGAGTCCCAGGCCGCCGAGGTCACCGGGACCGCCGTGGTCCGCGCGAGCACGGACGAGGTCCTGTACCCCCGGTGCTCTGCTCGTGCCCACACTCATTCCCCGTACCCCACCTCTCGGACCTGTCGGGGCCCCCGAGCCCGTCACACTACTAGCTCGATGTGACGGAGCGGACCCCCTCAGCGAGTACTGGAGGCACGCTGTGCACGGGCGGACGCATAGAGGCACACGGCGGCGGCCGTAGCAAGGTTGAGGCTTTCGGCTCTGCCGTGGATCGGAACACGCACCACCGCGTCGGCGAGTGCGCGGGTCTCCTCCGGCAGCCCCCACGCCTCGTTGCCGAAGATCCAGGCGGTCGGGGTGCCCATGGTGCCCTTGTCGAGTTCCGCGTCGAGGTCGTCCTCGCCGGCCCCGTCGGCGGCGAGGATCCGTACGCCCACACCCTTCAGTCCCCGCACGGCCTGCTCCACGGGTACGCCCACCGCGACCGGCAGATGGAAGTGCGAACCGACCGAGGCACGCACCGACTTGGGGTTGTACAGGTCCACGGACGCGTCCGTGAGGATCACGGCGTCGGCGCCCGCGGCGTCGGCGCAGCGCAGCACGGTCCCGGCGTTCCCGGGGTCACGGACGTTCGACAGGACGGCGACGAGCCGGGGCCGGGCGGCGAGGACGTCCTCGAAGGGCACGTCGAGGAACCGGCAGACGCCGACGAGGCCCTGCGGGGTGACGGTCGTCGAGATGTCGGCGATGACGTCCTCGTCGGCGAGGTGCACACGGGCGCCCGCGGCACGGGCCTCCCCCACGATGTCCGCGTACCGCTCGGCGGCGTCGACGGTGGCGAACAACTCGACGAGCGTCTGCCCGTGCCCGGCGGCCTCCCGCACGGCCTGCGGCCCCTCGGCGAGGAACAGCCGCTCCTTCCCCCGGAAGTTCCGCTTGGCCAGCCGCCGCGCGGCACTGACGCGGGGCGACTTGGGGGAGATCAATTCGGGGGCGGCGGGCATGGACTCACCTTCGACAGGGGAACGGCGGGGGGCGCCCCGCCAGGGGCGCCTTCAGGGGCGCGGGGCTGTATCGATTTGCGGCTCCGCCGCGTGGGCGCGATCAGCCACAGCGGACCCGCGGACGGCAGACAACAGAGCGGGGCAGACGAGAGCCCGAACAGAATCGGACCCGCAAGCCAAGCGGCTCACGGGTCCGAGATCACGCAAAGGCGAGACGCAGGCGTCAGGCTGCCTTGGGCGCGTTGACGTCCGACGGCAGCGCCTTCTGCGCAACCTCGACGAGCGCGGCGAACGCGTTCTCGTCGTTGACGGCCAGCTCCGCGAGGATCTTGCGGTCCACCTCGATGTTGGCGGCCTTCAGACCCTGGATGAAGCGGTTGTAGGTGATGCCGTTGGCGCGGGCAGCGGCGTTGATGCGCTGGATCCACAGCTGACGGAAGTCGCCCTTGCGCTTCTTGCGGTCGTTGTAGTTGTAGACCAGGGAGTGGGTGACCTGCTCCTTGGCCTTGCGGTACAGGCGCGAACGCTGGCCGCGGTAGCCGCTGGCCTGCTCGAGGATCGCCCGACGCTTCTTGTGGGCGTTGACTGCCCGCTTGACGCGTGCCACTTGTTAACTCCTTGTAGCGGGGCCGTGGTTGGACTCACACGACCCGGTATCGATTGGGTCCCGGTCAGAGGTCAGGTGCCGTGTCCGGCACCCGAGCTCACTTGCCGAGAAGCTTCTTGATCTTCTTGGCGTCGCCCGGGGCCATCTCGGCGTTGCCGGTGAGGCGACGCGTCAGACGGGACGACTTGTGCTCGAGCAGGTGGCGCTTGCCGGCGCGCTCACGGAGCACCTTGCCGGAGCCGGTGACCTTGAAGCGCTTGCTGGCACCGCTGTGCGACTTGTTCTTCGGCATAGCGCCGTTCTCTCCTCGTCAGTGGCACTCCGATGCCCGGTCGTGAAACCGGGCATCCGGGAGCCATATGTGTCAGTTGCAATCCCCTGGGCCTGCGCCCCGGGGATCAGGCCTCGGCGGGAGCTTCGGCCGGGGCCTCGGCGGGAGCCTCGGTGAGCTCCTCCCCCTCGGCGGAGTTCTGCGAGCGGCCCGGGTTGGCCTTCGCGTCCGCCTTGCGGGCCGCCTGGGCCTCACGGGCCTCGGCCATCGCCTCGGTCTTCTTCTTGTGCGGACCGAGAACCATGATCATGTTTCGGCCGTCCTGCTTCGGGTTCGACTCGATGAACCCAAGGTCCTCGACGTCCGAAGCGAGACGCTGCAGCAGTCGGAAGCCCAGCTCGGGGCGGGACTGCTCGCGACCACGGAACATGATCGTGATCTTGACCTTGTCGCCCTGCTTGAGGAACCGGACGACGTGACCCTTCTTGGTGTCATAGTCGTGCGGGTCGATCTTCGGCCGGAGCTTCATCTCCTTGATGACCGTGTGCGCCTGGTTCTTGCGCGCTTCACGGGCCTTCATGGCCGACTCGTACTTGAACTTCCCGTAGTCCATGAGCTTGCACACGGGCGGACGGGCGTTCGCCGCGACCTCGACCAGGTCAAGGTCGTACTCCTGCGCAAGCTCCAGGGCCTTGGCAAGCGGAACAATCCCGACCTGCTCGCCGCTGGGACCGACAAGTCGCACCTCGGGAACGCGAATCCGGTCGTTGATGCGGGGCTCGGCGCTGATGGATCCTCCTCGGTAGCACCACGCGACCGTCTGGCGGACAGCCGCGTTACGTCTGTTAACTGGACCAACCGCGCGGAGCCATAAAAAATGCCCCGACCGATCACTGAGGGGCTCCATGTACTACCGGAGCACCTCCGCAGTGATCGCGGGGCGCACATCGGGCGACCCGAAGCCTCGGGGACTTCGGCCGCCTGACCGGTGACCCGCCGCTCCGGGGAGCGGTCAGGTGGGAGATCGGAGCCTCCACTTGTGGGCCGGATTCTTGCGTTGACACGCGGGTATCCAGCCGGTCGTTACACAAGGTTAGCAGCTCCCCGGGGGTGGGGCGAACCACTGTGCGCAACCGCTCCCGCGGCTCGGCCGGTCCGTGGCTCCGCATATCGTGTGGGGCATGAGCGACGCGACCCCCACCCCCGAGTCCGCGGCCCCCGGGCCCGACTCCCCGAACTTCGACACCCTGACCCGTGACATCGCGGACGTCCCCGCGGTCGAGGTGATCACCACGGTGGCGGTCCACCTGATGAGCGCCGCCGCGGTGAACCTCGGTCTCGCCGAGGGCGGCGAGGGCCACAAGGACCTGGACGAGGCCCGCAAGCTGATCCACTCGCTGGCCGGCCTGCTCGACGCGAGCGCGACCGAGGTCAGCTCGTTCCACGCGGCTCCGCTGCGCGACGGCCTGAAGTCGCTGCAGCTGGCGTTCCGCGAGGCGTCGGTGGTGCCGGACGAGCCCGGCCAGGGCCCGGGCGAGAAGTACACGGGCCCGGTCTTCGGCTGAGTCGAGGTTCAGACGGTCCGTACGTAGAGGGGCTCGCCCGGTGGCGTCGCCTCGGCCGGCAGAAGTGCCAGGTCGAGGCCGCGCACCAGGCGGGCCCTCAGTGTTTCGTCGGCGGCGATCCGCCGGGCCACGCGCTGGGCGGCCTCCGCCCGGTCGGCGGCGGGGTCGAGGACGAGGGCGAGGGTGCCGTCCGCGCTGCCGGGGCCGAGGTGGGCGCGGAGCACGGCGGACTCGGCGGCGACGGCGGCACGGACCGCGTCGGTGACGGCGGGGTCGGCGAGCGGGTCGGCGCTGGCCCGGCCCTCGGCGAGGGCGAGCAGCGCGGAGCGTCCCAGCTCGTAGGGGACGGGGCCCGCGAGGTCGAGGACGATGGTGTCGGCCCGCTCGTGGGCCGCGGCCTGCAGCGCCTGGTGGAGCGGTACGGCGACGGGGCGGGCCGCCGGGTCCCACAGCGCCAGGGCCTCGATGGAGGTGAAGGCGGGCAGTGCCTTGCGGTCGCCGGCCTTGAGGGTGGGCACGGCCATGTCGCTGGTCTTCTCGCGGCGCAGCCCGTTCTCGTCCTCCTCGACCTCGCCGAGCACGGCGACGACGGGTACGAGGAGGCGGGCTCCGGCGAGGGCTGCCAGGACGGGCCCGTGGGCCGTACGGTCCTCGGCCCAGCCGGCGAGCGCGGCGGCCAGCCGGGGGTCGGCGGTCCCGTCGTCGTCGGAGAAGCCGGGGTCGGGAATGTTCTTGTTCGCCGTGTTCGCCATGTTCACCACGGTGTCGACCCTACAGAGTGGTCTCAGTCGCGCCGCGACGCCCCGGACCTGGTGCGCCAGAGGTGGACCGCGAGGGCCAGGAGGGCGACGCCGAGGGCGCCGGCCGCGGGCCCCAGCCAGGCCGCCGGGCCGTCGTCGGACGCTGTCGCGTCCGGGCCCCTGCCGAAGTACTTCGTGCCGTACGTCGCCGTGCGCTGCCCCTGCGGCTTGATCCGCCCGGCGCGGTCCAGCGCGGCCGCCGGGTCGATCATGCCGAAGCCCCGGGAGTCGTCGCGGCCGCCGGACGGGGCGTCGCGGGTCGTGTCCTCCAGGATCTCCTTGATCTGTGCGGGCTTCAGGGCGGGGTGCGCGGCGCGGATCAGGGCGACGGCGCCCGACACGAAGGCGGAGGCGGCGCTGGTGCCCCAGCCCTCGTAGTACTTGCGGTCGGGGTCGGCGATGACGATGTCGTCGCCGGGCGCGGCGACGGTGGCGTACCAGCGGCGGGTGGAGAACGAGGCGCGGGCGCCGTTCTCGTCGACGGCCGTCGCGGCGATCACGCCGGGGTAGGCGGCCGGGTACGAGATGTGGTCGCCGCGCTCGCCGCCGTTGCCCGCCGAGGCGACGACGGCGACGCCTTTCTTCAGGGCGTACTGGACGGCGGCGTCCTCCTCGGGCTCGGGGTGGGCGGACTTGGAGTCGTCGCCGAGGGAGAGGTTGATGACGTCCGCGCCGTGGTCCGCGGCCCACCGGATGCCTTCGGCGAGGGCGTTGCCGCGGGTGTTGCGGGCCTTCTTGCGGGCGGGGTCGCCGTCCTCCAGGATCACGCGGACGGGCAGGATCTTCGCCTCGGGCGCGATGCCGAGGACGCCGTCCGCGCGGCCCTCCCCGTGTCCGTGGCCCGCGATGATGCCGGCCATGGCGGTGCCGTGCCTGGCCCAGGGGCGGTCGCCGCGGCCCGCGCCGAAGCCGACCATGTCCTCACCTTCGAGGACGTTGCCCGCGAGGTCGGGGTGCTCGGCGTCTATGCCGGTGTCCAGGACGGCGACGGTGATGCCCCGGCCCTTCGTGGTCTGCCAGGCCTGGCCGGTGTGCATGGCGTCGAGGGCCCACTGCTGGGCGCGGATGCCGTCGTCGGCGTGGGCGGTCGTGGCGGTGAAGGGTACGAGGGCCAGGGCGGCGGCCAGGCCGGTCGCGACCGCGGAGCGGCGCGTGCTCCGGCTGCCTCCCCCGCCTCCCTCGGGGCCCCTCACGACGACTTCTCCGCGGCCGCGATGGTCTTGCGCAGGCCCCGCTCGACGCGGTCCCCGATGCCCTTCGCCTCGTGGCCGAGGCCGGACTGGGCGGGCGCCGACGTGGTGTTGCTGCCCATGGCCTCGGTGGCGGGCTCGGGGTCGGTGACGGCGCGGCCGTCGGCGAATCCTGAGACGGCGTACGCGACGACCGGGGCGTCCGGCAGCACGGACATGGTCCAGGACGCCCGTTGTGCGTCGCCGAAGCCCTCGGCGGCGGTGCCCTTGGCCGCGTACGCGCGGGGCATGAGGTCGGGGCGCCGGTCGAGCCCCTCCTCCGTGAAACGGTTCCGCAGGGTCTGCATGGCGTCGGCGTCCGCCTTGGTGAACAGCAGGCCGACGGTGGTGACGTGGCTGCGGGTCGCGTCCGCGTAGGTGGCGCGGAGCAGGCGCAGGCAGCCGACCGGTGCGAGCACCTTGCTCAGCAGCGGGTCGAAGGCGTCCGCGCAGCCGCTGTCCGGGGCGACGCCGATACGGGTCCAGGAGCGGTCGGCGCCGCCGGGGCCCGCGCCCTCGCCCTCGAGCTCGGGCGGGAAGAGCCGGTCGACGGGGACACTGTGCCAGAGGGCGCCGGTGACGGTGTACGCGCTGCGTGTGGTGCCGCCCGCCACGGACTCGCCGGTCAGCCAACTCCCGGTCGCCGCCCCGCCGATGAGGCCGAGCCCGAGCACGACGCAGGCCACGGCGGCGACGGCACGGGGGCGCGCCCAGGTGGCGATGGGGCGCAGCCGGGTGGTGCTGTCGTCGTACATCGCGGGCCGCGCGAACGACACGAAGGGCCGCCCTGCGCCGGGCCCCGGCGACAGGTCGACGGCCCCGACGGCACGCCGCGCGGCGGTGCCCCGAGCGGTCGCCTCACCCGGAACGGGGCGGAGTCGGGTGGGGGCCTCCGTCTCCCCGATCGGCCCATCGGCCCCGGCACGCGCCCGGACGGCCGGAACGGTGTCGGGCCGCCCGGGAAGAACGGGCCCCGGGCTCGCAGCCGAGGCCAACACGTCGGACGAGCGGCCGTGTTCCCCCTCCGCCCCGGCCGACGCCCCGACCGGCGGAGCATCCCCTCCCCGCGCACGCGACGCCCCCGCCTCCACGTCCGTGGAACGAGCACCGCTCACGCCACCACCCCGCCGGGACACGGGCACACGGGCCGAGGACGGCGCGGGTGAGGTGGACGGCTGCGGTGGCACGCCGTCGATCGAGCGCGTGCCGGGCGGGACCGACGGCGGGGTGTCCGGTAGGCGGGCCGAGGAGGGTGGGGGTGGGAGGGATGGCTTGTCGGGGGTTTTGCGTTCTGCGCGGGCCTTTTCGAAAGGGGCCAGCAGGTCGTGGATGCGTGCCGCCCGGCCGGCTTCCGACTCGGGGCGGGAGGGTGCGAGCACCCAGTCCTCGTCCACGGGTGGCCGGACGTCGGGGAAGCGGGCCGATGCCGCGGGGGGCGGCTCAGCCGGTTCCTCGGAGGGGTCCGTGGGCGGAGTCGCGGGGCGGGGCGGGGCCGACGGGCGGGGCGGCGCGGCGGGACGCGGCGGTACGGGGCTGCCAGGCGCCTCCGTGCTCATGCTCCCCCCGTTTCCTCGCGCTCGGCCGGCCGGAGCGCTCGGTGGGCGAGGCTCCGTGCGCACCGCTCGGCCAGGCTCCGTGCGCGTCACTCTACGGGCAGACACGGGGCGTACGGGAACTCGGTCCGCACCCCCGGGCGATCTGCCCGGATCATCCCCCTACCCTCGGGTAATCGCGTCTGGCAGGCTTCGCCCATGACTGCCCGTGCCGCAGACCGTGCCGCCCACCGCGCCGCAGACCGGGCCCGTTACGACCGGGCCACCGCACACCTCGACGCCCCCGTCGCCGTCGTCGATCTGGACGCCTTCGACGCCAATGCCGATGATCTGGTGCGGCGGGCCGGGGGCAAGCCGATCCGGGTCGCGAGCAAGTCCGTGCGCTGCCGCGCCCTGCTCGAACGGGTCCTGGCCCGCGACGGTTTCGCCGGAATCATGTCGTTCACGCTCGGGGAGTCCCTGTGGCTGGCCCGTTCCGGCTTCGACGACGTGCTGCTCGCCTACCCCTCGGCGGACCGCGCCGGGTTCGCCGAGCTGACCGCCGATCCGAAGCTCGCGGCCTCGGTGACCGTGATGGTCGACGACCCGGCCCAGCTGCAGCTGATCGACGAGGCCAGGGACGGCGGGGCCGAGGAGGTGCGGGTCTGTCTGGAGCTCGACACCTCCTTCCAGGCACTGGGCGGCCGCGTCCGCATCGGCGCGCTCCGCTCACCGTTGCACTCGCCCGTGCAGGTCGCCGCCCTGGCCCGGGCCATCGAACGGCGCCCCGGATTCCGGCTGGTGGGCGTCATGGCGTACGAAGGACATGTCGCGGGCGTGGGCGACGCGGTCGAAGGGCATCCGGCGCGCTCGCGGGCGGTCCGTCTCATGCAGACCGCGGCCCGCAAGGAGCTCGCCGCGCGCCGCGCGGAGACGATCGCCGCGGTGCGGGCGGTCGCGCCGGGGCTGGAGTTCGTGAACGGCGGCGGCACCGGCAGCGTGCAGCACACCGCCGCGGAGCGCGCGGTGACGGAGATCGCGGCGGGTTCGGGGCTGTTCGTGCCACGGCTCTTCGACAACTACACGTCGTTCAGCGGGCGTCCGGCCGCACTGTTCGCGCAGCCCGTGGTGCGGCGGCCCGGCCCGGGAACCGTGACGGTGCTCGGTGGCGGCTATCCGGCGTCGGGTGTCGCGGGCACGGACCGCTCACCGGAGCCGTACCTCCCCCAAGGGCTGCGGTACGACGCGCAGGAGGGCGCAGGAGAGGTGCAGACGCCACTGCACGGGCCCCCGGCGGACGACCTGCGGATCGGCGACAAGGTGTGGTTCCGGCACGCCAAGGCCGGGGAGCTGTGCGAGCGGTTCGAGACCCTGCACCTGGTCGAGGGCGACCGGGTGACGGGGAGCGTCCCGACGTACCGGGGCGAGGGGCACACGTTCCTCTGACCCGCCCCCGGCCGCGTACCCACATACCCGCGTGCCCCTACGGCGTCGGCTCCACGTCGTTGCCCACGCCGCCGCCCGTCGCGCTGTCGTCGACCGAGCGGATCCCGTCGGTGATCTCGTCGAGGACGGAGACCGGCGGCGCGCCGTCGCCCGCGCCGACGTTGAAGCGGACCATGATCATCGACTCGGAGCCGACGCTCGACGCGAAGGACAGCGACTGGACGTAGCCGCCGTCGCCCTTCGCCGTGTGGACGCGCCAGCGCACGAAGTAGCCGGTGCGGCCCGCGACGGCCACCTGGCCTTCCTTGACCTTTTCGTGGCTGGTGATGCCGCCGTAGGGCTGGTTGTCCAGCTTGTCCTTGTCGAAGGCGGCGTCCGCCGCGTCCTTGATGTCACCGAGGGCGAGGGCCTTGGGGTCCGTCTCGTCGGTGCCCGTCACGGTGGTCGACGTGACCGTGCCCTCGCGGCAGAGCCCGGAGCCGCCCGGGCAGTCGACGATGTCCGGGGTCTGGATCGTCGCGCCGCTGCCGAAGGAGTCGTCGTCCTTCTCCCAGCCCTCGGGCACGGGGAGCGTGATGCCGTTGAGGTCGTCGACGAGGGTGTCCGGGTCGGGGTCGGTGCTCGGCGACGCCGACTTCTCCTTCTCCGAGGCGACCGGTTCCGGGCCGTCCTTCGCGGACGCGCTCGGCGCCGGTGTGCCGCCCTGCGGGTCGTCGTCGCCCCCGGTGAGGGTGACGGCGCCCGCGACGATGGCTCCGACGAGGACGACCCCCGCGACGCCCAGCGCGACGACCTTCGCCCGGCCCCCGCCGCCACCCGACGCGACCGGCATGACCGACGTCGTGGCCTGCGGCGGCCCGAACCCCTGCTGTGCGGGGGCGGCTTGGGCGTACTCGGGGGTCCGCCGGTGCTCGGTCCACGCGGAACCGTCCCACCAACGCTCGACGGACGGCTGGTGCGGGTCCGGGTACCAGCCGGGCGGGGTCGACATGCTCATCCCGGAACTCTAAGACGTGCCGCGAAGATCGGTACACCGAGTCCGGTGAGTACAAGGAGTCCGATCAGTGGACCCGGTCCTCCTGGTCCGGCACCACCGACCCGTCCTCCCGCAGCACCGGACCCTTGCTCCCGTCGTGCTCGTTGTACGCGCCGGTCGAGCACGGGTAGGTGCCCTCCTTCTGCGGCAGCGGCTCGATGAACATGGGGTTCACGACCCAGCGGCCGTCCGCGTTGTCGTACGCACGGCACATGAACTCGCTCTTGTTGCGGTTCAGGACGAGGTGCGCGCCCGTGGCGTCGCCGACGAACGTCACGTCCGTGTCGGCGTCGCCGCCGCCGAGGGCGATGCGGTGCCCGAAGTCCTGCTTGTCCCAGGCCTTCTTGCCCTTGATCTTGAAGATCTCCTGGTTGATCCAGCAGCGCTTGCCGTCGATGTACGGGATGGCCTCGCCCTTGTTGACGGGGACGCCGCCGCAGCCCTGGTTCCAGGTGGTGATCCGGCCCTTGCGGTCGAGGACGGAACGGATGGCGACCGTGTGCTTGCGGTCGATGCCCACGCCCCCCTTGCCGGAAGCCCAGACCTCGGTGACCGGCTCCGAGCCCGCCGAGACGATGTAGACGTCGAAGCCGGCCTTCTTGAGGGTGCGGATCAGGTCGCGCTGCTGGTCGTAGTAGCGGACGTAACCGGGGATCTCGTGCGTGCCGACGGTCTGCGTCGCGCCGACGGGTGCGGCGAGCGCCTCCTTGCGGGCCTTCGCGGCGTACGACTCCAGTTCGGGGACGGTGTGCCCGGCGAAGAGCTGCGGCACCCAGGCGTACTGCGGGACGGTGTGCCGGTGGTCCCACTTCCCCGCGAACGCGGCGGCGCCGCTCATCGTCTTCCCGTCCTCGCGGACCTCGAAGATCTCGTCGGCGCAGGCGGTGTTCCTGGAGGTGGGCAGCGGCTTGCCGACGGGCACCTTCGTGCCGCACGCCTCGGTGAGCGCGCGGTGCGCGTCGTCGGTCATCCACTTGCTGGTGGACTTCCAGCTCTTGGGGCGCAGGATCTTGTCGTGCCGCAGCGACCAGGCGATGGTCGCGTCGGTGACGTCGTTCTTCGTGATGGTGTTGTCCCAGTCGAACGCGGCGACCGGGCGCTTGTTCCTGCCGTGGCCCAGGCCCGGGTTCGCGCAGGTGCCGCGCTCGTCGATGGTCCGCTGGAGCTTGGCGCGGTTGTTCCCGTACCACTCCAGCTTCTTGGAGAGCTGCGGGCAGTCGCCGCCCGCAGCACGGGAGGCGGTACGGGAGTTCATGGGCTGCGCGGCCGTGGCGGCGGCCGCGGGGAGTGCTGCGGGCACGGCCGCCAGGGTGGCGGCCGCGGCCAGAGTCAGCGCCAAAATGTTTCTGTTACGCATGCGAGTGGACCGTACATCAGTCCTACGAGCCTGACGACGGTGCCGGCGCCCCGTACACCGTGTCCCTCTGATCGGGGATCACGGAGCCGTCCGTACGGCGCACCGGGCCCTGGCCGCCGCTCCGTTCGGTGTATCCGGTGGAGGCGCAGGGGTAGGGGTCGGCCTTGCGGCCCTTCGGTTCGATGAACATGGGGTTCACCAGCCAGCGCCCGTCGCCGTTCTCGTAGGCGCGGCACATCAGTTCGTTCTTGTTGCGGTTCAGGACGAGCCGGAGACCGGTGGCGTCGCGCAGGAAGGAGACGTCCGTGTCGGAGTCGCCCGCCGCGAACACCTGGCGTCTCGCCGCCGGTTGGACCTTCTCGGCCGCCGCGCCGCGCACGCCGAAGATCTCCTTGTTGATCCAGCAGCGCTTGCCGTCGATGTACGTGATCATCGAGTCGTCGCCGTCCCTGACGGTGCCGCAGCCCTTGAGGTGCGCGGTCAGCTTCCCGTGGGCGGTGACGTTGCGGATGCCGAGGGTGTGGCGGGCGTCGATGCCCAGGGCCCTCCCCCACACCTCGGCGACCGGCTCGGGCGAGGCGGAGACGATGTGGACGGCGAAGCCGGCCTTCTTGAGGGTGCGGATCAGGTCGCGCTGCTGGTCGTAGTAGCGCACCCAGCCGGTGACCCGGTGCGTGCCGACCTTCTGCTCCGTGCCGATGGGCGCCGCGAGGTTCTCCTCGCGGGCGGCGGCCGCGAACTGCTTCACCTGACGCGTGGACCAGCCGCGGGTGAGCTGTGCGAGCCAGGCGTACTGCGGTTCCATGCGGCGGTGGTCGAAGCCGGCGAAGGCGGCCCTGCCCGCGGTCGTGGTGCCCTCGCTGTAGACGGAGAGGATCTCGTCGGCGCAGGCCGTGTCGTGGCGGGTGGGCAGGGTGGTGCGGGTGGTGGGGCAGGCCTTGGCGAGGGCCTTGGCCGCGGTGTCGGTGAGGTAGCGGCTGGTGGTGTGCCAGTCGCCGCGCTGCGGGGTGCGTATCCTGCCGTTGCGCAGCAGCCAGAACATGGTGGCGTCGCCGATGTCGTTCTTGATGACGGTGTTGTCCCAGTCGAAGGTGGCGACGGGCTTGGCGCCGCCCCTGCCGTCACCGCATCTGCCGTACTGGTCCACCATGCGCTGGAGGCGCGCCTTGTTCTTGCCGTACCAGCCTTCGGAGACGGTCAGCGTGGGGCACTTCTCGGCCTTCGGCCGGGCGTGCTGCGTTGCTTCTGCGGTGGCCTGGACGCCGAGGAGGCCGGTCCCGGCGACGGCCAGCACGGCGGCTGCGGCGGTGCAGCGGCGCTTGAGGTTCATGTACACGCTCCCGTGTCTACGCAGGTCAGCCGGGCGTCGTGCGACGCCCGGCTGACGGGTGGGTGGCCCCTTGGTGAACTGCGGGGTGAGGCCTACAGCGGTGTGACGTACGCCCCCGTGAGCCCGCCGTCGACGAGGAAGTCCGTCGCGTTCACGAACGAGGAGTCGTCGCTGGCGAGGAACGCCACCGCGGAGGCCATCTCCTCGGCCTCGGCGAAGCGGCCCACGGGAATGTGCACGAGGCGGCGGGCGGCCCGCTCGGGGTCCTTGGCGAACAGTTCCTGGAGGAGCGGGGTGTTGACCGGGCCCGGGCAGAGCGCGTTGACGCGGATGCCCTCGCGGGCGAACTGCACGCCGAGTTCGCGGGACATGGCGAGGACGCCGCCCTTGGACGCGGTGTAGGAGATCTGCGACGTCGCCGCGCCCATGCGGGCCACGAACGAGGCGGTGTTGATGATGGAGCCCTTGCCCTGGCGCCGCATGTAGGGGATGGCGGCCTTGCAGCACAGGTACACGGAGGTGAGGTTGACGTCCTGGACGCGCTTCCAGGCCTCCAGGCCGGTGTCGAGGATGGAGTCGTCGTCGGGCGGCGAGATGCCCGCGTTGTTGAACGCGATGTCGACGGAGCCGTACGTGTCGAAGGCCGTCTTGAAGAGCGCCTCGACCTGCTCGGCGTCGGTGACGTCGACCTTCACGAAGGTCCCGCCGACCTCCTCGGCGACGGCCTTGCCCGCGGTCTCGTCGATGTCGCCGCAGACGACGTTGGCGCCCTCGGAGGCGAGGCGGCGCGCGGTGGCGAGGCCGATGCCGCTGCCGGCGCCGGTGATGACGGCGGTACGGCCCACGAGGCGGCGGCAGATGTTTTCTGTCATGGGTTCAGGCCTCCGTGCTGATGAAGACGTTCTTGGTCTCGGTGAATGCGGTGAGCGCGTCGGGGCCGAGTTCGCGGCCGAGTCCGGACTGCTTGTAGCCCCCGAACGGCGTCCAATAGCGCACGCTGGAGTGCGAGTTGACGGACAGGTTGCCTGCCCTGACCGCCCCGGACACGCGCAGGGCGCGGCCGACGTCACGCGTCCAGACGGAGCCGGACAGGCCGTGGTCGGTGGCGTTGGCGAGGCGGACGGCGTCGGCCTCGTCGTCGAAGGGGATGACGACGGCGACGGGACCGAAGACCTCTTCCGTGGCCACCGGCGAGTCCGGGTCGACGTCGGTGAGCAGCGTCGGCGGGAACCAGAAGCCGGGGCCCTCGGGCGCCGTCCCGTGGATGCCGTCTCCGGGGGTGACGTAGGAGTGGACGCGGTCCAGCTGGACCTTGGAGATCAGCGGGCCCATCTGCGTCTTCTCGTCGGACGGGTCGCCCACGACGATCGACTCCACCGCGGGCGCGACGACCTCCAGGAACCGGTCGTACACCGAGCGCTGGACGAGGACGCGGGTGCGGGCGCAGCAGTCCTGGCCCGAGTTGTCCAGGTACGACATGGGGGTGGCCAGTGCCGCGGCTTCCACGTCGGCGTCGGCGAAGACGATGTTGGGGCTCTTGCCGCCGAGTTCGAGGGTCAGGCGCTTCACGCGGTCGGCGCACCGGGCCATGATCCGCTTGCCGACGCGGGTGGAGCCGGTGAACACGATCTTGGCGACGCCGGGGTGCTCGACAAGCGCGTTGCCCGCTTCCGTGCCGGTGCCGGGCAGGACCTGGAAGAGGTCTTCGGGCAGGCCTGCTTCGAGGGCGAGTTCGGCGAGGCGGAGCGCGGTGAGCGGGGTGGTCTCGGCGGGTTTGAGGATGACCGCGTTGCCCGCCGCGAGGGCGGGGGCGGTGCCCCACGCGGCGATCGGCATCGGGAAGTTCCAGGGGGCGATGACGCCGACGACGCCGAGGGGTTCGAGGACGGTGACGTTCAGGCCGCCCGCGACGGGGATCTGGCGGCCGTTGAGGCGCTCCGCTCCCCCGGCGGCGTAGTCGAGCAGGTCGCGGACGTTGCCGGCTTCCCAGCGGGCGTTGCCGATGAGGTGGCCCGCTTCGCGGACCTCCAACCGGGCGAGTTCCTCGATGTGTGCGTCGACGGTGGTGGCGAAGCGGCGCAGGAGGCGCGCGCGGTCGGCGGGGGCGGTGGCCGCCCACTTCTCCTGGGCCCTGGTGGCGCGTGCGACGGCGGCGTCGACGTCGGACGCGGTGGCGGCCGGGACGGACGCGACGACCTCTTCGGTCGCCGGGTTGAGTACCTGCAGCAAGTCGTTCCTCACATGCGTTCGAAGGAGCGGCGGAGCTCCCAGTCGGTCACCGCGGAGTCGAAGGCCTGCAGCTCGACCCGCGCCATGTTGCGGTAGTGCGCGACGACCTCGTCGCCGAAGGCGGCCTTGGCGACGGGGCTGTTCTCCCAGAGCTCGGCGGCCTCGCGCAGGGTGGTGGGGACGTGCTCGTACTCGCCGGTGTAGGCGTTGCCCGTGCACTCCTCGGGCAGTTCGAGCTTGTGCTCCATCCCGTACAGGCCCGCGGCGACGAGGGCCGCGACGGCGAGGTGCGGGTTGACGTCTCCGCCGGGCAGCCGGTTCTCGAACCGCATGGAGCGGCCGTGGCCGACGACGCGGAGCGCGCAGGTGCGGTTGTCGTACCCCCAGGCGGCGGCGGTCGGCGCGAACGTGCCGGGCTGGAACCGCTTGTAGGAGTTGATGTTGGGCGCGTAGAGGAGGGAGAAGTCGCGGAGTGCGGCGAGCTGGCCCGCGAGGAAGTGCCGCATGACGGGCGACATGCTGCCGGGGTCGTCCGCGGAGCCCGCCATGACGTTGGTGCCGTCGGCGTCCTGGAGCGAGAGGTGGATGTGGCAGGAGTTGCCCTCGCGCTCGTTGAACTTGGCCATGAAGGTGAGGGAGACACCTTCCTGGGCCGCGATCTCCTTGGCGCCGGTCTTGTAGATGGCGTGCTGGTCGCAGGTGACGAGGGCCTCGTCGTACTTGAACACGATCTCGTGCTGGCCGGGGTTGCACTCGCCCTTGGCCGACTCGACGGTGAGCCCGGCGGCCGCCATGTCGTTGCGGATGCGGCGCAGGAGGGGTTCGATGCGGCCGGTGCCGAGGACGGAGTAGTCGATGTTGTACTGGTTGGCGGGCGTGAGGTCCTTGTAACCGGCGTCCCAGGCCTGTTCGTAGGTGTCCTTGAAGACGATGAATTCGAGCTCCGTGCCGACGTGCGCGGTGTAGCCGAGCTCCGCGAGGCGCTCCAGCTGGCGGCGCAGGATCTGGCGGGGCGCGGCGACCACGGGCGAGGAGTCGTTCCAGGCGAGGTCCGCGATCAGCATCGCGGTGCCCTCGTTCCAGGGGACCCGGCGCAGGGTGGAGAGGTCGGCGTGCATGGCGAAGTCGCCGTAGCCGCGGTCCCAGGAGGACATCGCGTAGCCCCCGACGGTGTTCATGTCGGCGTCGACGGCGAGGAGGTAGTTGCAGCCCTCCGTGCCGTGTTCGAGGACCTCTTCGAGGAAGAAGCGGGCGGCGAACCGCTTGCCCTGGAGCCGCCCCTGCATATCGGGGAAGGCCAGGACGACAGTGTCGATCTCGCCGCTCGCGACGAGGGCCTTGAGCTCCTCGACGGCCAGCGGGGGTGTGCGGTCTGCCACGGGAAAAGCCTCCTTGGGTCAGCCGGGAGCCATAAGGTATTGCCGAGAACCATTGCTTGGGAAGGGGGTACGGAGATGTCGCACCCGGAAGAGGGCACGGCGGCGTCCGCGCCGGACGACGAGCGCCTGACGGCGGTGCTGCGCCCGGTGCGGGCGGGCAACGGCTTCGAGGAGGCCCTGGAGCAGATCCTCCAGGTCGTCCGGCTCGGCCTGGTGCCCGGCGGGGAACGCCTGCCGTCGGAGCGGGAACTCGCCGACCGCCTCGGCATCAGCAGGGTCACGCTGCGCGAGGTCCTGAAGGTGCTGCAGGACCAGGGCCTGGTCGAGTCGCGTCGCGGGCGGTACGGCGGCACGTTCGTGCGGCCGCGTCCCGAGGCGCCCGGCGAGGACGAGCTGCGGCGCCGCATCAAGGACGTCGACGTCGAGGACGCGCTGCGCTTCCGCGAGGTCATGGAGGTCGGCGCGGCCGGGCTGTGCGCGGCACACGGCCTGACCGACGAGCAGGCGGACCGGCTGCGCACGGCGCTGACCCGGACGCACGACGCGCCCCTCGCGGAGTACCGGCGCCAGGACACCCTGCTGCACCTCACGCTCGCCGAGCTGTGCGGGTCGCCGACGCTCACCGCGCAGTACGCGGCGGTCCGCGCGACCGTCAACGACCTCCTGGACTGCATCCCGCTGCTCGTGCGGAACCTGGAGCACTCGCAGCGGCAGCACACGGCGCTCGTGGAGGCGGTGCTGGACGGGGACGCGGACGGCGCGCGGGAAATGATGCGGGAGCACTGCTCGGGGACGGCGGCGCTGCTGCGGGGGTTCTTGACGTGAGACGCGATTAACCACCGCGTAACGCAAGGGTCTTGCATTCCCCCACCCGGCACGGCAAAGGTATGCACCCTGCAAAGGTATGCAGCCGTTCCATTGAGTCGCCCCGCCAGCCGAGGAGCCGCGTCATGACGATGGACCCCACCCCACCGAACCCGGCCCCGGCCGAGCCCGCGGACGACTATCTGGAACGCAGGACGCTGCGCAGGGGCAGCGCGGGCTGGCTGCTGCTCACCGGCCTCGGCGTCGCCTACGTCGTCTCCGGCGACTACTCGGGATGGAACTTCGGCCTCGCGGAGGGCGGCTTCGGCGGACTCGGCATCGCCATGGCGCTCATGGGCGTGATGTACGCGTGCATGGTCTTCTCGCTCGCCGAGCTCTCGTCCGTCCTGCCGACGGCGGGCGGCGGCTACGGCTTCGCGCGGCGGGCGCTCGGCCCGTGGGGCGGCTTCCTGACCGGTACGGCGATCCTCATCGAGTACATCCTGGCGCCGGCCGCGATCTCCATCTTCATCGGCGACTACGTCGAGTCGCTCGGCCTCTTCGGCCTCACGTCCGGCTGGCCCGTCTACCTCGCCTGCTTCGTGATCTTCATCGGCATCCATCTGTGGGGCGTCGGCGAGGCGCTGCGGTTCAGCTTCGTCGTCACCGGCATCGCGGTGGCCGCGCTGCTGATCTTCGCGGTCGGCGCGTTCATGGACTTCGACGCCTCCAAGCTGAACGACATCCCCGTGGAGGCGGACGCCTTCGGCGCCAACTCATGGCTGCCGATGGGCCTGTTGGGCATCTGGGCGGCGTTCCCGTTCGGCATGTGGTTCTTCCTGGGCGTGGAGGGCGTACCGCTGGCCGCCGAGGAGACCAAGGACCCGGCGCACACCCTGCCCCGCGCGATCCGCTGGTCGATGGCCATCCTCGTCGTCCTCGCGCTCCTCACCTTCTTCGCCTCGTCCGGCGCGCGGGGCGCGAACGCGATCCAGGACGCGGGCAATCCCCTGGTGGAGGCGTTGCAGCCGGACGGCGATGCGACCGCGCTCAGCCGCATCGTCAACTACGCGGGCCTCGCAGGTTTGGTCGCCTCCTTCTTCTCCCTCATCTACGCGGGCTCGCGCCAGCTCTTCGCGCTCTCCCGCGCCGGCTACCTGCCCCGCTTCCTCTCGCTCACGAGCAGCCGCAAGGCTCCCTACCTGGGCTTGCTCGTCCCGGGCGCCATCGGCTTCGGCCTGGCCGCGGCGACGGGCGACGGCGCCCGGATGCTGAACGTCGCGGTGTTCGGCGCGACCATCTCGTACGCCCTGATGTCCCTGTCGCACATCGTGCTGCGCCGCCGCGAGCCGACCCTCGAACGCCCCTACCGCACCCCCGGCGGCATCCTCACCTCGTCCGTGGCACTGGTCCTCGCCTGCGCGGCGCTGGTCGCGACGTTCCTGGTGGACGTGACGGCGGCGCTCATCGCGCTCGGGGTGTACGTGGTCGCCCTCGCCTACTTCGGCGTCTACAGCCGCAAGCACCTGGTGGCGCGCGCACCGGAGGAGGAGTTCGCGGCGCTTGCGGCGGCCGAGGCAGAGTTGGAACGCAACTGATCAGCACGCTGTGAGGAGAACGGTGAGCAAGAACGCAGTGACCGGCGGACCGCTGATCGGGGTCAGCACCTACCTGGAGTCCTCGGTGAGCTGGGGTGTCTGGCAGCTGCCCGCGGCCGTGCTGCCGTCCGGGTATCCGCGTCTCGTACGAGCGGCGGGCGGCCTCACCGCGATGCTGCCGCCGGACGACCCCGCGCACGCCGCCGCGATCGTCGCCCGGCTGGACGGCGTGGTCGTCGCGGGCGGCCCCGACGTGGCCCCCGAACGGTACGGCGCGGCCCGCGAGGAACGCACGGGACCGCCCGCACCGGAGCGGGACGCGTGGGAACTCGCCCTGATCGAGGCGGCCTTGTCCTCCGATACCCCCCTGCTCGGCATCTGCCGGGGCATGCAGCTCATGAACGTGGCACTGGGCGGGACGCTGATCCAGCACATGGACGGACACGTCGAGGGCATCGGCGTGTTCGGCACGCACACGGTGAAGCCGGTTCCCGGCACGCTCTACGAGTCGATCGCGCCGGACGCGGCCACGGACGTCCCGACCTACCACCACCAGGCGGTGGACCGCCTGGGCAGGGACCTGGTGGTGTCGGCGTACGCGGAGGACGGCACGGTCGAAGCCGTCGAACTCCCCCACCCGGCCTGGGCGCTCGGCGTGCAGTGGCACCCGGAGATGGGCGAGGACACCCGCGTCATGGCAGCGCTGGTCCGAGCCGCTTCCTGAGCCAGGCGACGGCGGCCGCGCCCTGTGCGGCCTGGAAGGCCCGCAGGGTCGGCAGTCCCGGCGGGTCGGGCTTCAGAGACCCCCGTACGAGATAGCTCGCGAAGGCGGCGAGCGTGGCGGTCACCCCTCCCGGATCCGCGTCGCGCCCCAAGGGGTGGGCGGTGAACACGTCCTCCGGGTCGGGTCCGCCCTGCGCCCGCACGCACGGCAGCATGAAGAGCAGGTCGCCCCAGGGGGCGGCGCGCACGGCGTGCGGCCAGTCGACGAAGACGACGCGCCCCTCGGGGGTGAGCAGCATGTTGTCGGCGCGCAGGTCGGCGTGGGCGAGGGTGTCCCCGGCGGCGGCCTCGGTCCAGGGGGCGGCGAGGTCGGCGAGCGCGCGGAGGTTCCGGCGCACCCACGGATCGAGCCGCTCATCGGCCCCGCCCCCGACTTCGCCTTCTGCCTCTGCCTCGATCAGCCGCTCCCACCCGCGGAAGCTCTCCCGCTCCGTGTCCACGACCGACCGTGCCTCGATGGGTGAGGGCGTCAGCGCGTACGACAGTTCCGTCACCGCGTCGAGCACGAGGCCGAGCTCGTCGGCACGCCAGGGGACGTGGGGCTGGCGGCCCTCGATCTCCTCGAACGCGAGGGCGACCCAGACCCCGTCGTCGTAGGACGCGAGGAGACGGGGCGCGGGCACGTGGTCCGGCAGGACGGCGGAGTGCCGGGCCTCCGCGCGGTGCAGCTTCGGGCTGCCGGGGTTGGCTTCGGCGCTGACCGCCTTCACGAAGGCGCGCCGCCCGTCGCCGAGCCGCACGCGTGCCGCGACGCCGGGCGAGAAACCGCCGCGCTGGGTGACCGCCCCGACCACGGGAGCGCCGAGCGCCGCTTCCAGCTCTCCCCGTACGTGCGCGGGCAGTCGCTCCCACGGGGCGCGGACGCCGGTGGCCGGCGGTGCGGTGGGGAGCACGCCCTACTCTCCCTCCGCCGCCGTGCGCGACACCAGGCGCTCGTACCGCTGGCGGGCCGCCTGGGGGGTGCCGAGGCCGAGGCCGAAGGCGATCTCAGGCCAGGTCATGCCGCGGCCGCGGGCCATCTGCAGGAGGCCGGTCTCCAGTTCGTCCATCTCGCCGCGGGCCATCGGGAGGAGGGTGAGGGCCGCGGTGATGTCGGCGTGGTCCACGTCCGGTTCGCCGTCCACCGGCTTCGCGGCGCCGCTGAGCAGGAACGACACGATCCGGACCGCTTCGTGCGGGCCGAGGACGGCGGGGTGGACCTGCCGCTTGCGCTGGTCGTCGTCGGCCGCGTGGCGCTCGGCGATGCGCATGAGCGAGGCGTACGCACGCCGCGCGCGGGCCTCGTCCGGGTGCGGGGGCGTGAAGGGGTCGGCGGCTTCGGGGCGCGCGGGGTTCGTCATGCGTCCAGCATGCGGCGCGACACGATCCGTGGTCAACATTTTATTGTGAACGGTTTGTTTGCTTCGTGCGGGTCAGGGACAGCAGGTCGCGTCCCGGGCCCGCAGGCCGGTGGCCCGTCGGCCACACCGCCCGGAGTTCCCTGCGCAGCCGCACCTCCGCCACGGGGATCTCCACCAGGCGCCGGGCCGCCAGCTCCTCCCCCACCGCGAGCTCGCTCAGGACCGAGGGCCCCGCGCCGCTCACCGCGGACGCCTTCACCGCGGTCGTCGACGACAGCTCGATCAGCGGGCGGGCGAGCCCGCCGAGCGCAGCGTCCAGGACCTGGCGCGTGCCCGAGCCCTCCTCGCGCAGGATCAGCGGCGTCGCCGCCAGCTCGTCCGCGGCCAACGGCTTCCTGCGCCGGGCCCACGGGTGCCCCGGCGCCGTCACGACGACCAGGCGGTCGTGGGCGATGACCACGTCGTCGAGGCCGCCCGGCACGGTGAGCCCCTCGACGAAGCCGAGGTCCGCCTCGCCGGCGAGCAGCCGGGACGCGACGGCCGCGGAGTTCCCCGCGAGCAGCGACACCGCCGTGTCCGGACGCTGCGTGCGCAGGGCGATCAGCCAGCCCGGCAGCAGATACTCGGCGATCGTCATGCTGGCCGCCACCCGCAGCCGCGAGTCCCGCCGCACGCGCAGCGCCTGCGCCCCCGCGTCGAACGCCTCCGCCGCCTCCACGATCCGCCCCGCCCAGTCCGTGACCAGCGCGCCCGCGTCCGTGAGCCGGGACCCGCGCGGCGACCGGTCGACGAGGGCGACGCCGAGCTGCCGCTCCATGGCACGCACCCGGCTGCTGGCGGCGGGCTGGGTGATGCCGAGCTCCCGCGCCGCACGCCCCAGACTGCCGAGCCTGGCGACGGCCAGCAGCAACTGGAGCGCCCCGAGGTCGGGCACGCGGTGCGCGAGTGATGCCTCTGGGGCGGTGGACGGCTCGGGGGACGCAGGGGACGTACTCATAAAGACAGCTTATGCCCCCATAGAAGGGTGCTCCCTGGTGGCGGCCCCCCGCCCTGCACGACCGTGGACCCATGGTCACCACCGCACATCCCGCCGCATCCTCGGGCGCCTCCCCCACGGCCACCACGGCCACCCGCGCCCTCGCGTTCCGCCACCTCGGACCGAACTGGTACGCCTCCGTCATGGGCACCGCCATCATCGCCAACGCGGGCGCGACGCTGCCGTACCGGTTCCCGGGGCTCCGCACGGGCTGCACGATCGTGTGGGCGCTGTCCTTCCTGATGCTCGCCGTCCTGCTCACCGCCCGCGCCGCGCACTGGATCCACCATCGCGACCAGGCCCGCACCCACCTCCTGGACCCGACCGTCGCCCCGTTCTACGGCTGCCTGTCGATGGCGCTGCTCGCGGTCGGCGGCGGCACCCTGATCGTCGGCAGGGACTGGATCGGCACGACCGCGGCCGTCGCCGTCGACACCGTCCTGTTCACCGTCGGCACGCTCATCGGCCTCGCCGCCGCCGTCGCCATCCCCTACCTGATGGTGGTCCGCCACCGCATAGCCGCCGACCAGGCCTCGCCCGTATGGCTGCTGCCCGTGGTGGCCCCCATGGTGTCGGCGGCCGTCGGCCCGCTGCTCATCCCGCACCTGCCCGCGGGCCAGGCACAGCAGACGATGCTGTACGCCTGTTTCGCGATGTTCGGCCTGAGCCTGCTCGCCACCCTGGTGATGCTGCCGGTGATCTTCGCCCGCCTGGTGACCGCGGGCCCGCTGCCCCTGGCCCTCACCCCCACCCTGTTCCTGGTGCTCGGCCCACTGGGCCAGTCGACGACCGCCGCCAACAAGTTCGCCGACTTCGCCCCGCACGTCGTGACCGCCCCCCTCGACCGCGGTTTCCTCGTCTTCGCCGTGCTCTACGGCGTCCCCGTCATGGGCTTCGCCCTGATGTGGCTGGCGCTGGCCGGGGCGATGGTGGTGCGCGCACGGCGCCGCGGCATGGGTTTCGCGATGACCTGGTGGGCGTTCACGTTCCCCGTCGGCACGTGCGTGACCGGCGCGGAGGGCCTGGGCAAGCACACGGGCCTGGTCGCCTTCGACTGGCTCGCGACCGCCCTGTTCGTGTTCCTCGTGACCGCCGTGGCGGTGGCCCTGACCCACACGCTGAGGGGTGTCATCAGCGGACGACTGCTCGCAGCGCCTCGCTGAGCGCCACCGGGGCCTCCACCAAGGACGGCCCGTACCAGGTGAGATGGCGGCCCCCGACGAGCGCGACCGGTGTGTCCGGGAACGCCTCGGGGCCGTCCTCGCGCGTGAAGCGGTACGGCTCGTCCGGGAGCACCACCAGGTCGAGGTCCGCCGACGTCAGCTCGTCGATCGGCACGCGCGGGTACCGCTCCGCGTGGCCCGCGTACGCGTTGTCGACGCCGAGGCGCGCGAGGACGTCCCCCGCGAAAGTGTCGCGGCCCAGGACCATCCACGGACGGCGCCAGATGGGGACGGCCGCACGCAGCCGGGCGGCCGGGCGCGGGGTCTGTCGCCACGCCGCCTCGGCCTCGTCCAGCCAGCGGGGGCGTGCCGCCCCGCACGCCGCGAGGACCCGCGTCAGCTCCGGGAAGGCCTGGTCCAGCGTGCGGACCTCGGTCACGAGGACCTCGATGCCCGCCGCGCGGAGCGCCGCCAGGTCGGGGGCGCGGTTCTCCTCCTCGTTGGCGACGACGAGGTCGGGCGCGAGGGCGACGATGCGCGGCACGTCCGGGTTCTTCGTGCCGCCCACCCGGGTGACGTCGAGACCGGCCGGGTGGCTGCACCAGTCGGTCGCCCCGACCAGCGCGCCCGGCACGGTGACGGCGACCGCCTCGGTCAGCGAGGGCACCAGCGAGACGACCCGGAGCGGGCCACGCGCGCGTGCCACGTCAGCGCCCCTTGTCGTCCACGGCCTCGATGTGGTCCCCCACGGCGACCACCAGGACCCGGGTGTCCGGCACGGTGGCCCGCCAGCGGTGCCGCACCCCGCCCGTGAGGAACAGCGTGTCGCCACGCCCGAGGCGGTAGGCCCGGCCCTCGGCCTCCATCTCCACGGCGCCCTCGACGACGTACATCAGCTCGTCGTTGCGGTGCTGGTACTCGCGGCCCTCGTCGTGGTCCCCGATGAATTCCAGGGCGTGCAGCTGGTGGTGGCCGCGGGTCAGCTCGCGTACGCGCGCGTCGGGCGTGGAGCCGTCCAGGTCCGTGTCGTCGGCGGCACGCACCACCTCGACGGTGCGGGCCGGGTCGGCGGCGGCGAGCAGTTCCACGTCGGTGGTGCACAGGGCGTCGGCGACGCGCTGGAGCGAGCGCATGCTGGGACGGGCCCGCTCGTTCTCGATCTGGCTGAGGAAGGGCACGGAGAGGCCGCTGCGCTCGGCGACGACCGCGAGGGTGAGCTCCAGCTGCCGGCGGCGCCGCCGCACGGCCGAGCCCACCCGGAGCGTCTCCTTGTGCTCGTCCATCGCCTCGACTCCCTTCAGCGCGTCGGCCCGCTCTCAACCCTGAGGGGTTTTCTGCACCCTACGCATGTTCGCCAAACGGTTTTGCCCCGTTGCCGAGACCGCCTTCTACAGCTCGTGCCAGTAGAGCAGTTGTCCGGACTCGCCGGGGGCGGAACCCTCGGTCGGCACGAACACGCTGAGCAGCAGGGCGGGTTGGCCCTTCGGGTCGGTGAGCAGGGTCGCCGAGGGGTTGGCGAAGGCGCGGCTGCCGCCGTGCGTCCTGATGTCGAGGCGGTCCGCGCGGCCACTTGAGGGGTCGTACGCGTACGTGCCCCAGCTGCCGAAGTCGCCCCGCCGCCCCTGACCCTCGACGAGGACCACGCGCTGCCCGCCGAGCCGCACGGGCGCCCGGTCGCCGATGTTGCCGCCGTTGCCCCAGGCCTGCACCGCGCGGTCGAGGCGATGGTCGGGCTCGGCGTGCCAGTGGCGGAAGCCGGTGAGGGTGGCGCGCAGCTGGCGGTCGGTGTCGCAGCCCGCGCGGTAGTGCCCGGTGAGGTGGATGGTGGCGCCGCGGACGGCGGTGATGCTGGGGGTGCCCTCGGCGCAGCGGGAGAGGGTCAGCGGTGCGTCGTAGGCGCGGCGGGCGCGTCCGTCGAGGAGCGCGGTCAGGTTCGCGTACGCGCGTACGGCGATGTGGTTGCGCGGGTCCTTCTCGTACGCGAGGACGTAACCCCCGCGGCCGTCGGAGGCGAGCGAGGCCTGGTGGGTGCCGGGGCCGAAGTCGTGGCGGCGGTGCCAGTGGCGCAGGTCGGTGGAGGTGGCGACGGCCGCGTGGAAGCGTCCGTCGGGCCGGAGCGTGTGATAGACGGCGAGGTAGGAGCCGTCCTGGGCCTGGGCGATCTGCGCGGCGTCCATGGTGCGGCCGGTGTGGTCGCGTGCGTCGTAGCGGTGGCCGTCGGCGGCGGTGACGTCCCCGGCGAGGGCGGCGAGGCGTGCGGTGCCCGCGGAGGCGGGGGCGGCGTCGGCCCGGGCGAGCTGGGCGACGAGCAGGGCGACGGCCAGGGCCAGTGCGGCGGCCGCGACGAAGAGCGCGGTCCTGGGCGGCCTTGCTGTCACGGGCGGATTCTCACGGTGGAAAGTTCGATCACGTTCAGATGTTCGAGACGGGGACGCAGTCGAGCGTAGGGACTCGACGGCCCCGCAGGAACGCCGGAGGGGGTGGGCTTCGCCACAGGGCGAGGCCCACCCCCCAGGAGTGAGTACGGCGGCGTGCGACTACTGCACGGCCGTCATCTTCTCCTCGAAGCCCGGGTTCTTCTTCAGCCAGGCGTCGACGGCCTTGGGCTCGTTGTTCTTGCCCGCCTTGTTGATCTCGTTCTCCAGGCCGGCCAGTTCCTTCTCGCTCATCTTGAAGTTCTTGAGCCACTTCGTGAGCTGCGGGTACTGGTTCGGGAAGTCCTTGCTGGAGAGCGACCGGATCGTGTTGCCCTTGCCGAAGCCACCCTTGGGGTCCTTCAGCTTGGTCAGGTCGTACTCGCTGTACGCCCAGTGCGGCGACCAGAGCAGAACCGCGATCGGCTCCTTCTTCGAGTACGCGGTCTTCAGCTCGGAGAGCATCGCGGGGGTCGAGCCCGCGGCGATCTCGTACTCGTCCTCGAGGCCGTAGCCCGGCAGGACCTTGTCCTTGAGGGCCTGCATCACGCCGGTGCCCGGCTCGATGCCGATGATCTTGCCCTTGAACTTGTCGCCCTTGCCCTTGAGGTCCTCGAGCGACTTCACGTCCTTGACGTAGGACGGGACGGCGACTTCGAGGGAGGTCGGGCTGTACCAGGAACCGAGGTCCTTCAGGTTGGCCTTGTTCTTGTCCCAGTACGTCTTCTGCGCGGTCGGCAGCCAGGCGTCCAGGTTCAGGTCGAGGTCACCCTGCGCGAGACCGGTGTAGGCCGGGCCCACGTCGGCCGGCGTCAGCTCCATCTTGTAGCCGCGCTTCTCCAGGACGCGCTTCCACAGGTTGGTGACGGCGATGTTCTCGTCCCAGGCGAAGTACGCGGCCTTCAGCGGACGCTTCTTCTCCTCGCCGCCGGAGTTCTTCGGCAGCGGGGCGATCTTGTCGACGACCTTCGGGTTCTTCTTCAGCCAGGCGCGCACGGCGTCCTGCTGCTTGCCCTTGCCCGCCTTGTTGATCTCCGCTTCAAGGCTGGTGAGCTGCTTCTCGTCCATCTTGAAGTTCTTGAGCCACTTGGCGACCTGCGGGTTCTCCTTCGAGAAGCCCTGACGCGCCAGCGAGTGCACGCCGTCGCCCTTGCCCCAGGCGCCCTTCGGGTCCTTGAGCTTCTTCAGGTCGAAGTCGTTGTACGCCCAGTGCGGCGACCAGAGCGGAACGACGATCGGCTCCTTCTTCGCGTACGCCGCCTTCAGCTCGGACAGCATCGCGGTAGTGGAGCCGTCGACGACCTTGTACTCCTTGTCGAGGCCGTACTCCTTGAGGACCTTGCTCTTCAGGAGCTGCATCTCACCGGCGCTCGGCTCGATGCCGGTGATCTTCCCGTCGAACTGGTCGCCCTTGCCCTTGAGGTCGTCGAGCGAGTTCACGTCCTTCATGTACGACGGGACGGTCAGCTCCAGGGACGTCTGGTCGTACCAGGCGCCGAGGTCCTCCAGCTTGTCGCCGTACTTCTTCATGTACGTGGCGTGCGTCGTCGGCAGCCACGAGTCGGTCTGGAAGTCGACGTCGCCCTGCGCGAGCGAGGTGTAGAGCGGGCCCGCGTCGAGGAGGCTGGCGTTGACCTTGAAGCCGCGCTGCTCCAGGACTTCCTTCCAGAGGAAGGTCGAGGCGATGCCCTCGTCCCAGTTGATGTAGCCGATGTTGATTTCCTTGCCCTGACCGACGTTCTCGGAGTCGGCCACGGGCTCGGACTTGGTGCCGCCGAAGATGCTCATGCCGCCCGCGACGAGCGCGAGGACGACGACGCCGACCACCGCGACGACGGGCCGGGGGCGGTAGTTCCAGATGTTCAGGCCCTGCGCGGCCCGCAGCTTGGCGAGCGCACGCCGACCGAGCGGCGAGACCTGGCCGCCCAGACCGCTGGTGACGCGGTCCAGGTAGATGGCGAGGATGACGATGGAGACGCCCGCCTCCGCGCCGAGACCGACGTCGAGCTGGCCGATGGCCGCGTTGACGTCCGCGCCGAGGCCCGGGGTGCCGACCATGCCGGTCAGCGCCGCCATGGAGAGGCCGAGCATGATGACCTGGTTGACACCGGCCATGATCGTCGGGAGCGCCAGCGGCAGCTGGACGCGGAACAGGGTGTTGCGGGGCGTGGTGCCGAACGCGTCGGCGGCCTCGACCAGCTCCTTGTCGACCTGGCGGATGCCGAGCTCGGTCATGCGCACGCCGGGGGCGAGCGCGAAGACGATCGTGGCGACGATGCCCGCGGGGGCGCCCATGCGGAAGAACAGCAGCGCCGGGATGAGGTAGATCATCGCGGGCAGCGTCTGCATGAAGTCCAGGACGGGCCGGACGATGCCGCTGACCGTCTTGGAGCGGGCCGCCCAGATGCCCACGGGCACGGCGACGACCAGCGCCACGAAGGTCGAGACGAGCACCAGGGACAGCGTCATCATCGCGTTGTCCCACAGCTCAAGGGACACGATGAAGGCGAAACCGGCGAAGGCGAGGACGCCGCCGAGCAGGCCGCGCAGCCAGAACGCGATGACGGCGAGGATGCCCGCCATCAGCAGCGGCTCGGGTCCCGAGAGAACGTCGAAGACGCCGTCCCACATGTTCTGGAAGATCGTCTTGATGAACGAGAACAGCCAGTCCATGTGGGTTCTGAGCCACTCGACCGAGTCATTGACCCAGTCGCCGAAAGGAATCCTAGGCACCGCTGCTCACCTTGCCCGCGTTCTTGCCGCCCGTGTCCTGGGCGTCACCCTTCTCCTGGGCAGGTATGGAAGCCGGCACCGCGTCCTCCGGCTCCTTCATCGGCTCACCGAGCACGGCGAGCAGCCTGGCCCGCGGCACGACGCCGACGAGCTCGCCGTCGGCGTCGGTCACGGCGACCGGCACCTCGCTGGTGGAGCACGGCGTGAACAGCTCGATGATCGGAGTGCCCTCGGTGACCGTCGCGGGCGCGTCGGCCCGCACGTAGTCCTTGTCGGGGTCGGCCATGATCGCGCCCGCCGTCAGCACGCGGGAGCGGTCGACGTCCTGGGTGAACGCGGCGACGTAGTCGTTGGCCGGGGTGACGAGGATGTCCTCGGCGTTGCCGATCTGGACGATGCGGCCGTCGCGCATGACGGCGATCTGGTCGCCCAGGCGCATGGCCTCGTTCAGGTCGTGGGTGATGAAGACGATGGTCTTCTTCAGCCGCTTCTGGAGCACGAGGAGCTGGTCCTGCATGTCACGGCGGATCAGCGGGTCGAGCGCGCTGAACGACTCGTCCATGAGGAGCAGGTCGGCGTCGGTGGCGAGCGCGCGGGCGAGGCCCACGCGCTGCTGCATGCCGCCGGACAGCTCGTCGGGCCAGGACTTCTCCCAGCCCTTGAGGCCCGCGAGCTCCAGCGCCTCGGTGGCGCGCTTCTCGCGCTCGGCGCGGGGCACGCCCTGCACCTCGAGGCCGTAGCCGGCGTTCTCCAGGACGCTGCGGTGCGGGAAGAGCGCGAAGTGCTGGAAGACCATGCTGATCTTCTTGGAGCGCACCTCCCGCATCTCGCGGGCGCTCAGCTCGGTCAGATCCTGACCGTCGAAGCGGACATGACCGGCCGTCGGCTCCGACAGCCCGTTGAGCATGCGCAACAACGTGGACTTGCCGGATCCGGAGAGACCCATGACGACGAAGATCTGGCCCGGTTCGACCTCGAAGGACGCGTCGATGACGGCAGCGGTGGTGCCGTTGGCGCGCAGCTCCTCTCGGTCGCCTCCGTGGCGGAGTTGCTCCACCGCGTCATCGGGTCGTCTGCCGAACACTTTGTACAAGTGCTCGGCCTGCAGCCTGGACACATACACCTCTCGGGTTGAACCAAGACGGCCCGCCTCCCCCGCCGGCGGGCCGTGGAGCGTGGTGGCTTCGGGCCACTTACCCGGTCGAATAGTTGAAAGTGCGACCGGCCTCGCTCCGGCTGCGCACCTGCCCCCGCTTGTTCAGGCCAAACACAAGAGTGACCCAGCTCACACGAGTTGCGCTCTCGGCACCCGTGGCCGCGATGCGCAACGCGGCCCCGCCCCGGCCCCGACGGCGTCCGGGCGGCTGTCGGTGGTGTGCGGCATGATGCGCAACGTGACTCAGCGAACCCGACGGCTCATGCTTCTCGACACGGCTTCCCTCTACTTCAGGGCGTACTTCGGAGTCCCGGAGTCCGTGAAGGCCCCGGACGGCACCCCGGTCAACGCCGTGCGCGGGCTGCTCGACTTCATCACGCGCCTCGTGCAGGACCACCGGCCGGACGACCTGGTCGCCTGCATGGACGCCGACTGGCGCCCACACTGGCGGGTCGAGCTCATCCCCTCCTACAAGGCACACCGCGTCGCCGAGGAGGTCGAGACGGGCGCGGACGCCGAGGAGATCCCGGACACGCTCTCCCCACAGGTCCCCGTCATCGAGGAGGTCCTCGACGCGCTCGGCATCGCCCGCGTGGGCGTGGCGGCGTACGAGGCGGACGACGTGATCGGCACGTTCACGGCGCGTGCCACCGGCCCCGTCGACATCGTCACCGGCGACCGCGACCTCTATCAGCTGGTCGACGACGAGCGCGGCGTCCGCGTCCTCTATCCCCTCAAGGGCGTCGGCACCCTCCAGACGACGGACGAGGCGTGGCTCCGCGAGAAGTACGGCGTGGACGGGCCGGGCTACGTCGACCTGGCGCTATTGCGCGGCGACCCGAGCGACGGCCTGCCGGGCGTCCCGGGAATCGGCGAGAAGACGGCCGCGAAACTCCTGGACGCCTACGGCGACCTGGCCGGGATCATGGCCGCGGTCGACGACCCGAAGTCGAAGCTCACCCCGTCGCAGCGCAGGCGTCTGGACGAATCGCGGGCGTACGTGGCGGTCGCGCCGAAGGTCGTACGGGTAGCAGCCGACGTCCCCCTGCCGGAAGTGGACGTCACCCTCCCCCACACCCCCCGCGACCCCGCCGCCCTGGACGAGCTGGCGGCCCGCTGGAACCTGGGAGGCTCGCTGCAACGCCTGCTCTCGGTCCTGCACCCCTGAGGTGTTAGCTTAGGTAAGCCTAAGTATTTGTGGATCAGGGGAGGCCGTCGCCATGGCAGAACGTCCGGCACGCAAAGCACCGAAGACCCATGTCGCGCAGGTCGTCCGCACGGAGCGGCTGACCCCGCACATGCAGCGGGTGGTCCTCGGCGGCGAGGGCCTCGCCGAGTTCACGGCCGGTGAGTGCACCGACCACTACGTGAAGCTCCTCTTCGACGTGGCGGGCGTCACCTACCCCGAGCCCTTCGACATGCAGCGGATCCGCGAGGAGTTCCCGCGCGACCAGTGGCCGGTCACCCGCACCTACACGGTCCGCTCCTGGGACCCCGCGACCCGTGAGCTCGCCCTCGACTTCGTGATCCACGGCGACGAGGGCCTCGCGGGCCCGTGGGCCCGCGACGTCCAGCCGGGCACCACGGTGCGCTTCCTCGGCCCCGGCGGCGCGTACGCACCGGGCACGGACGCCGACTGGCACCTGCTCGCCGGTGACGAGAGCGCACTGCCCGCCATCGCCGCGGCGGCGGAGGCACTGCCCGAAGGCGCGGTCGCCCACATCTTCATCGAGGTCGAGAACCCCGACGAGGAGCAGAAGATCGCCACGACCGCGGAGATCACCTGGCTCCACCGCGGCGCCCGCCCGGTCGGCGAACTCCTCACCGAGGCCGTCCGCGCCCTGGAGTTCCCGCCCGGCACCCTCCAGGCCTTCGTCCACGGCGAAGCAGGCTTCGTGAAGGAACTCCGCCGCTACCTCCGCATGGAACGCGAGATCCCCCGCGACCAGCTCTCCATCTCCGGCTACTGGCGCCTCGGCCACAACGAGGACGGCTGGCAGGCATCGAAGCGGGAGTGGAACGCGCAGGTGGAGGCGGAGCAGGAGAAGGCGGCCTGACGGCCCGACACACGGGAGCGGTGACGCACTCGCCCACGTCACCGCTATCGGGAGAACCTCACGTCGAAGCCGCAGGGGGCGACCGTCCCGGTCGTGGGAGCCGCGTCCCACGGTGTTCACTCGCGCACCTCGCGCACGCTGAGCAGGGCAGCCTCACACCCGCGCCCCGGACCCCTCACCCCTGATCCGCGCATGCAAATGCATGTCATGCCACCCGTCCTCGTGCAGCAGCGCACTCCGCTTCGTGCCCTCCGTCGCGAAACCCGTCTTCACGGCGACGCGGCACGACGCCTCGTTCTCCGTCGAGTGGGTCAGTTCCAGGCGGTGCAGGCCCACCTCGTCGAACGCCCAGGCGCAGAGCGCCTCGACGGCACGGGGAGCCACGCCGCGGCCGCGGGCCGACGGCATCGTCCAGTACGCGATCTCCGCCTGGCCGTCGGCGAGCACGATGCAGCGCAGCGCCACCCGGCCGACAACCGCGTCGGTCCCCGCGTCGGCGATCGCCCAGTACGCGTCGCGCTCGTCCGCCCACGCTCTGCGCCAGCCCTCTATCCAGCCCCGCACCTCGCTCTCGGAATCGGCCACGCGCGCGTGCCAGCGCTGTATCACGGGGTCCTGGAACGCCTCGTACACCGCGGGCACGTCGGCCATCGACCAGGGGCGCACGATCAGGCCGCCGGGGACGGGGAGCGTCGGCTGCGCGCGGCGGGCGAGCGTGCCGGCCGCGACGATGTCGGAGATCTTGAAGGGCATGGGCGCATCGTGTCAGCGGGGACGCACGCGACGGCAGTGGTTTTCCGGGGCGCACATGAGCCTGCGGGGCCCGAACCCGCACGCCCCGCACACCGGTCCGCCCCTGAAGATCGGCGAACACCCCGGATGCCCCCGCTCGCACCCACCGTGACCTGCGGCGCCCCGTACGCTGACCCCCTGATGAGACGCAAGCGCCGCCTTCCGCCCGCCCCGCTCCCCCAGCGCGACGGCATCGACCCCGTCCGGGTCGTCCTGCCGGCCGACGGGGCGTGGCCGACCGTGCTCGCCCACCTGGTGGAGCGGCTACCGGTGGGACCCGACGTCGTCGACGCGATGGTGCGGGAGGGGCGGGTCGTCGGCGCGGACGGCGAACCCGTGGGCCCGGACACGCCCTACCTGCCGGGCGCCTCCGTCTGGTTCCACCGGGACCTCCCCGCCGAGGTCCCCGTCCCCTTCGCCCTCGACGTCGTCCACCGTGACGAACACATCGTCGTCGTGGACAAACCACACTTCATCGCGACGATGCCCCGCGGCAGTCATGTGACGCAGACGGCTCTCGCCCGGCTCCGCACGGAACTCGGCATCCCGACGCTCGGCGCCGCCCACCGCCTGGACCGGCTGACCGCCGGACTGCTCCTGTTCACCGTGCGACCCGAGGAACGCGGCGCGTACCAGACGCTGTTCCGCGACCGCCTCGTGCGCAAGGAGTACGAGGCGGTCGCCGCGTACGACCCGGACGTGCCGCTCCCCCGCACCGTGCGCAGCCACATCGTGAAGGAGCGCGGGATCATCGCCGCGTACGAGGTGCCCGGCGCCGAGCCCAACAGCGAGAGCCACGTCGAACTCGTCGAGCACCGCTCCGGACTCGGCCGCTACCGGCTGACCCCGCACACCGGCCGCACCCACCAACTCCGCGTTCACATGAACGCGTTGGGCCTGCCGATCCTCGGCGACCCCGTCTATCCGGTGGTGGCCGGGCCCGTGCCGCCGGGTGACTTCCGGCGGCCCCTGCAACTCCTCGCGCGCGTCCTGGAGTTCACGGACCCGGTCACGGGCACCGCCCACCGTCTCACCAGCAGGCGGACGCTGGCGGCCTGGGAGGCGTACGACGGGTGGGTGCGGTAGCCGGTATCAGTAGCCGCGCCACCAGGTCAGGAAGCGCTGCCACGCGCCCTTGGGGCGAACGGCCTCGGGAGCCGGGGCCGGGGCCGGAGCGGGCACCGACGCCGGTGGGACGGCCGGGGCGTGCGGTGCCGGGGACGACACCTGCCAGTCCCTGCGCGGGGGCGGCAGCTGCGCCGAGGGCCGGGCCATGACGTCCTGCGGCGGGCGCGGCGCGAACTTCACCGGCAGCTCAACGAGGTGCCGCGACATGATCGACGACGTCCACCGCAGATCACGCTCGTCGATGGCGAGTTCGACGTCCGGCAGGCGCATCAGAAGCGCGTCTACGCCGGTGTCGGCGATGGCGCGGCCGATGTCCTGGCCCGGGCACTCGTGCGGGCCGCCGCTGAACGCGAGGTGCGAGCGGTTGCCCTGCATGTTGGCCGCGAGGTCGGGCCGGACGACCGGGTCGACGTTGCCCGGCGCGATGCCCATGATCAGCCCGTCGCCCGCACGGATCTGCTGCCCGCCGAGCTGAGTGTCCTGCTTCGCGAAGTAGCCGACCATCGCGCTGAACGGTGGCTCGTCCCACAGGGACTGCTCGACCGCCTCGGGAACCGTCATCTGCCCGCCGCTGAGCTGCGCCCTGAAGCGCGGGTCGGTGAGGACCATCCGCACGACGTTCGCGATGAGGTTGGCGGTGGCCTCGTACGCGGCGATGAGCACGAGCCGCAGGTGCGCGCCGACCTCGTCGTCGGTGAGCTGCGCGGGGTGGGCGATGAGGCTGCTGGTGAAGTCCTCCTCGGGGTTGGCGCGGCGCCGCGCCACCAGCCCCATCAGGACCTCCATCACGTACGCGTTGCTCGCGATGGCGGTCTCGGTGCCCTTGATCATGTCGCGGGCGGACTGCACCATCCGCTCGTTGTACTCCTCGGGCATGCCGAGGACGTGGCACATCACCATCATCGGCAGGTGCTCGGCGAACCGGCTGACGAGGTCGGCGTGGCCGTCCTGGCAGAAGTCGTTGAGCAGGTGGTTCGTGTAGCGGTTGATGTAGCGGCGGATGCCCCGGTGGTCGATGCCGGACATGGCGCCGGTGACCGCGCCGCGCAGCCGCTGGTGTTCGTCGCCCTCGACGAAGCTGCACATCGGCTGCCAGGTGAAGACGGGTGCGAGCGGGTGGTCGAGGCCCGCGCTGCCGTCCTGCACGGCCCGCCAGGTGCGCGAGTCGCGGGTGTACTGCGAGGGGGTGCGGACCATGTGGAGGTTCTCGCTGTGGCCGAGCACCACCCACATCGGCACGTCGTTGTGGATCAGCACGGGCGCGACCGGGCCGTGCTCGGCGCGCAGCTTCTCGTACAGGCCCGCGAGGTCGGCGTCCGCCTCGGGGCCATGGATGCGGTGCAGGCCGCCGGGGCCGAGGCCGTGGGCGGGGCAGCCGGGCGGTGCGGCACCGAGGTCGTCGGTGCCGGCCCAGCGGGAAGGGGGAGGGGTCGTCACGGTCGTCGCTCCGGGTTTCGCTGAGGGGGGTGCGGGTGGCTGGGTACGGATGGGGGCACGGTCAGACGCGGGCCACGGTCAGGGAGTGGAGGTAGCGCATCAGCGTCATCAGGACGTCCCTGCTGGACTCCTTGCGGCGGGCGTCGCACGCCATGATCGGCACGATCGCCTCCAGGTCGAGCGCCCTGCGCAGGGTCTCGACCGGATGGTGGGGCGCGTCGGGGAAGTCGTTGACGGCGACGACGAACGGCACGCCGCGCTCCTCCAGGCGGCCGATGACGTCGAAGCTGACCTCCAGGCGGCGCGTGTCGATGAGCACGACCGCGCCGAGCGCCCCCTCGAAGAGGCCGTTCCACAGGAACCAGAAGCGCTCCTGGCCGGGGGTCCCGAAGAGGTAGAGGACGAGCTCCTCGGAGATGCTGATGCGGCCGAAGTCCATCGCCACGGTGGTGGCCGTCTTGGACTCGGACCCGTAGTTGTCGTCGACGCCGATGCCCGCCTGGGTCATCGTCTCCTCGGTGGTCAGCGGGCGGATCTCGCTCACCGAACCGACCATCGTCGTCTTGCCGACCCCGAACCCGCCCACGATCACGACCTTCACGGCGGCCGCGGCCGTGTGCGGCAGGACGTCCTCACTGCGGGGGCCGGTGATCGTGTCCGTGTTCCTAGAGTTTCTGAAGTCCATGCATCACCGCTTCGAGGAGGGATCGGTCGGGGAGCGCGGAGCGGACGACGGGGGCGCGCGCCTGCACGAGGTCGGTCGCGAGTAACTCCGTCAGGACGACGGTCACGACGGAGAACGGCAGCGACATGTAGGCCGACAACTCGGCGACGGACAGCGGCCTCGTGCACAGCCGCAGGACCGCCGAGTGTTCCGGCTGCGCCGTCGGGGACGCCTCGCCCTGCGCGACGATCAGGGTGACGAGGTCGAGCGGCGCACGCTCGGAGTCCTCGCCCGTGAGGATGTACAGCCGCTCCGGGTTGTCGGGGCTGCGGCGCTCCCGCTGGGGAGGCGCGTCGCCCTGCGGCGGGACATCGCCCTGTTGCGGGCCGCGTGGGGAGTCTTGCGGAGGAGTCATACGGCCTGCCCGTCACGCCGGGGCGGGCTGGTCAGGTGCGCCCCGATGCGTACGACGAGGTCGCGCATGCGGGTGCCGATGAGGCCCGCGTCGACGGTCTCGTCGGCGAGTACGGCGAGGTAGGCGCCCGCGCCCGCGGCCATCAGGTAGAAGTAGCCGCCGTTGATCTCGATGATGACCATCTTCATGCCGCCGTCGCTGTGCGGGATCTCGGTGGCGACGGCGGCGGCGAGGCTCTGCAGACCCGCGCAGGCCGCGGCGATGCGGTCGGCCGCGTCCGGGTCGCCGCCGTAGCGCGCGATGCGCAGACCGTCCGCGGAGAGCACCACGATCTGCCGGGTCTGCGGCACTCCGTCGGCGAGCTCCTTCAGCATCCAGTCGAAGTTGGCGCGTTGCTGGATCACTGCCAGTCCCTCTCGTCGGCGCTGCCGTGGTTGTTCCGGTTGGTTCCTCGCGGAGGGTGGGAGCCGTCCGCGGCGGTTCCCTCCGGGGTGGCTGCGTGCGGCGGCAGCGGGTCGGTGTCGGCGGGGTCGCCCTTGACGCCCTTCATGAACGCCTCGATCCACAGGCCCGGTTCGGGTTCCTCCCGCTTGGGCGGCGCGGGCGGCGGTGCGGTGGCCGCGGCGTGGGCCTCGGCGATCCGCTGGGCCTCGGCCTCCTGCGCGTACCGCTCGGCGAGGGAGATCTTGACGCGGCTGCGGCGCTGCGGCAGGCCGCCGGACGTCCATTCGGTGACCTCGGGGACGTCGTCCTCCACGGTCGCGGTCGCGGTGAGCGGGGAGCGCAGCGGCGGGCCCGCGGTGACGACGCGGGGCTTCTTGCGGCGGATGTTGCGGGCCGGCTCCTCGATGGTGCGGCCGCTGTTGTCGACGCGGGGCACGGCGGAGGCGCCGATGCCGTGGGCGAGGCCGGGCGCGGGCCCGGTGGTCATCATCTCGCGCGGCACGATGAGCACCGCGCGGACCCCGCCGTACGCGGACTGGCGCAGGGAGACCTGGAGGTTGTACATCTGCGAGAGGCGGCCCACGACGGCCATGCCGAGGCGGGGCGTCTCACCGAGGTCGTTGAGGTCGATGCCGGCCTGTGCCTGCGCCAGCATGCGTTCGGCGCGGGCCCGTGCCTCCTCGCTGAGGCTGACGCCGCCGTCCTCGATCTCGACGGCGATGCCGGTCTGCACCTCGACGGCGGTGACGTGCACCTTGGTCTGCGGGGGCGAGTACCGGGTGGCGTTGTCGAGGAGTTCGGCGCAGGCGTGGATGAGCGGTTCGACGGACGTCCCGAGGATCGCGACGTCGGCGATCGAGTGCAGCTCCACGCGCGGGTAGTCGAGGATGCGGGACATCGCGCCGCGCAGCACGCTGAACAGCGGTACGGGCTTGGGCCACTGGCGGCCCGGGCGTGCGCCGCCGAGCACCGCGATGGAGTCGGCGAGCCGGCCGATCAGCGCGGTGCCGTGGTCGATGCGCAGCAGGTCGTCGAAGACCTCGGGGTTGCGTCCGTGGAACTCCTCCATCTCGCGGAGTTCCGCGGCCTGCTGGTGGACGATCGACTGGACGCGCCGGGCGATGTTCACGAAGGCGCGCTGCGCGGATTCGCGCATCGCTTCCTCGCGGTCCAGGGTCTCGAGGACGGAACGGAGCAAGTCGCGCTGCGAGTCGGGGAGTTCGCTGTATGCCTCGTTGCGGTCGACGACGTTGCGGACGACTTCCGCGGGCGACTCGCCCTGCCGGAGCCGCCACAGCGCGTCGGGCAGGAGCTCCCTGCCCAGGCGCACGGTCTCCTCGTCGTGGGATGCGATGCGCCGTTCGAGGAAGGCGAGCCGCTGTGCGTACTGCGTGCGCTGCCCCCGGATGGTCCGGCCGCGGCGCACCGCTTCGGCGCCGACCGCGATGACCATGAGGGTCGCGACGGCGCCGCACCAGGTGACGGCGGGCCGGGACGGCGGCGCCACCGAGGCGACGGCGGCTCCGGTCGCCGCGGCCATCAATATGGCGGGCAGCAACAACACGCGCGCGTAAGGGACTTCTCGGCCACCGGGAGGCGATTGAACACTCACCATGTATGCCCTCTGAACACTCGTCTTGGGGGATGTGACGTCTCGTGTGACGTCTTGGGGAAACGACAGAACATTGGGGGGATGACGAAACGTACGATCGAAAGTTTTGGGAACAAGCGCGCGAATCAGTCGCAACTCGTTCAACTCGGCGCGCTCCGGGCGAGCTTAGTCCGCCGGAATCATCGTCGAGTCATATTCGGCAACCCTCTGCACCGGGCACACCGGGAGGCATACACTCTGCTCTTTTGCACAGCTGGCGATCGTTCGAACACATGGAGTGACACCTCGAAAACGTCGTGAAACGCCGAACGGGCGCGCCCCACGACCGAGTTGGTCGAGGAACGCGCCCGTGGCGCGACAGGGTCCGGCTCAGCCCACCGAGCTGTACGCCACCACACCCCGCAGGAGCTGGTCGACGGCCTTGCGGGCGTTCTTCGCCACCGTGCTGCCCTCACGGGGAGCCGCGGCGGAAATCTGCCCGAGGACATCGATGACCTGCTTGCACCAGCGCACGAAGTCACCGGCCGGCATCTCCGCCTCGCGCAGCACCTCGTCCAGACCCTTGTCGTTGGCCCACATGAACGCCGCCCAGGCGAAGCCGAGGTCCGGCTCCCGCTGGCCGACACCCTCCGTCTGACTGATCTTGAACTCTTCCTCCAGACCGTCAAGACGGCCCCAGATGCGCACCATCTCGCCGAGCGCCGCCTTCGCCGCGCCCGACGGCAGCTTGGGCGCGAGCGCGTCGTCGCCGACCCGCGCCTCGTACACCAACGCGGAGACACACGCGGCCAGTTCGGCCGGGCTCAGCCCCTCCCACACGCCGGCCCGCAGACACTCGCTGGCCAGCAGATCCAGCTCCCCGTACAACCGGGCGAGCCGCTTGCCGTGCTCGGTGACCTCGTCGCCCCGCAGATAGTCGAGCTCGGTCAGGAGCGCGACGATCCGGTCGAAGGTGCGGGCGATCGTGTTCGTACGCCCCTCGATGCGGCGCTCCAGCTGCGCGGTGTCACGCTTGAGGCGGTGATACCGCTCGGCCCAGCGCGCGTGGTCCTCGCGCTCGTCGCAGCCGTGGCAGGGGTGCGCGCGCAGCTCCGCGCGCAGACGTGCGATCTCTTGGTCGTCGGCGGCCGTCGCGCGCCCCTTGCGGTGCCGGTCCGGGACGATGTGCCCGGCCTTGGTGCGCAACGCGGACGCCAGGTCCCTGCGGGACTGCGGGGAGCGCGCGTTGAACGACTTCGGGATGCGCATCCGCTCCAGCGCCTCGACCGGCACCGGGAAGTCCATGGCCGCGAGGCGCTTGACCTGCCGCTCGGCCGTGAGCACCAGCGGCCGCGGCCCGTCGACGTGGTCGAAACCGCGGTGACCGTTGGCCCGCCCCGCGGGCAGTCCCGGGTCGAGGACGAGCGCCAGGCCCGCGTACTTCCCCGTCGGCACGTGGATGACATCGCCCGGCTTCAGCTTCTCCAGGGCGGTGGCAGCCGCGGCCCTGCGCTGGGCCGCGCCCTGCTTGGCGAGCTCGTTCTCCCTGTCCTTCAACTCGCGGCGCAGCCGCGCGTACTCGTCGAAGTCACCCAGGTGGCAGGTCATGGAGGCCTTGTAGCCCTCCAGGCCCGTCTCGTTCTTCTGCACCTGGCGGGAGATGCCGACGACCGACTTGTCGGCCTGGAACTGCGCGAACGACGTCTCCAGGAGCTCGCGCGAGCGGTGCCGCCCGAACTGCTCGACCAGGTTCACCGCCATGTTGTACGACGGCTTGAAGCTGGACCGCAGCGGGTACGTGCGCGTGCCGGCGAGGCCCGCCAGGTGCTCGGGGCTCATGGCACGCTGCCACAGCACCACCGCGTGCCCCTCCACGTCGATCCCGCGACGCCCGGCACGGCCCGTCAACTGCGTGTACTCACCCGGGGTGATGTCGGCGTGCTGCTCGCCGTTCCACTTGACGAGCTTCTCCAACACCACACTGCGGGCGGGCATGTTGATGCCCAGCGCGAGGGTCTCGGTGGCGAAGACGGCCTTGACCAGGCCGCGCACGAACAGCTCCTCGACGACCTCCTTGAAGGTCGGCAGCATGCCCGCGTGGTGCGCCGCGATGCCGCGCTCCAGGCCCTCCAGCCATTCGTAGTACCCAAGGACATGGAGGTCCTCGTTCGGGATCGAGGACGTGCGCTCCTCGACGATCCCACGGACCGTCATGCGCGCCTCGTCGTCGTTCAGCCTGAGCCCCGCGTACAGACACTGCTGGACCGCGGCCTCGCAGGCCGCCCGGCTGAAGATGAACGTGATGGCGGGCAGCAGGCCCTCGGCGTCGAGCCGCTCGATGACCTCGGGGCGGCCGGGCGTCCAGATCCGTGACCGCTGGCGGCGCTCCCGCTCGCGGTCGGCCTCGCGGATCATCTTGCCCTTGCGGCGGTCGCGCGGGTTGTACGAGCGGCTGGCCTCCATCCGCGCCATGCGCGTGAGGTCGGGGTTGACCGTCTTCTTCCGGCCCTCGCCCTCCTCGAAGAGGTCGTACATCCGGCGCCCGGCGAGCACGTGCTGGAACAGCGGCACGGGCCGGTGCTCGGAGACGATCACCTGGGTGTCGCCGCGCACCGTGTCGAGCCAGTCGCCGAACTCCTCCGCGTTCGACACCGTGGCCGACAGGGAGACCAGCGTGACCGACTCCTGGAGGTGGATGATCACTTCCTCCCAGACGGCGCCGCGGAAGCGGTCGGAGAGGTAGTGCACCTCGTCCATGACCACATAGCCGAGGTTCAGCAGCGCCTGCGAGCCCGAATACAGCATGTTCCGCAGGACTTCGGTGGTCATGACGACCACCGGGGCGTCGCTGTTGACGCTGTTGTCGCCGGTGAGCAGGCCCACCTTGTCCGCGCCGTACCGCTTGGCGAGGTCGGAGTACTTCTGGTTGGAGAGCGCCTTGATCGGCGTGGTGTAGAAACACTTCTTGCCCTGGAGCAGGGCCAGGTGCACGGCGAACTCGCCGACGATCGTCTTGCCCGAGCCCGTGGGGGCGGCCACGAGCACGCCCTTGCCCGCCTCCAACGCCTGGCACGCCTCGATCTGGAAGGGGTCGAGGCCGAATTCGTACATCTCGCGGAAGGACGCGAGTGCGGTGGCCTGCTCGGCAGCGCGCTTGCGCGCCGCCGCGTACCGCTCGGCCGGTGAGAGGTCCTCTGTCATCGTGCTTTCGAGACTACCGGCCACCACCGACAACGGACGATCATTATCCGAACGGTGCTGGAACGTGCCAGCTCACACGGCGTGCGCCGCGGCGCTCACGGCCCGAGGACGCGCACGGCTCCCGGCACGCACTCCGCGGTCAGCGGCAGCGCGCCGAGCGGCTCCCCGTCCGCGTAGCCGGTGATGCCGGGTGCCGCGAGCTCGACCCGCGCCGCGCGGTGCACGGTCACCTTCGGATGGTCCAGGTGCGTTCCCTTGTAGACCCGCGGGAAGACCTTGAGGAGCGTCGTGCGGCTGCAGTCGCCGACCACGGTGACATCGAACAGGCCGTCGCTCATGTCGGCCCCGGCACAGATCCGCATGCCGCCGCCGTACGAGGTGCCGTTGCCGACCGCGACGAGCGTGGCCTCGACCTCGTGGACGTCGCCGCCGTCCAGCGTGATGCGGTACGGGATCGGCTTGAACGCCGCCAGCTCCGCGACCATCGCCAGGTCGTACTTGAAGCGCCCGGTGGGCCACCGCATCCGGTTGCCGCGGTCGTTGACCCGCGAATCGAAGCCGGAGGCGAGGACCGTCCCGAACCACGTCCCGTCCACCCTCCCCAGGTCGACGTCGCGCGTGCGCGCCCCCTTGAGTGCCTCGGCCACGATCTCCCCGGCAGCGGCGGGCTCCCGCACGGGCAGGCCGAGGGCCCGCGCGAAGTCGTTGCCGGTCCCCACGGCGATCACCCCCAGCGGGGTGCGCGTCCCGGCGACGGCCTGCAGCGCGAGGCTCGCCATGCCGTCGCCGCCGACGGCTATGAGGGCCCCCGTGCCGCCCTCGACGGCCGCACGGGCCCGTCGTAGCGCGTCGGGGGCGTCCTCGCCGATGACCGTTCGCACGGAGAAGCCGCGGGCCCGCAAAGCGGAAGCGGCCGGTTGCGCTGCGTGAGCGCCCCGGCCGCGGCCCGCGGTGGGATTGACGAAGAGGGTGATCTCGCTGGTCACGGCCGGACCCTACAAGGTCAGGTCACGTCGTCGAAACCGTTCACGCGCTGATCGCTGCGTCCGGTGCCCGCCTGCTCGGGCAGCGCACGGGGCGGCCGCACCGATTCGACCTCGTCGACGTCCTGCGGCGTCAGGTCGAGGTCGGACGCCTCGTCGTCGTCGAGCTCGGCGTCGGGGTCGTTGCGGCGGCGGCGCCTGTCGTTGAGGAGGGAGATGCCGACCGCGATGAAGTACAGGACGACGATCGGTCCCGCGAGCGCGATCATGCCGACCGGGTCGGTCGTCGGGGTCGCCACCGCGCCGAAGATGAAGACGCCCATCACGACGCCGCGCCACCACGTGGCCATGCGGCGACCGGTCACCATGCCCGTCATGTTGAGCATCACCAGCAGCAGCGGCAGCTCGAACGAGGCTCCGAAGACGAGGACCATCCTGACGGTGAAGTCGAGGATCTTGTCCATCGGCAGCAGGTTCGCCGCGCCGTCGGGCGTGATGCCGAGCAGGACGCGCATGCTGACGGGGAGGATCGTGTAGGCCAGCCAGGCGCCCGCGAAGAAGAGCGGCACCGCGGCGGACACGAACCAGTACGTGTACTTGCGCTCGTTCTTGTGCAGACCCGGCGCGACGAACGCCCACAGCTGATACAGCCAGATCGGGCTGGAGACGATTATGCCGACCATGAGACTGACCTTCACCGTGGTGGTGAAGGGCGAGAGCAGGTCGTTGAAGGTCACGGTCGCGCAGTGGCCACCCGTCTCCTTCATGCCCGGCTCGCAGCGCGGCACGGGATCAGCCAGGAACTCCATCAGCTCCTGGCTGTAGAACGCCGCCACGATCGACACGACCGTGATGGCGAGGAGCCCCTTGGCGAGCCGGTTGCGGAGCTCGCGAAGGTGCTCCGCGAGGGACATCCGCCCCTCGGGGTCCTTCTCCTTCTTGCGGGCAGACTTGAGCAACCCACGTCCTCATCTCGTGCGGCAGGCCGGCCGTCGGCGCCGGCCTTGGATCAGCGCTGCGTCGTACGGTCGGTCGGCTCGGTGACCGGGCGGGAGCTGGTCACGTCGCCGGGGGCAGCCTGGATCGTGCGCTTCTGGACGGCCGGGTCGCTCGGCGGGTCGGCCGGAGCGGCGGTGTCGTCCTTGCTCTCGGACTTCATGGCCTTGGCCTCGCTCTTGAGGATGCGGGCCGACTTGCCGAGGGAGCGCGCCATGTCCGGCAGCTTCTTGGCACCGAAGAGCAGGACGATGACGACGAGGATGAGAATGATCTCGGTGGGGCCGAGCCTACCCATAGCTGTTTACCTTCTTCACCGAGGCGACAGGAGTCTGGTTGCTCGGCAGACCGGACATATATCCGATCTCCCGCGCTGGCAGCGATCGTAACCCCCCGGGGTAAACGCTCGGCAATCCCCGCGCATACTCCGAGTACGGCCCCCGCCTCGATCCCGGGCCGTATTCGCAGCGTACCCGCCCACCTCCGGGAGTTGACAGGCCGCGGACGCTAAAGAGCCCCGCGGCCCGCACGGGCCACACCGGCCGCTGCCCTCTCCAGGTCCTCCGCCGCCCGGTTGATCTGCCGTGTGGTCTCGGTCACTTGACGAGCGAGACGCTGCGCCTCCACAAACACCTTGATCGCCAATACGCCGAGGACGGCGAGACCCAAGAAGCCCGCCGCGATCGCGAGCATCGCCCAGAACATGCGCCGAGCCTAGACGGTCGAGTGCAGGCGCAGCGTCCGCACCCCGCCACCGGTGAGGAGTTCGACGATCCGCTCCCCCGCGGGCTTGCGCACCGCCGCCTCGCACTCCGGGCACGTGAACGAGTAGAAGGTGGTGCGGGCGCTCGCGCCGATCGCGAGGCGCAGCGCCCCCGCGGACAGCTCGAAGCGGGCACGGCAGTCGGGGCAGGCCGCCGTGAAGAGGACGGGCGCGGCGGCGGACCGCTGCGAGGGCACCCCCGGAAGTCCGGACATCGTCGGTGTGCTCAACGCCCCGCCTCCTGACCGTCGTGTTCCTCGTACGCCGCCGGTTCCCGCTCGTACGCGTCGAGGGCCTCGCGGGCCGCCTCGCGCGCGCTGTCGGCGAGCTGGGCCGGGGACACGATCCGCCCGTCCCTGCCGAGCCGCAGCGCGAGGCGCCGCAGCGAGGCGGGGTCCGGGGTGCGCAGCGTGATCCGCAGGCCGCCGTCGGGCAGCTCATCGGCGCTGTCGTGCGGGTAGTACTCGGCGACCCAGCGGCCACCGGGGCCCACCTCGACGACCACCTCGGGGTCCTCGGCGGCGGGCTGCACGAGCCCTTCGGAGAGGTCGCGCAGCTCCACCTCGGGCGGCGCGGACGGCTCGTCCAGGATCTTGATCTCGGCGACCCGGTCCAGGCGGAAGGTGCGCCGCGCCTCGGAGCGACGGCACCACGCCTCCACGTAGGTGTGGCCGACGCTCACCAGGCGGATGGGGTCGATCTCCCGCTCGGTGAGCTCGTCGCGCGCCGGCGAGTAGTAGCGGATCCAGAGCCTGCGCCGCTCGGAGATGGCCCGGTCGACGTCGGCGAAGACGCCGCCCTCGGACTCGAACGTCACGGAGAGCCGGGAGCTGGCACCCGCCGCCTCACCGGCCGCGGTCTCCAGCTTCGCGGTGGCGCGCAGCAGCGCGAGGCGGTCGCTCTCGCGCAGGCCGGGCAGGGTGGACACGGCACGGGCGGCGACCAGCAGGGCGGTCGCCTCGTCGGCGGCCAGGCGCAGCGGCGCCGCCACGTCGTCGGGGTTGTGCCACCAGATGCGGTCGCCGTCGGTGTCGATGTCCAGGAGGTCGCCGCCGCGGAAACTGGTCCCGCACAGCGGCAGCACGTCGAGATCGGAGATCAGCTCGTCGGTGCTGATCCCGAAGGCGCGGGCGACGTCGCCGACGTGCGCCCCGGGACGCTCCCGCAGATAGGTCACCAGCGACAGCATCCGCCGCGTCTGGTCGATGGCGTTCGAGGCCATTGCTCTGTCCGCTCCCCCTCAGCCCTTGGCCACGGCACGCAGCCGGTCCACGACGTCGGCCCGCAGCTCGGCGGGCTCGAGGACCACCACATCGGGCCCGAACTCCACCAGCCACGCGTCGAGGCCGTGGCCGTACGGAATCTCCAACTCGTCCCACCCGTCGTCGCCCGCCTGCACCGCGACGGCCTTGGCGCGCAGCGGATAGCCGGCGTCCGTGCGCAGCCGGATCAGGGCGGTGCGGTCGGCGGTCTCCCCCGCCCAGCCCGCGACGGTCTCGCGGACCGTGACGACATCCGGGACGTCGGCGGTGTACTTGCCCGCGCGGGCCCGCACCTTCCCGGTGATGCGCGAGAGGCGGAACACGCGCTCGGCGCCCCGGTCCCTGTCCCAGCCCGCCAGGTACCAGTGGCCGCGCCAGCACTCCAGCGCCCACGGCTCGACGTGGCGCTGCTCGGGGCGGGCGGCGGTGGCCTTGCGGTAGTCGAAGACGACGGGGCGGCGGTCCCGGCAGGCGAGCATCAACGGCTCGAAGGACGCCTCGTGCGCGGGGATCCGCGGCTCCAGGGCGCTGTGCGACCCGTACGGGTCGACGTCCTCGGGCAGCCCCGCGGCGCGCAGCTTCTGCAGGGCGCCGCTGGCGGCACCGGCGAGGCGGGCCTGCTGCCAGACCTTCGCGGCCAGACCGAGCGCCGCGGCCTCCTCGGCGTCCAGGGTGATGGCGGGCAGTCGGTTACTGTCGCGGCGGGCGAGGTAGCCGACCTCCCCTTCCAGGTTCTCCACGGTCTCGATGACCAGGCCCAGCTCGCGCAGATCGTCCTTGTCGCGCTCGAACATCCGGTTGAAGCTGTCGTCCGACCCCGCCTCCAGATAGGCCTCGATCGACTCGCGCAGCTCCCGCTTGCTGAGCGGCCGCCGGGTCCCGAGCAGGCACAGCGCAAGATTCATCAGCCGCTCGGCCTTGGCAATGGCCATCGACGCCCTTTCTCGGCTGTTCAGATTGTGCTTCCGACCGATGACCGTACCGCCCCGGGGTGTCCGGGCAAAAGCCGAGGGCCCATGCCGGACAGGCATGGACCCTCGGCGAAAGGATCAGGTCACAGACGTCCTCAGACGGAGACCAGATCGCAGACGAAGATCAGCGTCTCGCCGGGGGCGATACGGCCGCCGCCGGCACCGCGGTCGCCGTACGCGAGGTGGGCCGGGATGGTCAGCTCGCGCCGGCCACCCACCTTCATGCCCTGCACGCCCTGGTCCCAGCCGGAGATGACCTGACCGGCACCGAGCTGGAACTCCAGCGGGTTGCCGCGGTTCCAGCTCGCGTCGAACTCCTCGCCCGTGCTGAAGGCGACGCCCACGTAGTGGACCTTGACGAAGTCGCCCGCCTTGGCGACCGCGCCGTCACCCTCCCAGATGTCCTTGATCTGAAGGTCGGCCGGCGGCTCGCCGACGGGGAAGTCGACCTCGGGCTTGTCAATGCTCACGAAAATGCTCCTGCTTTGATACGAAAGGTCAGCGCGGACAGTCTTGCATCCCTGAGGACGTCACATCTTCGCGAGGATGTCCACGGTGAAGATCAGGGTGGAGTCCTTCTTGATGGAGCTGCCCTGCGGGGGCTGGTCCCCGTACCCCAGCTCCGGGGGGATGACGATGAGGACGCGGCTGCCGACCTTCTTGCCGGTCAGACCCTGCGCCCAGCCCTTGACGACCTGAGCGAGCTGGAACGACGCGAGCTGCTTGCGCTTGTACGAGGAGTCGAACTCCTTGCCGTCGGCCCACAGCACGCCCTTGTACTGGCACAGGAGGCTGTCGGTCTCCTTGACCTCGTCACCGTCGCCCTCCAGCACGTACGAAGCGACGAGCTTCTTCGGCGGCTTGGTCTTCGGGACGTCGACGGAGGGGGCCTTGCCGTCCGTGTTCGTGCCGACCTTGGGCAGGTCCTTGTTGGACTGCGCCACCTCCTTGCCCTTCGCGGAGCTGGTGGCGGAGAAGGTGCCCACGAGGTCGACGACGAACACGAGGGTGTCCGTGCCCTTGATGCCCGCCTGCTTGTTGCCCTCCTCGCCGTAACCCATCTTCGGCGGGATGGCGAGCTCCACACGGCTGTCGAGCTTCTTGCCGACCAGCGCCTGGTCCCAGCCGGGGATGACCTGGCCGGTGCCGATCGGGAAGACCGTGGGGTTGCCCCGGTCGTACGAGTTGTCGAAGACCTTGGCCGTCGCCCAGATCTGGCCGAGGTAGTTGGCCTGCAGATAGTCGCCCTTCACGACCTCCTTGCCCTTGCCCTCGATGAGGGTCTTCACGGCGAGGTCGGAGGACGGCTTGCCCGAGCCCTTGGCGACGGTCGGCTTCTGACCGAACTTCGTGCCCTTCGTGATCTCGGGCAGCGGTCCGTCCACGATCTTCGCGGTCGGCGGCTTCGAGGAGTCGTTGGTCGGGCTGTCACTGGGCTTGGTCTTGTCGGCCTTGTCGGTCTTGTCGTCACCACAGCCTGCCAGCGTGAGCAGGCCGGCCGGGACGGCAAGGAGAAGTGAGCGTCGGCGCACGGTGGGGGCCTCGTATCGGTCGATCTTGTGGGTTGGCGTGCGCGCAACTCTACGGCGTGAGAAGGGCGCCGTACGAGGAACGTACGGCGCCCGTGTTGCGTTCCCACAACGCCACACGGGACGTTGGGGCCACATGGGTCACATACCGGCGATCAGCTTCTCCACCCGGTCGTCCACCGACCGGAAGGGGTCCTTGCACAACACCGTGCGCTGTGCCTGGTCGTTGAGCTTGAGGTGGACCCAGTCGACCGTGAAGTCACGGCGCTGCTCCTGCGCCCGCCGGATGAAGTCGCCGCGCAGCCGCGCGCGGGTCGTCTGCGGCGGCACCGACTTGCCCTCGAAGATCTTCAAGTCGTTGCAGATCCGGGCGGCTTGCCCCTTCTTCTCCAGGAGGTAGTACAGCCCCCGCCGACGGTGGATGTCGTGGTACGCGAGGTCTATCTGCGCGACCCGCGGATGCGACATGGTCATGTTGTTCTTCGCCCGGTACCGCTCGATGAGCTTGTACTTCATGACCCAGTCGATCTCGGTGCCGATGCGGTCGAGGTCCTCCGACTCGATCGCGTCCAGCGTGCGGCCCCACAGCTCCAGGACCTGCTCGACCGTCCCGGTGCGGATGCCGCGGCGGTCGACGAAGTCCACCGCCTTCTCGTAGTACTCGCGCTGCACTTCGAGGGCCGAGGCCTCGCGGCCGCTGGCCAGGCGCACCTTGCGGCGGCCCGTGATGTCGTGGGAGACCTCGCGGATGGCCCTGATCGGGTTCTCCAGAGTGAGGTCCCGCATGACGGTGCCCGCCTCGATCATGCGCAGCACCAGATCGGTGGCGCCGACCTTGAGGAGCATGGTCGTCTCGGACATGTTCGAGTCACCCACGATGACGTGGAGCCTGCGGTACCGCTCGGCGTCCGCGTGCGGTTCGTCGCGGGTGTTGATGATCGGCCGGGAACGGGTGGTCGCGGAGGACACCCCTTCCCAGATGTGCTCGGCACGCTGGCTCACGCAGTACACGGCGCCGCGCGGAGTCTGCAGCACCTTGCCCGCGCCGCACAGCAGCTGCCGGGTGACGAGGAACGGGATGAGGATGTCCGCGAGCCGGGAGAACTCCCCGTGACGGGCCACCAGGTAGTTCTCGTGGCACCCGTAGGAGTTTCCCGCCGAATCGGTGTTGTTCTTGAAAAGATAGACGTCGCCCGCGATTCCCTCCTCGTGCAGGCGGCGTTCGGCGTCGACGAGCAGGCCTTCCAGAATGCGCTCGCCCGCTTTGTCGTGGGTGACCAGCTCGGTCACGTTGTCACATTCCGGTGTCGCGTATTCCGGATGTGATCCCACGTCAAGATAGAGGCGGGCGCCGTTCCGCAGAAAGACGTTGCTGCTGCGGCCCCATGACACAACACGGCGGAAGAGGTAGCGCGCCACCTCGTCAGGCGACAGACGGCGCTGTCCCCTGAACGTGCATGTGACGCCGTACTCGTTCTCCAGCCCGAAAATGCGGCGGTCCATGACTGAACATTACGCCTGATGCGGGGCACTGAAACCGGGTTCGGCAGCACCGTTTCGATCATTTTCCGATGAACCCGCAACAACCCCGGATTCTCCGGCCACCACGAGTACCCGCGCCGTCGCCAGCAGAACCACCGACGCGGCCGCTCCGGCAAGGCCCGGCACCGCGAACCCCCACGCCGTCCCGCCCCACTCCACCACCGGCCCCGCGGCCGCCGTCCCCAAGGACGCGCCCACCGTGAACGTCGTCACCAGCCACGAGAACGCCTCCGTCACCGTGCCGCGCGGAGCATGCCGGTCCACGATGATGAACGCACACGCGAGCGCCGGCGCGAGAAACACACCGGCGAGCGCCGCCAGCGCCGTCATGGCCACCGCCCCCGGAGTCAACGTCAACGGCCAGTAGCAGACGGCCAGCAACGCCACCAGGACGCTCAGCCGCTTCTCCGGCACACCACTCCACTGCCGCGCCCCGTAGACGGCCCCGCCGACCAGCGCACCGAGCCCGAGCGCCGCCATCATCCATCCGTAGACCGCGTCACCACCGTTCCCGTCCGCGTACGACACGCCCGCGACCGTGATGGAACCCAGCGCCATCCCGATGAACAGGAACGCACCGAGGAGCGCGAGCAGCCCGCGCGAGCGCAGCGCCCCGAGCCAGTGCGCCTCCCTCGGCTCCGAACGCCACGCGCGCGAGGGCCGGGACACCACCACGGAGAGGGCACCCAGCACACCCACCGCGTTGACGACGAGCAGCGCCGCCCGCTCCGACCACAGCGCCACACATCCGGTCACCAGCAACGGTCCGACGGTGAACATCACTTCCTGGGCTATGGCGTCCATCGCGTACGCGGTGTGGACGTGCTCCTCCTTGCCGAGGACACTCGGCCACAGCGCCCGCAGACCGCCCTCCAGAGGCGGCGTGAACAGCCCCGCGGCCGCCACCGCCACATAGGCGAGCGCCAACTGGTCCGGTCCCGTGAAGGCGAACAGCGCCATGCCGAGCGCGGAGAGCAGCGCGGCGGGCAGCTGGACGCGCGGCTGGCCGTGCAGGTCCACCAGACGCCCGAGCAGCGGCTGGCCGACCGCGTTGGCCACGCCGTACACCGCGGCCAGCGCGCCGGCCAGGCTGTACGTGCCGCCCTCCGCCCGGATGAACAGCACGATCGCGATCGCCGCCGTCGCGTTCGGCAGCCGGCCCACCAGCGTCCCCGCCAGCAGCCGCGTCGCATGACGCGTCCGGAGGATCTCCACATATCCCGCAGCCATGCTCTCCCGCTCTCTCCCCGCGCCGCCGAGCCGAGGTGTTACGTATAACGTCCGGCGTCATACGTACCATGAGCCCAGCCCGCCGGTCCACATCCGCGGGTCCGCACCAGAACGGGAGGTGACAGTGGCCGGGCCACTACAGGAAGCCGGAGCCCCACGCCCCACCAGCCGCGACGTCGCACGCGCCGCCGGCGTCTCCCAGGCCACCGTCTCCCTCGTCCTCGGCGACAAATGGCGCGGCCGCGTCGCCGAACCCACCGCCGAACGCGTCCGCACCGCCGCACGCGAACTCGGCTACCGCCCCAACCTCGCCGCCCGCAACCTCCGCCTCGGCCGCACCCGCACAGCACTCCTCGTCGTCCCCGAACTCACCAACGAGTTCTTCGCCCACGTCTACACCGGAGTCGCCCGCATCGCCGCCCGCCACGGCTTCGGCGTCGTCCTCTACCCCTCCCCCGACGGCATCGGCCCCGCCCGCGACCCCTTCGCCTCCGCCCGCGCCTCCCTCGACGGCGTCCTCGCCTCCTCCATGGCCTCCGAGGCCCTCGCCACCATCCGCGGCGACGACCTCCCCCTCGTCATGCTCGACAGCGACCCCGCGGACAGCCTCGGCGCCGCCACCGTCAACCTCGACCTCTCCGACGGCATGCGCCAGGTGACGGAGCATCTGCTGGGCCTCGGCCACCGCGACTTCCTCCACCTCGCCGCCGACGTCGACTCCTGGACCTTCGACGTACGCGCCGAAGCCCTCGCCCGCACCCTCCGCGGCACCGACACCGCCGTACGCCGCGTCGCCGCCCCACTGAACGTCGAAGGCGCCCGCGCCGTCGCCGAAGCCGCCCTGTCCGGGCCCGGCCCCCGCCCCACCGCCATCGTCTGCGACGACGACTTCCTCTCCGCCGGCGCCTGCAAGGCGGCACGACGGCTCGGCCTGCGCGTCCCCGAGGACGTCTCGGTGACCGGCTTCGACGACCTCACCCTCGCGACCGCCGTCGAACCCGAACTCACCACGGTCCGACTCCCCGCCGAACGCTTCGGCGAGCGCGCCATGGAGTCCCTCGTCGCCGTCCTGGAAGGCCGCGAGCCCGACGCCACACCGCTCCCCGTCGAACTCGTCGTACGCGGCTCCACGGGCCCCACACACTGACCGCACACGGAAAAGCGCCCCGCGCCCCGGCCCTGAGGCCGGAACACGGGGCGCACACCCGCGCGGACTACTCGACGTCGCCACCCGACTGCTGCGTCGGCCCGGCGTCCGCGTCCGCGTCGGTCGGCGCGTCCGTCGCGCCGCCCTCGTCCAGGAGCCGCGACAACTGACGGCCCACGATCCGCTTGAACTTGCGCTGCTGAGGCCGCGTCCGGTCGAGCACCGCCACCTCGAGCCGCTCCGCGGGGATCTCCCGCTCACTGCCGTTGGTGTCCCGGGACAGCGCCTGCACGGCGAGCTTCAGCGCCTCCGCCAGCGTCATCCCGTCCCGGTGACGCTGATCGAGATAGCTGCTGATCTGCTCGGCATTGCCACCGACCGCGACCGAACCGTGCTCATCCACGATCGAACCGTCATGCGGCAGGCGATAGATCTGATCGCCGTCAGCCGTGGTGCCGACCTCGGCCACCACCAGCTCCACCTCGTACGGCTTCTCCGCGTTGCTGGAGAAAATCGTGCCGAGCGTCTGCGCGTACACGTTCGCCAGACCACGGGCCGTCACATCATCACGGTCGTACGTGTAACCACGGAGGTCGGCATACCGCACACCGCCGATCCGCAGATTCTCGTACTCGTTGTACTTGCCGGCGGCCGCGAAGCCGATCCGGTCGTAGATCTCGCTGAACTTGTGCAGCGCACGGGACGGGTTCTCGCCGACGAACACGATGCCGTCGGCAAACTGCATCACGACAAGGCTGCGGCCACGGGCGATGCCCTTCCGGGCGTATTCCGCCCGGTCGGCCATGGCCTGCTGGGGTGAGACATAGAACGGCGTCGACACCGGATCCGTCCCTTTCTGTCAAAAACTTCAGTCAGTGGCGAATACGGAACGCTCAGAGCAGCGCGGCCCGCGGGCCGTCCGGCTGCTCCAGACGCTTCTCCAGGATCGAACGCGCAATGGCGGACGACTCGTCATTCGTCAGCCTGCGGAACCCCTCGTCGGAAATCACGGTGACGATGGGGAAGATCCGCCGCGCCATGTCCGGGCCGCCCGTCGCCGAGTCGTCGTCCGCGGCGTCGTACAACGCCTGGACGACCAGCGTCGTCGCCTGCTCCTCGGTCAGACCGTCGTGGTAGAGCTTCTTCATCGCACCGCGCGCGAAGACCGAACCCGAACCGGTCGCCGCGAAACCGTGCTCCTCCGAACGCCCGCCCGTGACGTCGTACGAGAAGATGCGGCCCTTCTCGCGATCCACGTCGAACCCCGCGAAGAGCGGGACCACGGCGAGGCCCTGCATGGCCATGCCGAGGTTGCTGCGGATCATCGTGGAGAGCCGGTTCGCCTTGCCCTCCAGTGAGAGCGTGGCCCCCTCCACCTTCTCGAAGTGCTCCAGCTCCAGCTGGAAGAGCTTCACCATCTCCACGGCCAGACCCGCCGTACCGGCGATGCCCACCGCCGAGTACTCATCGGCCGGGAACACCTTCTCGATGTCGCGCTGCGCGATGACGTTGCCCATCGTCGCCCGCCGGTCGCCGGCGAGGACGACACCGCCGGGGAACGTCACGGCCACGATGGTCGTGCCGTGCGGCGCCTCGATGACGCCCTGCGTGGGCGGCAGTTGGCGGTTGCCCGGGAGGATCTCGGGCTGATGCTCGGACAGGAAGTCCATGAAGGACGACGAACCAGGCGTCAGGAAGGCAGCTGGTAGACGCCCGGTGCTACGAGTGTTGGCTTCCACGCGTTTCCTTCCACGTATGCGGCCGCTCGCCTTATGGAGTCCGGCCGATCCTTGAATTGCCCCAGCGCCGCGTTGCAGCTGAAGCACAGTACGCCTCGGACCCTACCCGTGTCGTGGCAGTGATCCACATGTACCGCCGGGGCGGCCAAGCAGATACAGCAGACGCCGACTTGTGCAGCGACCAACTCATCGAGATCCGCCTCGGTCATGCCGTACTGGCGCTTCAGATGGCCCGCCCGCCCCTTCACCGCTTTGCAGGGCTTGCAGAGTGTGGCAAGACCGTCCGAGGCGCTTCGGTTGCGGTCCCACTCGCTGTGCGGCTTGATCTCCCCGCACGTGCGGCAGAACTTGCGCCCGGCAGGCGCCGCAACTTTCGGCCGCACGTTCTTGCCACGAGCCAGCTGCCGTTCCTGGTGATAGGCCGCCGCACACCCTCGGCAGTAGGCCTGGAGACCATCCCGCATAGAACGGTTGCTGGCGAACTCCGCACCCGGCTTACTCTCCTGGCACCGCGAGCACCGCTTCGTCACGGTCAACTCGCGAATTCCAGCCGAACTGAAGAGCGCCTTCGATTCAAAGGTGAAATCACTCTCCACCCTTCTGAACGAAGGATCGAACGAAATCCTCTGCGTTCTCCTCTAGGACATCGTCAATTTCGTCAAGAACGGAGTCGACGTCGTCGCTCAGCTTCTCCTGGCGTTCCTTGAGGTCCTCCGAAGCCTGCGCGTCCTGCGTCTGCTCCTCGGTCTCCTCGGTGGGACGCGTCGCCTTCTGCTGTCCGCCGCCGGTGTCCTTGGTCGCCATCTACCTCACCCCGCTCGCTCGGTTAGACGTTCTTGATCAGACCCTACGCTTCGGGTCCGACATCGGCCCCGCAGTTGCCTCAACGTGCGGGACCCACCTTGGTGATTCCCCCGCCGATGACCTTTCAGCCGCCGGAGAGGACCCGAACCAGGTCCTCTGCCGTGCGGCAGCGGTCCAGGAGTTCCTTGACGTGGTTCCTCGTGCCGCGCAGGGGCTCCAGCGTGGGGACCCGTTGCAGAGAGTCACGGCCCGGGAGGTCGAAGATGACCGAGTCCCAGGACGCCGCGGCCACGTCGTCCGCGTACTGCTCGAGGCAGCGGCCGCGGAAGTACGCGCGCGTGTCCTCGGGCGGCTTCGTGGTGGCCCTCTCGACGTCCGCCTCGTCGAGGAGCCGCTTCATCTTGCCCCGGGCCACCAGGCGGTTGTACAGGCCCTTCTCGGCCCGTACGTCGGCGTACTGGAGGTCGACGAGGTGGAGGCGCGCGGCGTCCCAGTCGAGGTCGTCGCGTCGGCGGTAGCCCTCCATGAGTTCTCGTTTGGCGACCCAGTCGAGCTCTCCGGAGAGGCTCATCGGGTCGCTCTCCAGACGGCCGAGGACGTCTTCCCAGCGGGACAGGACATCCTTCGTCTGATCGTCGGCGTCGGAGCCGTACCGCTCCTCGACGAATTTGCGGGCCAGCTCGAAGTACTCCATCTGGAGCTGCACCGCGGTGAGTGACCGTCCGCTGCGCAGCGTGACGGGGTGCTTGAGGGACGGGTCGTGGGAGATCTGGTGGAGGGTGCGCACGGGCTGGTCGACCGCCAGGTCCACCGCGATGAAGCCCTCCTCGATCATCGCGAGGACGAGGGAGGTGGTGCCGAGCTTCAGGTACGTCGAGATCTCGGAGAGGTTGGCGTCGCCGATGATGACGTGGAGCCTGCGGTACTTCTCGGCGTCCGAGTGGGGTTCGTCACGGGTGTTGATGATGGGGCGCTTGAGGGTGGTCTCGAGGCCGACCTCGACTTCGAAGTAGTCGGCGCGCTGGCTGAGCTGGAAGCCATGTTCGTGGCCGTCCTGGCCGATGCCGACGCGTCCCGCTCCGGTGACGACCTGGCGGGAGACGAAGAAGGGGGTCAGGTGCCGCACGATGTCGGAGAAGGGGGTGTCCCGCTTCATCAGGTAGTTCTCGTGCGTGCCGTAGGAGGCGCCCTTGTTGTCGGTGTTGTTCTTGTAGAGGTGGATCGGCTGGGCGCCGGGCAGTGCCGCGGCGCGTTCCGCGGCTTCGGCCATGATGCGTTCGCCGGCCTTGTCCCAGAGGACGGCGTCCCAGGGGTTGGTGATCTCCGGGGAGCTGTATTCGGGGTGTGCGTGGTCGACGTAGAGGCGTGCGCCGTTGGTGAGGATGACGTTGGCGAGGCCGATGTCCTCGTCGGTCAGCTGGCTGGAGTCGGCGGCCTCGCGGGCGAGGTCGAAGCCCCGCGCGTCCCGCAGCGGGTTCTCTTCCTCGAAGTCCCAGCGGGCGCGTCGCGCCCGGTGCATCGCCGCGGCGTAGGCGTTGACGATCTGGGATGAGGTGAGCATGGCATTGGCGTTGGGGTGGCCGGGGACGGAGATGCCGTACTCCGTCTCGATGCCCATTACTCGCCGTACGGTCATGCGGCCCTCCTTGCCCGGCGGCGCTCCCGTTCGGGAACGGCGCTCAAGTACCGCTGGTGCTCCGGTGCGTGTGCGGTGCCCGTCCCCGCACTGCGCGACTCGGCGGTACCGAAGAGCCTAGAACGCCTTTGCGCTGGTGGGGAGATCATTGCTGTCATTGAAAAACAGACGGCTGCGGGTACCCGTGAAGGACACCCGCAGCCGCCCTGTGTTCTACAGGTATTGACCGGTGTTGGCCACCGTGTCGATGGAGCGTCCCGTGTCCGCGCCCTGCTTTCCGGTGACGAGGGTGCGGATGTACACGATCCGTTCGCCCTTCTTTCCGGAGATCCTGGCCCAGTCGTCGGGGTTGGTGGTGTTGGGCAGGTCCTCGTTCTCCTTGAACTCGTCGATGCAAGCCTGGAGGAGGTGAGCGACCCGGAGGCCCTTCTGGTTCGCTTCGAGGAAGGCCTTGATGGCCATCTTCTTGGCGCGGCCCACGATGTTCTCGATCATGGCGCCGGAATTGAAGTCCTTGAAGTAGAGGACTTCCTTGTCGCCGTTCGCGTACGTCACCTCGAGGAAGCGGTTCTCCTCGGACTCGGCGTACATCTGCTCGACGACGGACTGGATCATGCCGTCCACGGTGGAGCGCCGGTCGGCGCTGTGTTCGGCGAGGTCGTCGGCGTGCAGCGGCAGCCGTTCGGTGAGGTACTTGGCGAAGATGTCCTTCGCGGCCTGGGCGTCCGGGCGCTCGATCTTGATCTTCACGTCGAGTCGTCCGGGGCGCAGGATCGCGGGGTCGATCATGTCCTCGCGGTTGGAGGCGCCGATGACGATGACGTTCTCCAGGCCTTCCACGCCGTCGATCTCGGCGAGCAGCTGGGGGACGATGGTGTTCTCCACGTCCGAGCTGACGCCGGATCCGCGGGTGCGGAAGAGGGATTCCATCTCGTCGAAGAAGACGATGACGGGGGTGCCCTCGCTCGCCTTCTCACGGGCACGCTGGAAGACCAGGCGGATGTGGCGCTCGGTCTCGCCGACGTACTTGTTGAGGAGTTCGGGGCCCTTGATGTTGAGGAAGTAGCTCTTCCCCGCGGGCTGGCCGGTCACCTCGGCGACCTTCTTGGCGAGTGAATTGGCGACGGCTTTCGCGATCAGCGTTTTGCCGCAGCCGGGGGGCCCGTACAGCAGCACACCCTTGGGGGGCCGCAGTTCGTGCTCCTTGAAGAGGTCGGGGTAGAGGTACGGAAGTTCGACGGCGTCCCGGATCATTTCGATCTGGCCGCCGAGGCCGCCGATCTTTTCGTAGCTGATGTCGGGGACTTCTTCGAGGACGAGCTCTTCGACCTCGCTCTTGGGCACGACCTCGTAGACGTAGCCGGAGCGGGGTTCGAGAAGGAGGGCGTCGCCCGGGCGGATGGTGACGTCGAGGAGGGGTTCGGCGAGCCGGACCACTCGTTCTTCGTCGGTGTGTCCCACCACCAGGGCTCGGTCGCCGTCCTCGAGGATCTCCTTGAGGGTGACGATGTCGCCGACGCTCTCGTACTCCATGGCCTCGACCACGTTGAGCGCTTCGTTGAGCATGACTTCCTGGCCGCGCCTGAGCTCTTCGAGCTCCACGCTCGGGCTGACGTTCACCCGGAGCTTGCGGCCCCCGGTGAAGATGTCCGCCGTGCCGTCCTCGTTCGCCACGAGGAAGACTCCGAAGCCGGCCGGTGGCTGTGCGAGCCGGTCGACTTCCTCCTTGAGGGCCACGATCTGGTCGCGGGCCTCACGGAGCGTGTTGGCGAGCCGCTCGTTCTGTGCGGACACGCCGGCCAGGTTGGTCTGCAGCTCGACGATCCGCTCTTCGAGAATCCTCGTATGACGCGGAGAGTCGGCGAGCTTGCGTCGCAGGACGGCGATTTCCTGCTCGAGATAGGCAACCTGACCGGCAGGGTCTTCAGACCCTCGCCCCGGCCGGATGCCGCGGTTGATGTCGTCGTCGTGGGCTGCCACGGTCCTCACCTCCTCCAAGGGGAGCTGGACGCTTCCTGACCCTACCTGGGTGGGTGTCGATTGAAACCCCTAGATCACAAAGACGGTGGGGGTGTGTCCGATCTTCACCCTTGCGCTCTCCCTCACACCAGGGGAATACCCACCCAACAACATCGGAAAGCGGGCGGTTGTATCGTCGAAGCGTTCAACACCCGTCAGGGCTGGCCCGACTTGCTGCATTGTCGGGCCGCTCGGCGCAGAGACCGGCAGGAGAGATGACCGTGCGGCACGAGGCCGAGACCGGCAGTGAGGGCCACGATCTGGAGGTCTGGATCGACCAGGACCTCTGTACCGGGGACGGCATCTGTGCGCAGTACGCGCCTGAGGTCTTCGAGCTGGACATCGATGGTCTGGCGTATGTGAAGAGCGCCGACGACGAGCTGTTGCAGGCTCCTGGGGCGACAACGCCCGTGCCGCTGACGCTCCTCAACGATGTGGTGGATTCGGCCAAGGAGTGTCCGGGCGACTGCATTCATGTGCGCCGCGTTTCGGACAGCGTCGAGGTGTACGGCCCCGACGCGGCCTGATTTCACCCCTGCGGCGGTGTCACACGCTGCGTGCTCCTGCGGGGGTGGTGCGCTCGAACGTGCCGTCCTTCCACTGCCACTTGGCCTTGTCCTTCCGGTCGGGGCAGCAGCGGGGCACGTCGGGTGAGGAGTAGCCGAGCAGGGTCGCGGTGACGGCGCCGTCGCGCAGGGCGAGGCCGGTCACGTTCTGTCGGTCCTCGGGGTCGAGGAGGGTGGCGACCACGCGGGGTTTGCCGGTCTTGGGCCGGGTGATCACGTAGACGCCGTCGGGCGGGGTGCCGGAGCCGGCTTCGCAGTGGACGACGGCGACGGTTTCGGGCCTGCCGTCGCCGTCGAGGTCGCCGGAGGCCTTCTTCTTCACCACGGGGTCGACGGGGCCGCAGGCGATCGGGAAGTCGACGGCGGCGGGGTCGGGCGCGGGGACCGGGACGGGTGCGCCCGCGGCGGCCCTGGAGTGGGTCTTGGGGCCGGTCTGGGCCGCGGTGGCGGCGTCGGGCTGCAGGACGGCGGAGCCCGCGACGACGGCGGCGAGTGCGGCCGCGGTGGCCAGCCAGTGGATGGGGCGGGTGGTGGTGTGTGCCAGTTCCGGGACCGCGGGGTGCTGCACGGGGAAGGGTCTCCTGTGAGGGCTGTGCCGGTGGGGAGGTGGCCAGCATCGTGCCATACGTCACAGTGAGGTGGAACACCGGGTCCGGTGGTTCTCGCGGTTCTTCGGGTACGGGGCTGGTGCCCTGTCAACGAAACGGCGCCGCCGCCGAGTTCCCTGGTCGGTCAGGGAACTCGGCGGCGGCGCCTGCTTTTTGGACGGGGCGTGCCGCGCGGGTCAGCGCGGGGAGCCGCCGTCGGCGTTCGGTCCTGAGTAGTCCTCGCCGTAGGCGCCCTTGGCGGGGCGGCGGCGGCGCATGGGCGGCTCGACGCCGTCCGCGAGGCGGCGGGCGGTGAGGAGGAAGCCGGTGTGTCCGATCATGCGGTGGTCCGGGCGGACGGCGAGGCCTTCGATGTGCCAGTTGCGGATCATCGATTCCCAGGCGGTCGGCTCGTTGAAGCCGCCGATCTCGCGGATGGACTCGACGGTCCGGGCGAGCTGGGTGGTGGTCGCGACGTAGCAGCAGAGGATGCCGCCGGGGACGAGTGCCTTGGAGACGGCTTCGAGGCATTCCCAGGGGGCGAGCATGTCGAGGATGACCCGGTCGACCTCGGTGTCGCTGAGGTTGTCCTGGAGGTCGCCGACGGTGAGCTGCCAGGCGGGGTGCGGTCCGCCGAAGTAGCGCTCGACGTTCTGCTGGGCGATCTCGGCGAAGTCCTCGCGGCGCTCGTAGGAGTGCAGCATGCCCTGGTCGCCGATGGCGCGGAGCAGGAAGCTGCTCAGCGAGCCGGAGCCCACGCCCGCCTCGACGACGCGTGCGCCGGGGAAGATGTCGGCGAAGGCCAGGATCTGCCCCGCGTCCTTGGGGTAGACCACGGCGGCGCCGCGGGGCATGGACAGGACGTAGTCGGGGAGCAGGGGTCGCAGCGCCAGGTAGGCGACGTTTCCCGTGGTTCGGACAACACTGCCCTCGGGAGCGCCGATCAGCTCGTCGTGGGGGAAGGAACCCTTGTGGGTGTGGAAATTCTTCCCGGCCTCGAGCGTGAACGTGTAGTGGCGTCCCTTGGGGTCGGTGAGCTGGACCTGGTCCCCGACCTTGAAGGGCCCGCGACGGCGGGCGGCACCGGTCGGTTCGGACATGTGACCAGCCTACCGGCCTCCGCGCGGGCCGCCGACCACCTGGGCGGGCCCTGGGGGCTGCCTCAGGTGGGGCGGGCCATGGCCTTCACGAAGGCGCGCTCGACGTCCGCGGCGGAGAGGACTCCGTAGATCTCGCCGGACTCCTCGACGACGAGGTATTCGGTGGCGGGCGTGGCGCGGAGGGTGTCGAGCAGTTCCTCGCCGGCGAGCTCGACGGAGATGCGCATGCCCTCGGTGAGGTCCTGGGCGAGGCCGCCGACGCCGACCCAGGGGCGGCGGTGCTGGGGCACGGAGACGATGGCCGCTTCGCGGACGAGGGCCATGGGGTCGCCGTCGGTGTCGACGACGACGAGGGCGCGGGCTCCTGCTTCGTTGGCGCGGCGCAGTGCTTCGGAGAGGGGTGTTTCGCTTTCGACGGGGACGGCGCGGCGGGTGAGGGTGCGGGCGCGGAGCTCGGGGAGGTGTTCGCGCAGGCGGGCCATGCGGAGGCTGTTTCCCGCGCCGGTCCAGATGATGGCGGCGAGGATCGCGGCGAGCAGGGCGTCGGTGACGGTGTCCATGCCGCCGATGTCCTGGGCTTCGCCGCCGAGGGCGCCGGACTGGTTGAGCAGGGGCAGTCCGATGAGGACGGAGATGGCGAGGGCGCGGCCGACCCAGGCGGCGGCGACGGTGCCGCTCATGGGCTTGCCGGTGATCTTCCAGACGACGGCGCGCAGCATGCGGCCGCCGTCGAGGGGCAGGCCGGGCAGCAGGTTGAAGGCGGCGACGATGAGGTTGGAGATCATCAGGCCGGCGAGGAGGACGCCGGGGACGGTGCCCGCGTCGACGGCCTGCATGCCCGCGTAGAAGACGCCGGCGAGGACGAGGGAGAGGAGGGGGCCGACGAAGGCGAGGACGAATTCGCGGCCGGGGGTCTCGGACTCCTTCTCGATCTCGGAGACGCCGCCGAAGAACTGGAGCTGGATGCGGCGCACGGGGAGTTTGAAGCGGAGGGCCGCGACGGTGTGGGCGAGTTCGTGGACGAGTACGGAGGCGTAGAAGGCGACGGCGAAGAAGAGGGAGACGAGGTAGCGGGCGCCGCCGAGCTCGGGCAGGACGCGGTCGAGCTGGTTGCCGAAGACCCAGGTGATGAGGGCGGCGACGAGGAACCAGCTGGGGGCGACGTAGACGGGTACGCCGAAGGGTTTGCCCATGAGGAGGCCGCCGCCGGGGCCTTTTTGGGCCTTGGGCGGTACGGGGGTTCCCTTGCCGGGGCGGCCGGAGTACGCGGCGCGGGGCCGCGGGGGTTCGGCGGGGCGTTCTTCCCTCGGCGTTTCGGCGTGCGGGGTTTCGGTGGGCGGCGTCTCGGCGCGCGGGCTCTCGGTGCGCGGCGTCTCGGCGCTCGGAGTTTCAGCGCGCCGCGTTTCGGTGCGCGGAGTTTCAGCGCTCGGCGTGTCGGTGCCCGGTGTCTTGGTGAGGGAGGTCGTGTGCTCGTCTCTCGGCGGCTCGGCCGGTCGCCGGGGCTCGTCGGCCGGGCGCGTCGGCCCGTCCGCCGGGCGCTCCGGTCCCTCGGCCGTGCCGATCGGGCGCGTCGGCTCCTGGGAGCCGGGCGTGTGGTGCGGGCCGTGTGGTTCCGCCGGCCGCGGGCCGTCCGCGCCGTCGGACTGCGGCCTGCCGCTCCCGCCGCTTTCGTCCACGATGTCCCCTCGTTCGAAGCGTCCCTCGCCCCGGTATGGCGTGGTTACCCGCACGATCATGCAGGGCGAGAGGGTCTGTCGTCGATGGTATGCGGCTGTTGTCAGTGTCGGGTCGTAGGGTCTGTCCCTATGGAAACCAGCTCCGACGACGCCGTGGCGGCTGTGCGCCCGGCGTCCCTGTCGCCTTCGCGTGCGGGCGATTTCATGCAGTGCCCGTTGCTGTACCGGTTCCGGGTGATCGACAAGCTGCCCGAGAAGCCGAGTGAGGCGGCGACGCGGGGCACGTTGGTGCATGCGGTGCTGGAGCGGCTCTTCGACGCGCCGGCGGGTGAGCGGACCGCGCCGCGGGCCAAGTCGCTCATTCCGGGGCAGTGGGACCGGCTGCGGGAGGCCAAGCCGGAGCTGTCGGAGCTGTTCGCGGACGATCCCGAGGGCGAGCGGATGGCGCGCTGGCTGTCGGACGCGGAGAAGTTGGTGGAGCGCTGGTTCACGCTGGAGGATCCGACGCGGTTGGAGCCTGCCGAGCGGGAGCTGTTCGTGCAGGCCGAGCTGGACTCGGGGCTGAAGCTGCGGGGGATCATCGACCGGGTGGACGTGGCGCCCTCGGGTGAGGTCCGCATCGTGGACTACAAGACGGGCAAGGCTCCGCGTCCTGAGTACGCGGAGGGTGCGCTGTTCCAGATGAAGTTCTACGCGCTGGTGGTGTGGCGGCTGAAGGGTGTGGTGCCGCGCCGTCTGCAGCTGGTCTATCTGGGCAGCGGTGATGTGATCACGTACGACCCGGTGGTGGCGGACCTGGAGCGGGTGGAGCGGAAGCTGCTCGCGCTGTGGGAGGCGATCGAGTTGGCGACGGAGACCGGGAACTGGCGGCCGAGGCCGACGAAATTGTGCGGTTGGTGCGATCACCGGGCGGTCTGTCCTGAATTCGGGGGGACTCCCCCGCCGTATCCGCTTCCTGTGAGGGCGCCCGAGTCGGCGGAGGGTGAGCAGGGCAGAATGGGCGCGGGCTAGCTGAAGGAGAGACACGTGGCCATCCGCGTCCTACTGGTCGATGACCAGCCGCTGCTGCGCACCGGGTTCCGGATGATTCTGGAGGCCGAGCAGGACATCGCGGTCGTCGGCGAGGCCGGAGACGGCCTGCAGGCTCAGGATCAGGTGCGGGCGCTGCAGCCCGACGTGGTCCTCATGGACATCCGTATGCCGCGGATGGACGGGGTCGAGGCGACGCGGCAGATCACCGGTCCCGGCCGGGACGGTCCGGCGAAGGTGCTGGTGCTGACCACGTTCGATCTGGACGAGTACGTGGTGGAGGCGCTGCGGGCGGGTGCCAGCGGCTTCCTCCTGAAGGACGCTCCGGCGAACGAGCTGGTGCAGGCGATCCGGGTGGTCGCGGCGGGTGAGGCGATGCTCGCGCCGAGCATCACGCGTCGTCTCCTGGACAAGTACTCGGCGCATCTGCCGTCGGGTGACGAGCCGGTGCCCGACACCTTGCACACGTTGACGGACCGTGAGGTCGAGGTGCTGAAGCTGGTCGCCCGCGGTCTGTCGAACGCGGAGATCGCGGCGGACCTGTTCGTGAGCGAGACGACGGTGAAGACGCATGTGGGTCATGTGCTGACGAAGCTGGGGCTGCGCGACCGGGTGCAGGCTGCGGTGTACGCGTACGAGAGCGGTCTGGTGCGTCCCGGCGCGCAGTGACGCCGGCCGGAGTGTGAACGTCGAAGGGCGGCCGTCCCCCGAGGGGGGCGGCCGCCCTTCGTCGTCGGTCGGGTCAGCCCTTGCTGATCTCCCAGAAGCGGAAGACGGTGGAGGCGTCGAGGCAGGACTCGAGTCCGTAGACGCTGTCGCGGACGACGGCGTACTGCTTGGCCTGCCAGACCGGCAGGATCGGCACCTGCTCGGCGACGATGTCCTGGAGGCGGCCGTACTGCTTGGTGGTCTTGGTGCGGTCGCTCTCGGTGGCGGTGCCCGGGATGATCTTCGAGGTGATGGTGCTGTTCTCGAAGTGGTTGCCGAGGACGTTGCCCTTGCCGAAGAACGGCTGGGTGAAGTTGTCGGCGTCCGGGTAGTCGGGGACCCAGCCCTTGACGTAGACGCCGTACTTGCCGGCTTCGATGTCCTTCTCGTACTGCTCGAAGGGGACGGACTTCACGTCGGCGTCGAAGAGGCCGGAGGCGTTGAGCTGCTTGGCGATGGCCCGCAGTTCCTGGTCGGTGGCCGGGCCGTAGCGGGTGGGCGTCGACCAGAGGGTGAGCTTGGTCTTGCCCTCGATGCCGTCGGCGCGGAGCGCGGCGGCGGCCTTGGCGCGCTGCGGGCGGGCGCCGTAGGTGTCGAAGAAGGCGGTGTTGTGGCCGCTGATGCCGGCGGGGACGATCGAGTACAGCGGCGTGGCCGTGTCCTGGTAGACCTCCTTGACCAGGGCGTCCCGGTCCAGGAGGTAGGCCATGGCCTTGCGGACGCCGAGCTTGCCCGCCACCGGGTCCTTCATGTTGAAGACCAGGTGCTGGACCTCGGCGCTGGTGCCCTCGACGATGTCGACGTCCTGGCCGTCCTTGGAGGTGTCCTGCTCGATGTCGGCGATGTCGGCGGCGGCGAGGCCTCGGTAGGCGACGTCGATCTTGCCGTCGAGGAGCGCCTGCTTGAGGCCCTTCTGGTCGCCGCGGAAGAACTTGAGGGCGATGCCGTCGTTCTTCGGCTTCGCGGTGCCCTTGTAGTCGGAGTTGACGGAGAAGACCGCCTGCTCCTTGCTGAAGGAGTCCAGCTCGTACGGTCCGGAGCCGACGGCCTTGCCGTCCTCGCGGAGCCGGTTCATGTCGTACTCGGTGTGGTCCACGATGGAGCCCGCACCCGAGGCGATCTTGCTGGGGAAGGTCGCGTCGGAGTACTTGAGCTTGAACACGACGGTCTTGGCGTCCGGCGTCTGCACCTGGTCGAGCATGGGGAACATCAGCGCCGGGCCGTCGTCGGCGTTGATCTTCCGCATGCGGTCGAAGGAGAACTTGACGTCCTTGGAGGTGAGCTCGTTGCCGTTGCTGAACTTCAGCCCGTCACGCAGCTCGCACTTGAAGACCTTCGCCTCCGTGTCGGTGAAGCCGCACTCCTCGGCGGCCTCCGGCTCGGGCTCGGTGGCGCCCTTGGGGAAGCTCAGGAGCGACTGGAAGACGTTGTTGAACAGGAGCCAGGAGCCGGGGTCGTAGCCGGATGCCGGGTCGGTGGCGAGGACGTCGTCGGACATCCCCATCACTACCGCGTCGCCCGTGTCCCCCGCACCGCCCGATTCCGTGCCGCAGCCGGTCAGCAGGGCGGCGGCCAGCCCTCCCGTGAGGGGAAGGGCCAGCCACTGGTTACGACATTTCACGTACGTGCCTTTGTTGGTGTGGTCGTTCGGTGGAACTCGGATGCCCTCGGGACGCCGTGGGTCAGCCGCTGACGCCGCGGCCGAGCTCCCACAGCTGGAGGTTCGAGGAGGAGTCGAGGGCCCACTGGATGCCGGTGATGTCGTCGCGCGCCGCGATGTACTGCTTGCCCTGCCACAGCGGGAGCACCGGGACGTCGTCGGCGACGATGTCCTGGATCTTGCGGATGCTCTTGGAGGCGGCGAGCCGGTCGGCCTCGCGCCGGGACGTCGGGATCAGCTGGTCGTTGATCGTGTCGTTGACGTACGGCGAGCCGAGGAAGTTGTCCTTGTCGAGGAACGGCGCGAGGAAGTTGTCGGCGTCGGGGAAGTCGGGGAACCAGCCCATGCCGTACGCCGCGTACTTGCCGTCGCGTTCGGCGGCGCGGAAGGTGCTCCACGGCACGCCCTTGATCGACACGTCGAACAGGCCGGAGTCGTTCAGCTGCTTCTTCAGCAGCTCGAACTCCTTCTTGGTGCCGGGGCCGTAGTGGTCGGTGGTGTAGTGCAGGGTCATCTTCACCGGGGTGGTGATGTTGGCCTTGTTGAGCAGGTTTCGGGCCTTGGCCGTGCTCGGGTTGCCGTACTTGTTGAAGAACGAGTTGGCGTGCCCGGTGATGGAGGCTGGCACCAGCGAGTACAGCGGGTCGGCCGTCGAGCCGTACACCGAGGAGGCCAGCGCGCCGCGGTCGACGAGCTGCGAGATCGCCTGGCGCACGGCCTTGTTCTTGGCCACGGGGGCGTCGGTGTTGAAGGCGAGGTAGCGGATCTCCAAGCCCTGCAATTCGACCAGGTCGATCTTCTTGCTCGTGGAGGCGTTGAGCTCCTTGACCTGCTCGGGCGACATGGTGCGCGTCATCAGGTCGATGTCGCCGTCCTCGAGCGCCTTGCCCATGGCGTCGGTGTCGGTGAAGTTGCGGAGCTCCACCTTGTCGCTCTGCGTCTTGAACCCGCCCTTGTAGTGGGGGTTCTTGGTGAACACCGTCTTGACCAGGCGGTTGTCCTTGACCTCCTGCTCGGCGACGTACGGGCCCGAGCCGTCGACCGCGAAGCCGTCGCGCAGCTTGTTCTTGTCGTAGTGCTCCTTGCTGATGATGCCCGCGGTGGGGGTCGCCAGCTTGAAGGGGAACGTCGCGTCGGGGGTCTTGAGGTGGAAGACGATGTCGCGGTCGCCCTGGACCTCGATCGTGTCGACGTTGGAGACCAGGCCGTCGGAACCGCTGGGGTCCTTGAGCTTGATGTCCCGGACGCGCTCGATGGAGAACTTCACATCGGCGGCCGTCAGCGGCTTGCCGTCGGAGAACTTCAGCCCCTTGCGCAGGGTGCAGGCGTACCGCTCGTTGCCCGTGTCGGTGAAGCCGCACTGCTCGGCGGCCTCGGGCTGGGGGTCGCCGCCACCGCGCGGCATGGCCATCAGCGTCTGGATGGTCTGGCGCAGGACGTTCCAGGAGCCCGCGTCATAGGCGTACGCCGGGTCGAAGGGGGCCGGGACTTCCTTCGAGATGGCGAACGAGTCCGTGGTGCCGGCGGCGATCGGCTTGTCGCCGTCGCCGCCGTCCGAGCCGCCGCACGCGGCGAGCGCGGGGGCGAGCAGACCTATGACTGCCGGCAGCACCAAAGTCTTGCGGTTCATGCTCGACGTTCTCCAGAGCTCTTGAATCCCGTGAATCCCGCAACGCGGGGTGTGGGTTGGTGGGGCACGGGGGGTGGGGCGATGTTCTCGCGACGAGATTAGTCCGCACCAGATGAGCTTCGGAGGGCGCCTGAGCCCGCAATCGCTCACGCTGCGAAACCGGGCGCGGACACACTGATAACCCGACACCGGAAGGTTTCGTGCACGCTCCCACCAATCGGGACACAACGTCACGTCACCCCGGGCCCCGCGGCACCGCACAGCACACACGGGTCCCACTGTCGACCCTCGCCCGGGTGGGAAACGTCACACACCGAAACAGGGTTGGCGCCGGAGCCCGCGGAGCTGTCAGAGGGTCATCAGGCCTTGCAGGAAAGGCAGGTTGACGTGTTCGAGGGACGGGACGACGGTGCGGCCCGCGACGGCGGGGATGGGGGCGACCGACGGCACGGCCACCACGCGGCAGCCCGCGGCCTCCGCGGCGGCGACGCCGGTCGCGGTGTCCTCGATGACGGCGCATCTGGCGGGGTCCGCGCCGAGGCCGCGGGCCGCGAGGAGGTAGGGGTCGGGGTGGGGCTTGGTGCGGGCCACCTCGTCGCCCGCCACGGTCAGTTCGAAGTGGTGGGCGCCGATCGAGTCGAGGACGCGGTCGATGATGCGGCGGTGCGAGGCGGACACCAGGGCCATCGGCACGCCGTGCCCGGCGAGTTCGGCGAGCAGGCGCGCGGCGCCCGGCATCAGCGGCAGGGTGCGGCTGATGCGGTTCTCGAAGCCGTCGTTGAGCAGCACGGTGAGCTCGGCGACGGTGATGTCGGCGCCGGTCGCCTCGATGAGGAAGCCTGCGCTGCGCGTCATGGGGCCGCCCACGACGACGTCGCGCCAGGCCTCGTCGAGGGCGTGCCCCAGGGAGGCGAAGACCTCGACCTCGGCGTCCCACCAGAAGCCCTCGGTGTCCACGAGGGTGCCGTCCATGTCGAGGAGGACGCCCTGCAATGCGGAGCTTTCGGCCATTGGGGTGCCGAGCGCGGGAACCGTACTGGTCATGCGACCACACCTTCCGTAAGGGACGAGAAGGCCGGTTGCCTCCTTCTTGCGGAAGGCAACCGGCCTGCACTGGACCGACCAGTGTACGACTGCGCCGGATCAGCGCGCGTTGAAATACTTCGCCTCGGGGTGGTGGATGACGATCGCGTCGGTGGACTGCTCGGGGTGGAGCTGGAACTCCTCGGAGAGCTGGACGCCGATCCGCTCGGGCTGCAGGAGCTCGGCGATCTTGGCGCGGTCCTCCAGGTCGGGGCAGGCGCCGTACCCGAGGGAGAAGCGCGCGCCGCGGTACTTCAGCGCGAACATGTCCTCGACGTCGGCGGGGTCCTCTCCTGCGAATCCGAGCTCGGCGCGCACCCGGGCGTGCCAGTACTCGGCGAGGGCCTCGGCGAGCTGGACGGACAGGCCGTGCAGTTCGAGGTAGTCGCGGTAGGAGTCGGCGGCGAAGAGTTCCGCGGTGGCCTCGCCGATCTTGGAGCCGACGGTGACGACCTGGAGCCCGACCACGTCGGTCTCGCCGGATTCCTCGGGGCGGAAGAAGTCGGCCAGGCACAGGCGGCGACCGCGGCGCTGACGCGGGAAGGAGAAGCGGGTGCGCTCCGAACCGTCGTCGTTGAGGATGATCAGGTCGTCGCCCTTGGAGACGCACGGGAAGTAGCCGTAGACGACGGCGGCTTCCAGCAGGTTCTTGGTCTGGAGTTCGTCCAGGAGGCCGCGCAGGCGGGGGCGGCCCTCGCTCTCGACGAGCTCCTCGTACGTGGGGCCGTCGCCGGTGCGGGCCTGCTTGAGGCCCCACTGGCCCTTGAAGAGGGCGCCCTCGTCGAGCCAGGAGGCGTACTCCTTGAGCTGGATGCCCTTGATGACGCGGGTGCCCCAGAACGGGGGCGTGGGCAGCGGGTTGTCGACGGCCACGTCGGAGCGGGACGGGCCCTCGGGCTCTTCGACGGCGACGGGGGTGTCGCGCTTGGGCACGCGGCGCTGCTTGAGCTCGGGCAGGCTGGCGCCGGGCACGCCGCGCTTGACGGCGATGAGGGCGTCCATGAGGCGCAGGCCCTCGAACGCGTCGCGGGCGTAGCGGACTTCGCCCTCGTAGATCTCGTGCAGGTCCTGCTCCACGTAGGCGCGGGTGAGGGCCGCGCCGCCCAGGATGACCGGGTAGTCGGCGGCCATCTGGCGCTGGTTGAGCTCCTCCAGGTTCTCCTTCATGATCACCGTGGACTTGACCAGGAGCCCGGACATGCCGATGACGTCGGCCTTGTGCTCGGCGGCGGCGTCGAGGATCGCCGCGACGGGCTGCTTGATGCCCAGGTTGACGACGTTGTAGCCGTTGTTGGACAGGATGATGTCGACGAGGTTCTTGCCGATGTCGTGGACGTCGCCGCGGACGGTGGCCAGCACGATGGTGCCCTTGCCGTCCGCGTCCGTCTTCTCCATGTGCGGCTCGAGGTGCGCCACGGCCGTCTTCATGACCTCGGCGGACTGGAGGACGAAGGGCAGCTGCATCTGGCCGGAGCCGAACAGCTCTCCGACGACCTTCATGCCTTCCAGGAGGGTGTTGTTGACGATGTCCAGCGCCGGGGTGTCCTGGAGGGCTTCGTCGAGGTCGGCTTCGAGGCCGTTCTTCTCGCCGTCGATGATGCGCCGCTGGAGCCGCTCGTCCAGCGGCAGCGCGAGGAGTTCCTCGGCCTTGCCGGCCTTCATCGACTTGGTGGAGACGCCCTCGAAGAGCTCCATGAGCTTCTGGAGGGGGTCGTAGCCCTCGGCGCGGCGGTCGTAGATCAGGTCGAGTGCGACCTTGACCTGCTCCTCCTCCAGGCGCGCGATCGGCAGGATCTTCGAGGCGTGCACGATGGCGGAGTCGAGGCCCGCCTTGACGCACTCGTCCAGGAAGACGGAGTTGAGGACGACGCGCGCGGCCGGGTTGAGGCCGAAGGAGATGTTGGACAGGCCCAACGTGGTCTGCACGTCCGGGTGGCGCTTCTTCAGCTCGCGGATCGCCTCGATGGTGGCGATGCCGTCGCCCCGGGACTCCTCCTGGCCGGTGCAGATGGTGAAGGTCAGGGTGTCGATGAGGATGTCCGACTCCTGGATGCCCCAGTTGCCGGTGAGGTCCTCGATCAGCCGCTCGGCGATGGCGACCTTGTGCTCGGGGGTGCGGGCCTGGCCCCCCTCGTCGATGGTCAGCGCGATCAGCGCGGCGCCGTGCTCCTGGGCCAGCGCGGTGACCTTCGCGAAGCGGGACTCGGGGCCGTCGCCGTCCTCGTAGTTGACCGAGTTGATGACCGCGCGGCCGCCGAGCTTCTCCAGGCCGGCCTGGATGACCGGGACCTCGGTGGAGTCCAGGACGATGGGCAGGGTGGAGGCGGTGGCGAAGCGGCCCGCGAGTTCCTCCATGTCGGCGACGCCGTCGCGGCCCACGTAGTCCACGCACAGGTCGAGCATGTGCGCGCCCTCACGGATCTGGTCGCGCGCCATCTCCACGCAGTCGTCCCAGCGGGCCTCCAGCATCGCCTCGCGGAACTTCTTCGAGCCGTTGGCGTTGGTGCGCTCGCCGATCGCCATGTACGAGGTGTCCTGGCGGAACGGGACCGTCTGGTACAGGGACGCGGCGCCCGGCTCGGGGCGCGGGTCGCGCGGGGCCGTCTCGACGCCGCGGACGCGCTCCACGACCTGGCGCAGGTGCTCCGGTGTCGTACCGCAGCAGCCGCCGACCAGGGAGAGGCCGTAGTCGCGGACGAAGTTCTCCTGCGCGTCGGCCAGCTCGGCGGCCGAGAGGGGGTAGTGGGCGCCGTCCTTGCCGAGGACCGGCAGGCCCGCGTTCGGCATGCAGGAGAGCGGGATGCGGGAGTGGCGGGCGAGGTAGCGCAGGTGCTCGCTCATCTCGGCCGGTCCTGTGGCGCAGTTCAGGCCGATCATGTCGATGCCCAGCGGCTCCAGGGCGGTCAGCGCGGCCCCGATCTCCGAGCCGAGGAGCATGGTGCCGGTCGTCTCGACGGTGACCGAGCAGATCAGCGGGAGGTTCGCGCCGGTGGCGTCCAGGGCGCGGCGGGCGCCGAGGATGGCGGCCTTGGTCTGCAGGAGGTCCTGGGTGGTCTCCACCAGGAGGGCGTCCGCGCCGCCGGCGATCATGCCTTCGGCGTTGGTCTGGTAGGCGTCGCGCAGGACGGTGTACGGGGCGTGGCCGAGCGTCGGCAGCTTGGTGCCGGGGCCCATGGAGCCGAGGACCCAGCGCTGCTGTCCGGTGGAGGCGGTGAACTCGTCGGCGACCTCGCGGGCGATGCGGACGCCCGCCTCGGAGAGCTCGAAGTTGCGGTCCGCGATGTCGTACTCGGTGAGTGCCGCGAAGTTCGCGCCGAAGGTGTTGGTCTCCACGCAGTCGACGCCGACCGCGAAGTACTCCTCGTGGACGGAGCGCACGATGTCGGGGCGGGTGACGTTGAGGATCTCGTTGCAGCCTTCGAGCTGCTGGAAGTCGTCGAGGGTGGGGTCCTGCGCCTGGAGCATGGTGCCCATCGCGCCGTCGGCCACCACCACGCGGGTGGCGAGGGCCTCGCGGAGGGCGTCGGCTCGGGTCCTGCTCTCGGACGAGACAGGCGTGGGCTGCGACGACGGGGTTGGCGACGAGGCCATGAAAGAGCTCCCTGGAGTGCGACGGCTGTCGGCTTTGCGTCCTCTGGGTGGAGGGCGCACTCGGTCAGGGTAGCCGGGACCATGGTCCCGTTGTGAAGCAGTCCACGGGGCGGACGGGCCGAGCGGGCCCGGCTCGAACGGATCTCTAGTGGGTCCGCCGGGCAGAACAGGCCGTCCGCGTATTAGCGGGAGGTCGACAACGACCGATAGTGTTCAGCATTGTCGAACGTCGATTTGGTGCTAGGGGACGGAGGTCGGGGCTGCGATGGCACGCAACATCCAGTCGCTCGAAAGGGCCGCGGCGATGCTGCGGCTGCTCGCGGGCGGCGAGCGACGGCTCGGCCTCTCGGAGATCGCCTCCGCCCTCGATCTCGCCAAGGGCACGGCGCACGGCATTCTGCGCACTCTGCAGGCGGAGGGCTTCGTGGAGCAGGACTCCGCGTCGGGCCGCTATCAGCTGGGCGCGGAGCTGCTGCGCCTGGGCAACAGCTATCTGGACGTGCACGAGCTGCGGGCGCGCGCCCTGGTGTGGACGGACGACCTGGCCCGTTCCAGCGGCGAGAGCGTGCACCTCGGGGTCCTGCACCAGCAGGGCGTGCTGATCGTCCACCACGTCTTCCGGCCCGACGACAGCCGTCAGGTCCTGGAGGTGGGGGCCATGCAGCCGCTGCACTCCACGGCGCTGGGCAAGGTCCTTTCGGCGTACGACCCGGTGGCGCACAACGAGGCCGTCGAGGTCGAGCGGAAGACGTTCACGGTGCACACGGTGGCCGATGCCGAGGGTTTTGAGGGTGTTCTCGACCTGACCCGCGCGCGCGGGTACGCGTCCGACGTCGAGGAGACCTGGGAGGGCATCGCCTCCGTCGCCGCGCCCATTCACGACCGGCGGCGGATGCCGGTCGGCGCGGTCGGCGTCACGGGTGCCGTGGAGCGCGTGTGCAAGGACGGGGAGCTGCGTCCCGAGTTGATCGCGGCGGTGCGGGACTGCGCGCGTGCGGTGTCGCGGGATCTGGGCGCCGGGCGGTTCTGAGCGGGCACCCGCTCCCCTCCCCCGCGCAGCCTCGACGTGCAGGTGGCACGCGTTCGGGCGACGATCTATGGACGAGTTCCGAGCCGCGGCCACGTAGCGCCTGACCGATAGGTCGAAACGATCAATAACGATCGTGTTTTCAATAACAGAACTCTTGACGAGTGAGTAACCCCGGGGCGAGACTCGCGTCCATCGGTCGGCATTGTCGAACACCTACCGGCATTACGCGCTAGAGTGGGACAAGGCCAAGGGCCGGCAACGACCTCACCTGAGGTCGCGGACCACCGGAGGGACCCGGGGTTCGCCTTCCCCTGGACGAAGGACAAAGGAGTCGCGGGTGTCCAGCTCCGACATCTTCATCGGCGAGACCATCGGTACCGCCGTGCTCATCCTGCTCGGCGGTGGCGTGTGCGCCGCCGTCACGCTCAAGCGCTCAAAGGCCAAGGACGCCGGCTGGCTCGCGATCACCTTCGGGTGGGGCTTCGCCGTACTGACCGGTGCCTACCTCGCGGGCGGCGTCTCCGGCGCCCACCTGAACCCGGCGGTCACGCTCGGGCTCGCCGTCGAGGGCGGCACCAAGTGGAGCGACGTTCCGCTCTACCTGGCCTCGCAGCTGCTGGGCGCGATGATCGGCGCCGTACTGGTGTGGGTCACGTACATGGGCCAGTTCAAGGCCCACCTGACCGACCCCGAGATCCTCGCGGCGCAGCCCGTCGAGGAGGGCATGGTCGACCAGAAGGCCGCCCCCGCGGCAGGACCGGTGCTCGGGATCTTCTCGACCGGCCCCGAGATCCGCAACTACGTCCAGAACGTGCTCACGGAGATCATCGCCACGGTCGTCCTGGTCCTCGCCATCCTCACGCAGGGCCTCAACGACGGCGGCAACGGCCTCGGCGTCCTCGGCGCGCTCATCACCGCGCTCGTCGTGGTCGGCATCGGCCTCTCGCTCGGTGGCCCCACGGGCTACGCGATCAACCCCGTCCGTGACCTCGGTCCGCGCATCATCCACTCCGTGCTCCCGCTGCCGAACAAGGGCAGCTCGGACTGGTCGTACGCCTGGGTCCCGATCGTCGGCCCGCTGATCGGCGGCGCCATCGCCGGCGGTCTCTACAACGTCGCGTTCAAGTAGACCCGCGACAGCGACCGATGACCGCCACAGACGCCTGAGACCGACAGCAAAGAACTTCTGGAGCACACCGTGACCGACGCACACACCGCAGGCCCCTTCATCGCGGCCATCGACCAGGGCACGACCTCGAGCCGCTGCATCGTCTTCGACAAGGACGGACGGATCGTCTCCGTCGACCAGAAGGAGCACGAGCAGATCTTCCCGAAGCCGGGATGGGTCGAGCACGACGCCGCCGAGATCTGGACGAACGTCCAGGAGGTCGTCACCGGGGCCGTCTCCAAGGCCGGCATCACCCGCGACGACATCAAGGCGATCGGCATCACCAACCAGCGTGAGACCACGCTGCTCTGGGACAAGAACACCGGCGAGCCGGTGCACAACGCCATCGTCTGGCAGGACACCCGCACCGACGCGCTCTGCAAGGAGCTCGGGCGCAACGTCGGCCAGGACCGCTTCCGCCGCGAGACCGGCCTGCCGCTGGCCTCCTACTTCGCGGGCCCGAAGGCCCGCTGGCTGCTCGACCACGTCGACGGCCTGCGCGAGCGCGCCGAGGCAGGCGACATCCTCTTCGGCACCATGGACTCCTGGGTCATCTGGAACCTGACCGGCGGAGTCGACGGCGGCAGGCACGTCACCGACGTCACCAACGCCTCCCGCACCATGCTGATGAACCTGCACACCATGCAGTGGGACCCGAAGATCTGTGAGTCCATCGGCGTGCCCACGGCGATGCTCCCCGAGATCCGCTCCTCCGCCGAGGTCTACGGCGAGGTCACCGGCGGACAGCTCGGCGACCTGCTCGGCGGCATCCCCGTCGCCTCCGCGCTCGGCGACCAGCAGGCGGCCCTCTTCGGCCAGACCTGCTTCGACGAGGGCGAGGCCAAGTCCACCTACGGCACCGGCACGTTCATGCTCCTGAACACCGGTGACAAGGCCATCAACTCCTACTCGGGCCTGCTGACCACGGTCGGCTACCAGATCGGCGACCAGAAGCCGGTCTACGCCCTGGAGGGCTCCATCGCGGTCACCGGTTCGCTGGTGCAGTGGATGCGCGACCAGATGGGCCTGATCAACTCCGCCGCCGAGATCGAGACGCTCGCGTCGTCGGTCGAGGACAACGGCGGCGCCTACTTCGTACCGGCCTTCTCCGGCCTGTTCGCCCCGTACTGGCGCTCCGACGCCCGCGGTGTGATCGCCGGTCTGACCCGGTACGTCACCAAGGCGCACATCGCGCGCGCCGTCCTGGAGGCCACGGCCTGGCAGACCCGTGAGATCACCGACGCCATGACGAAGGACTCCGGCGTCGAGCTCGCGGCCCTCAAGGTCGACGGCGGCATGACCTCCAACAACCTGCTGATGCAGACCATCTCGGACTTCCTCGACGCACCCGTGGTGCGCCCGATGGTGGCCGAGACGACCTGCCTCGGCGCCGCCTACGCCGCCGGTCTCGCCGTCGGCTTCTGGTCCTCGACCGACGAGCTGCGCGCCAACTGGCGACGGGCCGCGGAGTGGACCCCCCACATGGACGCGGGCACCCGCGACCGTGAGTACAAGAGCTGGCTCAAGGCCGTCGAGCGGTCCATGGGTTGGCTCGACGAGAGTGGCGAGGAGTAAGACACATGACCACCCTGCAGAGCGTCCCTGCCCTCGGGACGCATACGGCCGCCGGTTCCCACCAGAGCCGCGCCGAGACCCGGGAGCAGCTTTCCAAGGCGACGTACGACCTCCTGGTGATCGGCGGCGGGATCCTGGGCATCTCCACCGCCTGGCATGCCGCGCAGTCCGGACTGCGGGTGGCCCTGGTGGACGCCGGTGACTTCGCCGGCGCCACCTCCTCCGCCTCCTCCAAGCTGCTCCACGGCGGTCTGCGCTACCTGCAGACCGGTGCGGTGAAGCTGGTCGCGGAGAACCACTTCGAGCGTCGCGCGGTGTCCCGTCAGGTGGCCCCCCACCTGGCGAACCCGCTCACGTTCTACCTGCCGGTGTACAAGGGCGGCCCGCACGGGGCCGCCAAGCTCGGCGCGGGCGTGTTCGCGTACAGCGCGCTCTCCGCGTTCGGCGACGGCGTCGGCCACCTCCTGTCGCCGTCGAAGGCCGCGCAGGACGTGCCGGAGCTGCGCACCGACAACCTGAAGGCCGTCGCGGTCTACGGCGACGACCAGATGAACGACGCCCGCATGGCCCTGATGACGGTCCGCGCGGCCGTCGAGGCCGGTGCCGCCGTCCTCAACCACGCCGAGGTCACGGGACTGCGCTTCACCCAGGGCCGGGTCACGGGCGCCGAGCTCAAGGACCGCACGACCGGCGACGAGTTCGGTGTCAACGCCCGTCTGGTCCTGAACGCGACGGGACCCTGGGTCGACCACCTGCGCAAGATGGAGAACCCGGCCGCGGCGCCCTCCATCCGCCTGTCCAAGGGCGCGCACCTGGTCCTCAAGCGCACCGCCCCCTGGAAGGCCGCGCTGGCGACCCCGATCGACAAGTACCGCATCACGTTCGCCCTGCCCTGGGAGGACATGCTGCTGCTCGGCACCACGGACGAGGAGTTCGAGGGCGACCCGGCGGACGTGCGCGTCACCGAGGCCGACACCGCGCAGATCCTGGACGAGGCCGCGTTCTCCATCCGCGACCAGCAGCTGTCGCGGGACCTGATCACGTACTCCTTCGCCGGTCTGCGGGTGCTGCCCGGCGGCCCCGGCGACACCTCGAAGGCCAAGCGCGAGACGGTCGTCACCGAGGGCGCGGGCGGCATGCTGTCCGTGGCGGGCGGCAAGTGGACCACGTTCCGCCACATCGGCCGGACGATCATGAAGAAGCTGGAGTCGCTGCCGGGCCACCCGCTGGGCGACGACTACGAGCCGGTCTCCTCGCTGCCGAAGAAGCTGCCGCTGCCCGGCATCGCGAACCCGCGCGCCGTCGCCCACCGCCTCCTGGTGGACGGCCCGGCACCCGGCCCGCGCATGGCCGCCGACACGGCCAAGCACCTGGCGACGCACTACGGCTCGCTCTCCTTCGACATCGCCCGCCTGGCGAACGAGAACCCGGAGCTCGCCGAGCGCGTCCACCCGGACGCCCCGGAGATCTGGGCCCAGGTCGTCTACGCCCGCGACAACGAGTGGGCCGAGACCGCGGACGACGTGCTGCGCCGCCGTACGACGCTGACGATCCGTGGCCTGGCCACGGACGACGTCCGCAGCAAGGTCGAGGACCTGCTGGGCAAGAAGGCCTGACAGACGTCTTCGTAGAGGGTTGGTAAGGGGCGGTCGCCATGGCGACCGCCCCTTACTCATGCCACGCCGCCGCCACAGAGCCGCAATGTTCGGCGCGCAGGGTTGAATCATGAAGTTTCAGGTGCTCTCCCTCATCTCCCGCTCCCCGCACCCCCTGACCGGTGAACTCCCCTCCGCCGCCGCACGGTTCGAGGACGTCATCGAGGTCGGCGTGACGGCGGAGCGGCTCGGTTACGACGCGTACGCCGTGGGCGAGCGGCACGCGGGGGCCTTCCTGTCGTCGAGCCCGACCGTCGTGCTCGGCGCCCTCGCGGCACGCACCTCCCGGATCAGGCTCCTCACCGGTGTCACCGTCGTCGCGATCCTCGACCCCGTGCGGGTCGCCGAGGACTACGCGACGCTCGACCAGATCTCGCGCGGCCGTGTGGAACTCGTCGTCGGCAAGGGCGCCGAAGCCGGGCACTTCGACCTGTTCGGGCTCGACGAGGCCCGGCAGTGGGACCTCCAGCGCGAGAAGTACGAACTGCTGCGCCGCCTGTGGGAGGAGGAGAACGTCGACTGGGAGGGCGAGTTCAGACCGCCGCTGAAGGGCGTGACGACCGTGCCGCGCCCCTACGCGGGCACCCCGCGCGTCTGGCACGGATCGGCGACGTCGCTCAACTCCCCCGAGCTGGCGGCCAGACACGGCGACCCGCTCTTCACCGCCAACGCGGTCCAGCCCCGCTCCGCGTACGCCTCGCTCATCGGCCACTACCGCGAGCGGTTCGAGGCGTACGGCCACGATCCGGCCCGCGCCCGCGTGGCGGCCGGCTCCGGCGGGCTGCTCATCGCGGACACCGCCGAACAGGCCGTCTCGCGCTACAAGGAGCTGTACGAGGCGAAGGTCGCCCAGACGTTCCGGCCCGATCTGGAGGGCAGGGCGGGCTACAACACGCCGTTCCGGACCATCGAGGACGCCATCGCGGACGGGCCGCAGCTCATCGGCTCCCCGCAGCAGATCATCGACAAGATCCTCGGCTACCACGCGGTGTACGGGCACGACCTGCAATCGATCACGGTGGACGGCTTCGGGCTCGCGCGCGGGGAGCAGATCGAGACGCTGCAGCGGTTCGCCGAGGAGATCGCGCCGGTGGTGCGGCGGGCCGCGCCGTCCACGCTGTGGGACACCCTGTAGCGGCCCGGTCGCCGTGGTCGCGGCGATGCCGGGCCGGGCGCCGCCCCTCGGGGTGCTGCTCGCCCGGCTACTCTTCGGGGTCGCGGGGGCGGTCGGGTTCCGGCTCCGGGCAACAGCCTCACGCCGCGGAAACCGAGTCCCTCCTAGGAGCATCCTCATGACGTCGTCCACCGACGCGCTGCCCATCACCCGCGTCCCCCGCACCGGCCTGCCCGCGCACGCGGTCGTCGTCGGCGACCCGGGCCGTGCGGCCGCCGTCGCCGATCTCCTGGCCGACGCGAAGGAGGTGTCGTACCACCGTGAGTACCGCACCTTCGTCGGCACCTGGCAGGGCACGCCCGTCGTCGTCGCCTCGCACGGGGTGGGCGCGCCCGGCGCGATCCTCCTGTTCCAGGAGCTCGCCGAGGCGGGCGTCACGACGATCCTGCGGCTCGGCACGGCGGGCGCGATCCGGCCCGGCATCCGCGACGGCGACCTGGTCGTCGCGGACGCGGCGGTGCGCGACGACGGCGTGACGCAGCAGCTGATCCCCGCCGAGTACCCGGCGTTCTCGGCGCCGGAGGCGGTGCTCGCCCTGCAACGCGCGGCGCGGGCCGCGGGTGCCCCGTACCACCGGGGTGTGGTGTGGACGCGGGCCGCGTTCCAGCCGGGGTTCCTGCCGCTGCCCGGCGAGGCGTACGCGGCCGCCGGGATCGCCGCCATCGAGATGGAGCTCTCGGCGCTGTACGTCTTCGCGTCGACGCACGGCCTGACGGCGGGCGGCGCCCTGGTCGTGGACGGCGCGAACGCCGACGAGCTCGTCGACAAGGACGCCACAGGCGGGTACGACCCGCACCGCGACGTGGTCGCCGACGGGGTCGCCCGGGGTGCCCGGATAACCTTGGACGCGCTGCGCCTGCTGGCCTCCACCGAGCGCTGAACGACCGTAGCGGCCAGCCAGAACCGAGGCGACCAGGGAGAACGGAACGATGCAGCCCACTGAAGTGCCGGCCCAGGACCGCGGCGGCTCCATAGACCTGCTGGTGCACGGCGGCGACGTGCTGACCGTCGACGCCGCGGGCACCGTCGTGGCGGACGGGGCGGTCGCCGTCCGCGGCGGCCGCGTCGTCGAGGTGGGGCCCGCCGAGCGGCTGCGCGCCGCGTACGAGGCGGCGGAGGAGATCGACGCGCGCGGCTGTCTCGTCCTGCCGGGTCTGATCAACACGCACACGCACCTCGCGATGAACCTGATGCGCGGCATCGCCGACGACGTCACGCTGCAGGGCTTCCTGGCCCGGGTCATTCCGCGCGAGGCCGAGGTCCTCTCGCCGGACACGGTGGCCACCGCGATGCGGGCCGCCGTCGCGGAGTCCGTGCGCGGCGGGGTCACGACCGCGCTCGACATGTACTGGTTCCACGAGGCGGCCGAGGGCGCGGCCCGCGACGCCGGGTGGCGGCTGCTGACCGGGCCGACGTTCATGGACGTGCCGGGACCGCCGGACGGCAGGCTCTACGAGGAGCGGCTCGGCTGGGCGACCGCGCACCTGAAGGCGTACGTCGCGGCGCCGGGCGCCCGTCCCGTCGTCTGCGCGCACTCCGCGTACACGCTGAACCCCGCGCAGCTCACCGAGATCACGGCGCTCGCCCGGGAGCACGGCGCGCTGCTGCACATCCACGCCTCCGAGAACGCGGCGGAGGTGGCGAACGTCGTCGAGCAGCACGGCATGCGCCCCGTGGAGCTGCTCGACTCGCTCGGCGTGCTGGGCCCCGACACGCTGCTCGCGCACGCCGTGGACCTGACGGACGCCGAGATCGCGGCGCTGGCCCGCACCGGCACGGGGGTGGCGCACTGCCCGGTGTCCAACCTCAAGCTGGGCTGCGGCATCGCGCGCGTGCCCGACCTGCTGGACGCGGGCGTCACGGTGGGCCTCGGCACCGACGGCGCGGTGTCGTCCAACGCGCTCGACCTGCTGGGCGCGGTGAGGGTCGCCGCGCTGGTGCACAAGGCGGGCGGCGATCCCACCGCGGTCGGCGCCGAGCAGGCCGTCCGGATGGCGACGATCGAGTCGGCGCGTGCGCTCGGGCTCGGCGACCGCCTCGGTTCGCTGGAGGCCGGCAAGCAGGCGGACCTGATCGTTCTCGACCTGGACCGGCCGCACCTCGCGCCCCGGCACGACCCGTGGTCCACGCTGGTGTACGCGGCATCGGCCGCCGACGTCCGGGACACTGTGGTGGACGGCCGCGTCCTGATGCGCGACCGGACCCTGCTCACCCTGGACGAGCGGGCCGTCCTGCGGGCCCTCCAGGACGCGGCGACCGCCTCCGAGGCGGCGCCGGTCTCCTGACCCGTACAGAACCGGTCTCCTGACCCGTACAGAACCGGTCTCCTGACCCGTACAGAACCGACATCGACCCCCGAAGTGGCACCCACCGCATGACGTTCGAACCCACCCGCGGCTTCACCGGCCGCGCCCGAGCCGCCGACCGCGACCCGCGGCTGCCCCCGGGGCAGTACGACGCGGGCGACGGCTGGCCCGTCCTGTCCGCCGAGGTCACCCCGCGGCTCGCCGCCGCCGACTGGACGTTCCGCGTCGACGGTCTCGTCGTGGCCCCGCACACCTGGTCCTGGGACGAGGCGCACGCGCTGCCCGCCTCCGAGTACCGGGGCGACATCCACTGCGTGACGAGCTGGTCCAAGTTCGGGGTGCGGTTCGGCGGGGTGAGCCTGGACACGTTCCTGGCGGCGGCCCGCCCGCTCCCCACCGCGACGCACGTCGTCGCCTACTCGCACACCGGCTACACCACGAACCTCCCGCTGTCCGACGTGACGGACGGCAAGGCGTGGATCGTCTGGGAGTACGGCGACGGGCCGCTGCCCGCCGAGCACGGCGGCCCCGCCCGGCTGATCGTCCCCCACCTGTACTTCTGGAAGAGCGCCAAGTGGGTGGCGGGGCTGCGGCTCTCCGACCGCGACGAGCCCGGCTTCTGGGAGCAGAACGGCTACCACCACCGGGGCGACCCGTGGGCCGAGGAGCGTTACGCCGGTGACTGATCCACAGAGCCTCCAGGAGCGTTTCGTGCCGCCGACGGCGTTCGCCGTGCCCGGCCGCATCGAGGTGAGCAACCGTTCCGCGGCCGTGTGGCAGCGGGCGACCGTCGTGGAGATCCGCCGTGAGACGCCGCTCGTCTCGACGTTCCGTCTGAAGGTGCCCGACTGGCAGGGGCATCTGCCGGGCCAGCACCTGATGCTGCGGCTCACCGCCGAGGACGGCTACGTCGCCCAGCGGCACTACTCGATCGCCTCCGCGCCCGACGGCAGCGGCGAGATCGAGCTGACCCTCGACCACGTGCCGGACGGCGAGGTGTCGGGGCATCTGCACACCGTGGCGCACGTCGGCGACACGGTCGAGGTGCGCGGGCCGCTGTCCGGCTTCTTCGCCTGGCCCGGCGACCGTCCCGCGCTGCTGCTCGGGGCCGGCTCGGGCGTGGTGCCGCTGATGTCGATGGTCCGGCACCAGCGGCTCGCGGGGCTCGACGTGCCGGTGCGGCTCGTCGTTTCGGCGCGCACGCCCGCCGACCTGATCTACGCGGACGAGTACGGGGACGAGGCCACCGTCGTCCTGACCCGCTCCGAGGGCCGTCTGAACGCCGCCCATCTGGCGCCGTTCCTCGGCGCGGAGGGGCAGCCCGAGGGCGGCTGGGAGGCGTACATCTGCGGCTCCAACGGGTTCGCCGAGCATGCCTCGCAGCTGCTGGTGGCGGGCGGCCAGCCGGTGGACCGGATCAGGATCGAACGCTTCGGCTGACCACTTGCGCCCCATGCGGTGGTGCGGGGGGGCGGCGTCAGGGGGAGACCTCCTCCAGGCGCCGCCCCGCCGTCTCCTCCGCGCCGAGCGCCGCGACGACGGCGCCCACCACGGCCACCGCGCCGAGGGTCACGAAGACGGACGTGACGTTCCCGCCCGCGTAGACCGCGCCGACCACGATCGGGCCGAGGATCACGCCGAGCCGGTTCATGGCGCCGCCCACGCTGCTGCCGAGGGCCCGCATCCGGGTCGGGAACAGCTCCGGCGTGTACAGGTACAGGCAGATGTTGGAGCCGAAGAAGAAGACCGCGGCCAGCGACGTCCAGGCGAGGACCTCCAGCGGGGTGCGGGCGCCGAGGAACGCGAGTACGAGCAGCATGGCCGCCGCGCCGCCCAGACACCCGGTGATCACGCGCCTGCGCCCGGCCCGGTCGACGGTGAGCGCGGCGACGAGGCAGCCGAGCAGGCCCGCGCAGGACGTGACGGTGGAGTAGAGGAGCGCGTCCGAGAGGGACAGGTCGTAGCGGTTCTGGTAGATCGTCGGCAGCCAGGACGTGATGCCGTAGTTGACGAAGTAGCCGGTGAACCAGAGAACGCCGATGACGAGGGTGCGGCGGCGGTAGCGGCCGGTGAAGAGGCCGCGCAGTCCGGTGGCGGCGGCCTCGTCCGACTCTGCGTGCCGCTCCCCGGGCACCGCCTCGGCGGGCTCCGGGTCCGGCACCGTGCCGACGGGTGGCAGGCGCCTGCCCGTGACCCGTTCGACCTCCGCCTCGATGCCGTCCATCACCGCCCCGGCCTCCTCCGACCTGCCGTGGTCCGCGAGCCAGCGCGGCGACTCGGGCACCTTGCGCTGGACGACGACACACAGGACGCCGGGCAGTGCGGCGAGGACGTACATCCAGCGCCAGCCGAGGACCGGCACCACCCATGCCGCGACCAGCGCGCCGACGGTGAGCCCGGCGGGGAAGACCAGCTCGTAGAGGAGCACGAAGCGGCCGCGCCGGTGGCTGCGGGTGATCTCGGCGATGAACGTGGCGGCGACCGGGACCTCGCCGCCGATCGCGAGGCCCTGTACGAAGCGCAGCGCCATGAAGACGTCGGGCGTGGGGGACGCGGCGAGGGCGAGGTTGGCGGCGCTGGAGACGGCGACGCACAGCGCGATGACCTTCACCCGGCCGATGCGGTCGGCGAGGCGGCCGGAGAGCAGGGCGCCGACGAGCATGCCGATCGAGCCGACGGTGAGCAGCAGCGTCGCCCGTGAGGTGGAGAGGTGCCACTCGTCGCGGAGCTCGGGCAGGGCGTAGGCGATCAGGAGCTGGTCGAAGGCCTCGAAGAAGGTGACGGCGCCCACGATGAGCCGGACGGTGACGTGCCAGCGGCACAGGGGGAGGCGTTCGAAGCGGGCGGCGATGTGGGCGCGGGCGGCGCCGGCGGGGCTGTCCGGTGTGCGGTCCGGGGAGGCGTCGATCGTCATGCGGGTACTCCGCTGCTGAGGGGGCGGGGGCCGGAAGGGCGCGTGGGGGGCGGAGAGGCGCGTGAGCGCAAAGTCTCTTAGCGCTTAAGTTGTATCGCTCGCCCTCAGGACCGCGTCAAGGGCCTGTACAGGGAAATCGTCGACAGTCGCTCATCGACGGGGTCTTGCGCCCGAGATATTTAAGCCCTTAGATTTCTAGCGCTTGCCCAAGTCGGCCAAGCGCACCCCCTCAACTCCCCCGCCCCGCAAGCGATGCAAGGAGGGCACCCGCATGCCCCGAACACCCGCAGCAGGCGAAGCGGCCGTCGTTGACGCAGGATCCGTCGCGGACGAAGCGCTCATCGCGGGCGAGTGGCGGCGCGGTGCGGGCGCCCCCGTCCGCACCCTCGACCCGGCCACGGGCCGCGAGCTCGCCACCGTGCACGCCGTCACCGTCGAGGAGGTCGCCGAGGCGGCCGGTGCCGCGGCCCGCGCCGCCGCCGACCCCCGCTGGCGCGACCTGCTGCCGCACCACCGCGCCCGGCTCCTGCACCGCGTGGCCACCCTGATCGACGACAACGCCGAGCACCTCGCCGCGCTGCAGACCGCCGACACCGGCAAGACCCTCACCGAGACCCGCGCACTGGTCGCGAGCGCCGCCGGGACGTTCCGCTACACGGCGGCCGCCCTGGAGACCGCCGAGGACGCGCTCACGCCCTCGCGCGGTGACTACGTCACGATGAGCGTGTACGAGCCGATCGGCGTCGTCGGCGCCATCAACCCCTGGAACTCGCCCGTCGCGAGCGACGCGCAGAAACTCGCCCCCGCGCTCGCGGGCGGCAACGCCGTCCTCCTCAAGCCCGCCGAGTGGACCCCGCTGGTCTCGCTGGCTCTCGGCCGCCTGGTCAGCACGGCGCTCGACGAACTCGGCCTGCCCGCGGCCCTGTTGTCCGTCCTGCCGGGGCGCGGCAGCATCGTCGGCGACGCGATCGTGCGGGACCCGCACGTCGGCAAGGTCACCTTCACCGGTGGCACCGCGACGGGCCGGACCCTCGCGCACGCCGCCGCCGACAAGCTCATGCCCGTATCGCTGGAGCTCGGCGGCAAGTCCCCGACGGTCGTCCTCGCCGACGCGGACGTCGAACAGGCCCTGGCCGGGGTGATGTTCGGGGTCTTCTCCTCCAGCGGGCAGTCCTGCGTCGCCGGGTCACGGCTCTTCGTGGCACGCGAGCTGTACGCGGAGTTCGTCGGCGAACTCGTCGAGCGTGTGTGCAAGTTGCGCGTCGGGCCCGGCACGGACCCCGACACCCAGGTCGGCCCGCTCGTCCACCACGCGCACCGGGACTCCGTCGCCCGATACGTGGACCTCGCCCGCGAGGAAGGCGCACGCGTGCTGTGCGGCGGCGCCGCGCCGGAAGGGGCCGCTTACGCCGACGGCGCGTACTACCTGCCCACCGTCCTCGACGGCCTGCCGAACTCCTCGCGGACCTGCCAGGAGGAGATCTTCGGCCCGGTCCTCGTCGCCCTGCCCTTCGACGACGAGGACGACCTCGTACGGCAGGCCAACTCCTCCGTGTACGGACTGGCCTGCGGCATCTGGACCCGCGACCACCGGGCGGCGTGGCGGATCGCGCGCCGCGTCGACGCGGGCACCGTCTGGATCAACACGTACAAGCAGTTCAGCATCTCGACCCCCTTCGGCGGCATGAAGGACAGCGGCCTCGGCCGGGAGAAGGGCCGCGACGGCATCCGCTCCTACCAGCGCCAGAAGTCCCTGTACTGGGGCACCGCCGACACCCCGCTGCCCTGGGCCGCATGACCTTCTGGAGCACCCGATGCCCCCTCCCCCGACAGCCTCTGCCCACCCCCCGATAGCCCGGCTGCGCGCCCTGCGCTCCGTCGAACTGCTCACCCCCTCCTTCGCGGAGGCCGCCGACTTCTACGAGGACGCCTGGGGCCTCGAGGTCGTCGAGGCCGAGCACAGCGCGAGCTGGCTGCGCGGCACCGGCGACGAGCACCACGCCCTCCAGCTCACCCGCTCCGACCGGACCGGACTCGGCCGCCTCTCCTTCGCCGTCGGCACCCCCGCCGAGGTCGACGAGGCCGCACGGCGCCTGGAGGCGCGCGGCATCGTCCCGCTGTGCGGTCCCGGGCCGCTCGACCAGGTGGGCGGCGGCTACGGCCTGCGGTTCGCCGACCACGAGGGCCGCGTCGTCGAGCTCTCCGCCGACACCTGGGCGGTACCGCCGCGCGGCAGGGACGGCGCGGTGCCCGTGGGCGTCACGCACGCCGTCCTGAACACCACCGACATCGACGCGTCGGTCTCCTTCTACACGGACGTGCTCGGTCTGCGCGTCTCCGACTGGTCCGAGCACCAGATGGCGTTCCTGCGCTGCAACGCCGACCACCACTGCGTCGCCTTCAACCAGGCGGAGTGGGTCTCCCTCAACCACGTGGCGTACGAGATGAGTTCGGTCGACCACTTCATGCGGGGCCTCGGACGCCTCCGCCACCACGGGGTCGTCCCGCAGTGGGGCCCCGGCCGGCACGGTCCCGGCAACAACACCTTCTCGTACTTCACCGATCCGACCGGGCTCGTCTGCGAGTACACCTCCGAGGTCGCGCAGGTCGTCGAGGACCGCTGGATCGCCAAGGTGTGGCGGCGGGTGCCGGAGCTGTCGGACCTGTGGGGCACGGCGGGGCCACCGTCGAAGGAGATCCGCTGCCACATGGCCGGCTCGCCGGAAGGAGTACGCGCATGACCACCGTACGGAAAGTGGGGCTCGTCGGCTGGGGTGCCATCGGCCGCGTCGTCGGCACCGCCCTCGTCGAAGGCCGCCTCCCCGGCGCCGAGTTGGTGTGCGTCGTCGACAACCGTCCGCTCGGCGAGGCGGCGCCCGCGCCGCAGGTCTCCTTCGACGAGGCCCTGGAGCGCTGCGACCTGATCGTGGAGGCGGCGGGGCAGGGTGTCGTACGGGAGTGGGGCGAGCGCGTCCTGGCCTCCGGGACCGACCTGCTGATCGCCTCGACCGGCGCGCTCACCGACGAGGAGCTGTCGAAGCGGCTGCTCGCGGCGGGCCCGGGCCGGGTGTACTTCACCGGGGGCGCGGTCGGCGGTCTCGACCTGCTCCAAGCCGTACGCTCCCTCGGCCCGCTCGACGAGGTGCGGCTGACCACCACGAAACTGCCGGGCACCCTCGAACAGCCCTGGATGGACGAGGCGTTGCTGGCGCGGCTGCGCTCGGCGACCGGACCCGTCGAGGTCATGTCGGGCACCGCGCGCGACGTCCCCGTGAAGTTCCCGAAGTCGACGAACGTCGCGGCGTCCGTCGCCCTCGCCGTCGGCGACCTGGACGCCGTGCGGGTCAGGGTCGTCGCCGATCCCGGCGCGCACCGCACGCGGCACGTCGTCGAGGCGTCCGGGGCGCACGGCGCGTACCGCTTCGAGGTCGCCCACCTCCCGGACCCCGGCAACCCGGCGACCAGCCAGGTCGTGCCGTACGCGGTGCTGCGCTCGGTGGCGGCGCTCGCCGGGCGGACGGGGCAGATCCTGTGACCGCCGCCCCCGCCGTCCATGTGGAGGAAGCCGGATCGTCGGGCCCGCTGCTGCTGTGCCTGCACGGCATCGGCTCCTCGTCGGCCGCCTTCGCCCCGCAGCTCGCCGAGCTCTCCCGGCACCTCAGGGTCCTCGCCTGGGACGCACCGGGGTACGCCAGGTCCCCGGACCCGGACGGGCCGTTGGACCTGGACGGGTTCGCGGACGCGACGGCCGAGGTGATCCGCTCCCGGGGCGCGTCGGCGCACGTGCTCGGCGTCTCGTGGGGCGGTGTGATCGCGCTGCGGCTCGCCGCCCGCCACCCCGGCCTCGTCGACTCACTGATCGTCGCGGACTCCGGCCCCGGCTCCGGCACCGACCCGGCGAAGGCCGACGCCATGCGGCGGCGCGCCGCCGAGCTCGCCGAGGCCGGACCCCGCGCCTTCGCCGAGCGGCGCGGCCCCCGCCTCGTCTCACCGGACGCGCCGCCCGAGCTCGTCGCCCGGGTCGTCGACACCATGGCCGCCTCGGTGCGCCTGCCCGGCTACGCGTACGCCGCCGAGTCGATGGCCGCCGCCGACCTGCGCGAGGAGATCCCCGCGATCACCGCGCCCGCCCTCGTCCTCTGCGGCGACCAGGACCGGGTCACCGGCGTCGAGGCCTCGCAAGTCCTCGCCGGCGCCCTGCACAAGACCGCCTACGTGATCGTCAAGGACGCCGGTCACCTGGCGAACCAGGAACAGCCCGGGCGGTTCAACGCCTGGGTGCTCTCCCACCTCCGCATCACCGACCGCCTACCCGAGCAGGAGTTCTGAGCCATGCCTCTGACCACGACCGCGTACGACAACGGCGGCGACCTCGCCCGCTACACCGACTCCCTCATCGCGTCGAAGGACTCGCGCGTCGCGGACTTCGACACCCTCTCCTTCCAGGAGAAGGCGGGCCCGCAGTACCGCCGCGGCCAGATCCGCTACGTGGGTTCCGGCGCCACCGGCGACCACGAGGGCGACAGCCGCATCCTGCCCTCCGGCGGCTTCACCTTCTCCAACATGCTGCTGCCGCCCGGCGCCGAAGGGCCCGCCCACACCCACCACGACGTGGAGGAGGCCTTCTTCGTCCTGGAGGGCGAGGTCAGGGTCGGCGTGCACCGGGGCCCCGACGAGGTCGAGTACCGCACGCTCGGCTACCGCGACATGATCGTCGTCCCGGCCGGGGTGACCCGGTCGCTGAAGAACGAGGGCGACACCGACGCCCTGTTCTGCGTCGTCATCGGCACGCGGAAGCCGCAGGTGCCGTCGTACCCGGAGTACTCGCCGATGCACGGCGTGACCCGTGACTGACCCGCGCACCGTCGTGCTCACCGGGGCGGGCCGCGGGCTCGGGCTCGCCATGGCCCGCCGGGCGGGCACCGACGGCTTCCGGGTCGTCGTCGCCGAGCTCGACGCCGGACGCGGTGCGGGGGCGGCGCGGGAGCTGCGCGCCGAGGGGCTCGACGCCCACTTCGTGCGCTGCGACGTCGCCGACCCCGCGTCGGCCGGGGAACTCGCCGACGCGGTGGGCGACATGGGGCCGCTGTACGGACTCATCAACAACGCGGCCCTCGCCAACGGCGTGGGCGGCAGGGAGTTCCAGGACATCGACATCGCGGCGTGGGACCGGCTGATGACGGTCAACGCACGCGGGCCCTGGCTCGTCGCGAAGATCCTGCTCCCGCTGTTCGGGCCCACCGGGCGCATCGTGAACATCGCGTCGGACGCGGCCCTGTACGGCTCCCCGCGACTCGCCCACTACATCGCGTCGAAGGGTGCCGTCATCGCCCTCACCCGGGCCATGGCGCGGGAGCTCGGCGAGCGCGGCATCACCGTCAACGCGCTGGCGCCGGGCCTCACCGAGTGCGAGGCGACCGAGACGGTGCCGGCCGAACGGCACGGCCTGTACCGGGCGCGCCGGGCCATCGCACGCCCGCAGCGGCCCGACGACCTGGTCGGGCTCGCCGCCTTCCTCCTCTCCGAGGAGTCCCGCTACCTGACCGGACAGGTGGTCGCCGTCAACGGCGGCTTCACCATGAACTGACCCACGGGAGAACACCGTCATGGATCTGGGCCTCGCCGACCGGACCTATCTGGTCACCGGCGGCAGCTCGGGCGTCGGCCTGGCCACGGTCCGCGCCCTGCTCGACGAGGGCGCGAACGTCGCCACCTGCGGCCGCGACGCCGACCGGCTGAAGAGCATCGGCACGCACGAGCGCCTCTTCACCGCGCCCTGCGACGTACGGGACGCCGCCGCCGTACGGGAGTTCACGGGCGCCGCAGCCCATGCGTTCGGCGGCGTGGACGGGCTCGTCAACAACGCCGGGCAGTCCCGGATGAAGCGCTTCGACGAGACGACCGAGGACGACTGGCGCGACGAGCTGGAGCTGAAGTTCGCGGGGGTCCTCAACCCGCTGCACGCCGCCCGCCCCCACCTGCGCGCCTCGACCGCCGCGTCCGTCGTCAACGTCAACGCCGTCCTGGCCAAGCAGCCCGAGCCGCGCCTCATCACCACCAGCGCCGCCCGCGCCGGCATCCTCAACCTCTCCGCGTCCCTGGCCAGGGAGCTCGCGCCGGACGCCATCCGCGTCAACTCCGTCTGCCTGGGTCTCGTCGACACCGGGCAGTGGACGCGCCGGCACGCCGCCGCCGGGTCCGGTCTGCCGTACGAGGAGTGGCAGGCGGAGCTCGCCGCCGACCGGGGTGTGGCGCTCGGGCGGCTCGGGCGGGCCGAGGAGGTGGCGTACGCGATCCTCGCGCTGCTCTCGCCGCGCGCCTCCTACATCACTGGAACCAGCATCGACGTCTGCGGCGGAGTCGGCCGCGGCATCCTCTGAGGAGCCCTCATGCGTTACGACAACGGAGGCGATCTCCTCGTCGCCGTCCTGCGGGAACTCGGCATCGACACGGTCTTCGGGATCGTCAGCGTCCACAATCTGCCGCTCGTCGAGGCCGTCGACCGGGAGCTGCGTTTCGTGCCGGTGCGGCACGAGGCGACGGCCGTGAACGCGGCCGACGCCCACGGCCGGGCCCGTGGTTCGCTCGGCTGCGCGCTCACCTCGACCGGTACCGGCGCGGGCAACGCGGCCGGGTCGCTCGTCGAGGCGCTCAGCGCGGGGACGTCCGTGCTGCACGTCACCGGGCAGGTGGAGAGCCGCTACCTGGGCAGCGGGCGCGGATTCATCCACGAGACGAAGGACCAGCTGGGCATGTTGACGGCGGTGTCGGCGTACGCGGCGACCGTGCCGTCCGCCGTGGACGCGGGCCGCGTGCTGCGCGAGGCGGCCCGTGCCGCGCTGGCCGCGCCCGGCGGCCCCGCGAGCGTGGAGTGGCCGGTGGACCTCCAGTACGCGGCGCAGACCGACACCGCGCTCGACGTGCCCGCGCCGCTCTTCTCCGAGCCGCTGGGCGCCGAACTGGCGGCGGCGGGCGAGCTGTTGGCGTCGGCGCGGCGCCCCCTGGTCTGGGCGGGCGGCGGTGCCACGCGTGCCGGGACCGAGCTCGCGGAGCTGCTCACCGCCACCGGGGCCGGCCTGCTCACCTCCAACTCGGGGCGCGGCACGGTGCCCGAGGACGACCCGCGGGTCGTCGGAAACTTCGCGACCACCCCCGAGGGCCGCGCGCTGCTCGCGGACGCCGACGTCGTACTGAGCGTGGGCACGCACTTCAGGTCGAACGAGACCGCTGACTACAGCCTCGAACTGCCCGCCGCCCACATCCAGGTCGACATCGATCCGGCCGCCCTCGGCCGCGTCTACCCCGCCGCGCACACGCTGTGCGGCGACGCGGCGGGCGTGCTGCGGGCCCTGCTGCCGTATGCCCGCCGCGTCGGGACCGAGCCGGGCTGGAGCGGACGCGTCACCGGTGTGCGGGACGAGGTCCGCGCGAACCTGCGCGACGCCATCGGCCCGCAGGCCGCGCTCTGCGACGCGATCCGCGCCGCGCTCCCCCGGGAGGCGGTGGTGGCCCGTGACGTGACGATCGCGTCGAGCAGCTGGGGCAACCGGCTCCTGGACATGTACGACCCGCGGGACAACGTCTTCCCGCGCGGCGGCGGCATCGGGCAGGGCCTCGGCATGGGCATCGGGGCGGCGCTCGCGCGGCCGGGCGCGCCCACGGTGGTCCTCGCGGGCGACGGCGGGCTCGCCGTGCACCTCGGCGAGCTCCTCACGCTCGCGCAGGAGGCGCCGGACCTGACACTGATCGTCTTCAACGACGGCGGTTACGGCGTGCTGCGCAACATGCAGGACCGCTACGCCGAGCGCCGCTCCGGCGTCGACCTCACCACGCCCGACTTCGCGCTCCTCGCGCGGGCCTGCGGACTGCCGTACCGGCGGATCGCCGCGGCCGAGCAGGCGGGGCCCGTCGTCGGCGAGGCCGTCGCGTCGGGCGGCCCGGTGCTCGTCGAGGTGGACCTCGCGGCGCTCGGCCCGATGAAGAGCCCGTTCACCCCGCCCGTGAAGATCCCCGCCGCGTAGGGAGGCCGCAGCCATGACCACATCGGAGAACCGTCTCGACCTGCGGGTGCGCCGGATGACGTGGGAGGCGCAGGGCGTCCTCTCCGTCGAGCTCGCCCACCCGGACGGCAAGCCCCTGCCCGCCTGGGAGCCCGGCGCGCACGTCGACGTGCTGGTGGGCGGGCAGGTGCGGCAGTACAGCCTGTGCGGAGACCCCCGGGACACCGCGTCGTACCGCATCGGTGTCCTCAACGAACCGTCCTCGCGCGGCGGTTCGCGGTACGTGCACACGCAGCTGCGCCCCGGCCAGACCGTCACCGTCACCGAGCCGCGCAACCACTTCGCGCTGGAGGAGGCGCCCGCCTATGTGTTCGTCGCGGGCGGCATCGGCATCACGCCGATCCTCGCGATGGCCCGCGAGGCGGCGCGGCGCGAGGCGCCCTGGCGGCTCGTGTACGGCGGGCGCACCCGCGACTCGATGGCGTTCACCGACGAACTGGACGCGCTGGGCGGCGCGTTGACCCTCGTACCGCAGGACGAGCGGGGGCACATCGACCTCGCCGAAGCACTTGAGGGACAGACCCTGCCGGAGGGCACGCTCGTGTACTGCTGCGGGCCCGAGCCGCTGCTCGCCGCCGTGGAGGCGGCCTGCCCGGCCGAGCGGCTGCGCGTGGAGCGCTTCGCGGCGCCGGTCGTCGAGCGCTCGGGCGGCGACGCGGCCTTCGAGGTGGAGTGCCGGCGTTCGGGGGTGACGCTCTCGGTGGGCCCGGACACCTCGGTCCTGGCGGCCGCCGAGGCCGCGGGGCTGCCCGTGCGCAGCTCCTGCCGGGACGGCATCTGCGGCTCCTGCGAGACCCGTGTCCTCGACGGCACCCCCGACCACCGTGACTTCCTGCTCAGCGAGGCCGAGCACGCCACGAACGCCTCGATGATGATCTGCGTCTCGCGCTGCGCCTCCGGCCGCCGTCTCGTCCTCGACCTGTGAGACCTGTGAGACCTGTGAACCACTCCCCCGGCCCCTGGAGGCATCAGTGACCACGACCTGGCCGTACCTGGACGTCCACCAGTCCCGTACGCACGAACCGACCCCCTACGAGTACAAGCTCGCCGCCACCCTCGAAGAGGTCTTCACCAAAGAGGGCCACGAACTGGCCGACGTCGTCCGCGGGCTCAACGCCCGCCAGGTCCACGCGCCCGACGGCGCGCCCTGGACCGAGGAGTCCTTCCGCGCCGAGATGAACCGACTGGGAGCCTGAGATGACCCTGCCCGTGCACGACACCGCCGACCACATCTACGCCACGGGCCTGCGCAACCAGTGGCACCCGGTCGTCCCGTCCTCCTTCGTGACACCCGGCGCCATGCGCAAGGTCACCGCCCTCGGCGAACAGTGGCTGCTCTTCCGCCGCTCCGACGGCACCCTGTCGATGCTCGCCGACCGCTGCCCGCACCGCGGGGCGCCCCTCTCGCTCGGCAAGCACCTGGGCGACCGGGTGGCGTGCTGGTACCACGGGGTGGAGGTCGAGACCGACGGCACCGTGTCGTCCGTGCCCGGCCTGCCGGGCTGCAACCTGGAGGGCAAGAAGCTCGTCACGTCGCTGCCCGTGCGCGAGGTCGGCGGCGCCGTCCTCGCGTACTTCGGCGACGAGCGGCACCCCGAACCGGCCGAACTGACGCTGCCCGAGCCGCTCACCGACCCCGAGGTCGACGCGATCCTCTGCTACGCGGAGTGGAACGGGCCGTGGCGGTTCGCGGTGGAGAACCTCCTCGACCCGATGCACGGCGCGTTCCTGCACCACGAGTCGCACACCATGTACAACGGCGACACCACCGCCAAGTTCCGCATCCGGGAGACGGACCGCGGCTACTTCTTCGAGAAGACGGACCAGCGGGGCGTCAACTTCGACTGGGTGGAGCTGTGCCGCACGGGCGTGGACTGGGTGGACCTGACCATCCCGTATCCGCCGTCGGCGGGCCCCGGCGGCCCGTTCGGGATCGTCGGCATGGTCTGCCCGGTCGACGAGGACCGCACCGGCGTCTTCTTCTGGCGCTACCGGCGCGTGCGGGGGTGGCAGCGCGACACGTGGCGCTTCCTCTACAAGACCCTCATCGAGGAGCGCCACTGGCAGGTCCTCGAACAGGACCGCGTGATGCTGGAGGCCATGCCGGCCGATGCCGACCAGCGGGAGAACCTCTACCAGCACGATCTGGGCGTGGTCCGGCTGCGTCGGATGTACCGCGCGGAGGCGGTGGCTCAGGCCTCGCCGGCCTGATCCTCCTGCGCTTCCCGCGGACCGGCTTCGGTGATGGACCGCTCCAGTTTGGACATGAGGCGGGCCAGCTGACGCCGTTCGGCCGGGGAGAGCCCGTCGAGCATCCGGCGTTCGTTCTCGAGGTGCTCCGCGAACACCTCGTCGATCTTGGCGAGACCGGCGTCGGTGAGCCGTGAGTAGACGACGCGGCGGTCGTCGGCGTCGCGCTCGCGCACGATCAGGCCGTCCTTCTCCAGCCGGTCGATGCGGAGCGTCACCCCGGCCGACGAGACGAGGCCGGAGTCGGCCAGCTGGCCCGCGGTGAGGCGGTAGGGAGCGCCGGCCCTGCGCAGCGCGGTCAGCACGTCGAACCCGGCGACCGCGAGTCCGTGCTGCTCGATCGCCGAGGTCAGCCGTGTGTTGTAGCGGATGAAGGTGCGGTGCAGCCGGGCGAGGACCTCCAGCGGCGAGGTGTCGAGGTCGGGCCGCTCCCGTGCCCAGTCCGCGATGATCGACGCCACCGCGTCCGGCTGGTGCGCCGCCTTCTTCCCGGCCATCTGCCGCCCGCCCTCCTGGGACCGCCCGGCGGTGCGCCGGGACCCGTGGGGAAATCTTAGCCCTCAAGGAAATGTCTCCGTAGGCCTACGAGCACCGGGGGGAATCCTCCTACTCCCGTGCGGTGCGGCCGCGACCCGGTCCATAATCGCCTGATACATCGGATGTCTATTAGGCGAGGTCCCATGGCTGTCACCGACGAGGCCATCGAGAAGATCAAGGGAATGATCGTCTCGGGCGCGCTGCGCCCCGGCGACCGGCTGCCCAAGGAGAGCGAACTCGCCGCCGAGCTGGGCCTTTCGCGCAACTCGCTGCGCGAGGCGGTGCGCGCCCTCGCCCTGATCCGCATCCTCGACGTACGCCAGGGCGACGGCACGTACGTCACCAGCCTGGACCCCCAACTCCTCCTGGAGGCCCTGAGTTTCGTCGTCGACTTCCACCGCGACGACACGGTCCTGGAGTTCCTCGCGGTCCGCCGGATCCTGGAACCGGCGGCCACGGCGATGGCCTGCGCCCACATCTCCGACGCCGAACTGGACGCCTTGAGCGAGCAGTTGGACGCGCTGGGGGCCGCGCCGTCGGTGGAGGAGCTGGTCGCCGCCGACCTGGAGTTCCACCGCGGCATCGTCCAGACGTCCGGCAACTCCGTCCTGTGCTCCCTCCTCGACGGCCTCTCGGGCCCCACCACCCGGGCCCGCGTCTGGCGCGGCCTGACGCAGGAGGACGCCGTCAGCCGCACCCTCCACGAGCACCGGGCGATCCTCACCGCGCTCCGCGACCGCGACGCGGAGGCGGCCCGCTCGTGGGCGACGGTGCACATCGCGAGCGTCGAACAGTGGCTGCGCACGACGCTGTGAGACCGCCTCGTTCCTGTGCGTGAAAGCGCTGTTTCCCGGGCCGGAGCGTGGGCAGTGATCACGCACTCCCCCACGCAAGGGGGCTGCGGACGGACCCCGCCGACGCCGTAAGGTTGGGGCGTACGCAAGGGAACGTCGGAAGGAGGCCTGGGTGATCGAGCTCGAGGGGGTACCCGAGCTGGTCGACCCGGTCATGGTGGCCGCGTTCGAGGGCTGGAACGACGCCGGCGACGCCGCCTCCGCCGCGGTCGCGCATCTCGACAAGGAGTGGAAGGGCGAGGTGTTCGCGGCACTGGACGCCGAGGACTACTACGACTTCCAGGTCAACCGCCCCACCGTCTGGCTCGACGGCGGAGTGCGGAAGATCACGTGGCCGACGACCAGGCTCTCGGTGGTCCGCGTCGGCGGCGACAAGCCCCGCGACCTCGTCCTGGTCCGTGGCATCGAGCCGTCCATGCGCTGGCGGTCGTTCTGCAACGAGATCCTGGGCTTCGCGCACGAACTGGGCGTCGAGCTGGTCGTGATCATGGGCGCACTGCTCGGTGACACCCCGCACACCCGCCCCGTCCCGGTCAGCGGAGTGACGTCCGACCCGGACCTGGCGCGCACCATGGACCTCGAAGAGACCAAGTACGAGGGGCCGACGGGCATCGTCGGCATCCTCCAGGAGGCGTGCACGCACGCGGGTGTCCCGGCCGTCAGCCTGTGGGCCGCCGTGCCGCACTACGTGTCGCAGCCACCCAACCCCAAGGCCACACTGGCGCTCCTCAACCGCCTGGAGGACCTGATCGACCTGCGGATCCCGCTGGGCGAGCTGGCCGAGGACGCGCGCGCCTGGCAGGTGGGCGTGGACCAGCTGGCCGCCGAGGACAGCGAGGTCGCGGAGTACGTCCAGTCGCTGGAGGAGGCGCGGGACACCGCGGAGCTCCCCGAGGCGTCCGGCGAGGCCATCGCCCGCGAGTTCGAGCGGTACCTGCGGCGGCGCGACGGCGGGGAGGGCGGAGCCGGCGGAGCGGCGTACCTCCGGGACTCGCCGAGCGACCGCACGCGGCCGCCGAAGCCGAAGCCGACGCAGCGGCCGGGACAGGGCACGGAGGACGGCGAGGGCGAGAGCGGCGACTCGGGCCCTCCGGATTCCTCGGACGACTGACCTTCACAGCGCGATGGGGCGGCACCTGTAGAGGTGCCGCCCCATTGTGCTGCTCATGGCCGAAGTGCGACTGATGTGCGGCTCGTGGCCGAATTGCACGGGGTTCCCTTTTCAACTTCTCTTCAAACGCTGTTGCTCGAAAGAGGGGTGGACGGCGCGGCCCGGCCGTAGCAGGGTGTGCCCCGGAAACCTGGCGCAGCGCACAGCACGGCACCCGAAGGACGGAAGGGAGCGGTGAAGCGATGACCGAGCAGGCAGACCCGGCGCGGGACCCCGGAGCCGGCGGGCCGGGCCCCGACGGCATGGGATTCACCTACCGAGAAGCCCAACAAGAGCTGATCGTCGTCGCCAGGCCCGAGGCCCGGCTGCGCGCCGGCGAGCGGGACGTCCGCTCGGCCTCCGGCTCCGACGTATCGGCCCTGAACATGTTCCTCACGGACGAACAGCTCACTCTGGAGCCGCTGTTCGGCAACGAGGACCGACTGCGGGCCGCCGCCCCCTCGGCGACGGGCGGGGACGACGTGCCCGACCTGGCCCTCTTCTACCGCGTCCGCGGCGGCGACGACCGGCCCGACGAACTGCGCGCACGGATGGCGGCGCTGCCGGGCATCGACACGGCGTACGTGAAGCCCGGCGCCGTACCGGCGTCGATCGACCCCTCGCCGACCCAGCCGCACGACCTGGACGAGGCGACGCGGCGACGCAAGGAGGGCATGCCCGCCACACCCGACTTCACCAGCCGACAGGGCTACTTGAAGCCGGCGCCGGAGGGAATCGACGCACGCTGGGCGTGGCAGCGCATCGGCGGCTCCGGCGAGGGCGTCACCGTCGTCGACATCGAGGGCGCCTGGCAGCTGCGCCACGAGGACCTCGCCGCGAAGCTCGCCGGTGTCGTCGTCGGGACACCCCTCCAGGACCTGGCCTGGCGCAACCACGGCACCGCGGTGATCGGCGTCATCGGCGGCGATCGCAACTCCCTCGGCATCACCGGCATCGTGCCGGAGGCCGTGACGGCGACCGCCTCCTTCCAGCCCCTCGGCACGGCCGCGACGATCCACGCGGCGGCGGAGCGGCTGAACCCCGGCGACATCATCCTGCTCGAACTGCACCGCCCTGGGCCGAAGTTCGACTTCGGGCCGCGCGACGACCAGAAGGGCTACATCGCCATCGAGTGGTGGCCGGACGACTACGCGGCGGTGCGGTACGCCACCGCGAAGGGCGTCCTCGTCGTCGGCGCGGCGGGCAACGGCGCCGAGTCCCTGGACGACGCGGTGTACGAGCGCAGGCCGGACGGCTTCCCATCCTGGTGGCGCAACCCGTTCAACCCCAGCAACCGTTCCTCCGGAGCGGTCCTGGTCGGCGCGGGCGCTCCCCCGCCCGGCACCCATGGCCGCGATCACGGCCCCGACCGCTCACGCCTCGCGTTCTCCAACTACGGGGCGCGCGTGGACGCGCAGGGCTGGGGCCGTGAGACCACCACGACCGGCGGCTTCTGGGACCGGCCCGGCGATCTGCAGGGCGGCGCCGACGAAATCGCCTGGTACACCGACACGTTCTCCGGCACGTCCTCCGCGTCACCGATCGTCGTGGGCGCCCTCGCCTCGCTGCAGGGCATGCTGAAGGCCGCGGGCCAGCAGCCGATGACGCCGGACCGGGCCCGTGCGACGCTGCGCGCGACGGGCTCCCCGCAGCAGGACGCGCCGGGCAGGCCCGCGTCGCAGCGGATAGGCAACCGCCCCGACCTCAAGGCGGCGGTGACGAACCTGCTGCCGTCCGCGGTGGGTTCGGGTCAGGCCGAGCGGTACTGGGACGAGCTGCTCCCGTATCCGCCGGAGCTCCCGCCGCGGCTCCGGCTGTTCGTGGCCGGGCAGTGGCGCAACCTCGACAACCCGTCCCCCGAGACGCGGCAGGCGGTCCACGCCGCCTTCGCGGGGGGACGGCCGGACGTACGCGTCTGGTTCTCGGACGACGAGGTCGTCGGCCTCGTCGTCACCGGCTGAATCAACCAATCAGTGAGGGAAGGTGGCACACGCATGAGCACCACCCCGCAGATGAGTCAACTGGGTCAGCAGCAAGGACGGCAGTACGAATCACAGCAGCAGCACGGCCCCCAGCAGTACGGACCGCAACAGTACGGGCCGCAGCAGTACGGCCAGCAGCAGAGCCCCAGCACGGCCCCGCCGCAGCAGAGCCAGCAGCAGTACGGCCAGCAGGGCATCCAGGGGCAACCGGGCATGCAGGGCCAGCACAGCATGCAGGGCCAGCAGGGCATGCAGCAGGTCCCGCCGCAGCTGCGCCAGCAGCTCCAGCAGCTCGGCCAGCAGCAGCCGTTCCAGAACCTGCTCCAGCAGTTCGGCCAGCAGCAGGAACAGCAGATCCCGCAGGCGCAGGCGCCGGAGATCTCCACCCAGGCACTCGCGTCCAACGTCGCGACGGCGTTCTGGGACGTCGTCGAGCCGCTGCCCGGCCAGGCGTACATCCTCTATCTGCACGTCGACAACGCCTGGCGCGCCTTCGTCGACCCCAACCCGCACACCCATGACGAGGTCCAGGAGGCCTTCGCCTACGGGCATCAGGTGATCGGCTACTACGACACCAACAACCCGGGCTACCTGCTGGCCATCGTCATCACCAAGTAGGACACCGAGTCGCAACGGCGGCGCCGGGCGGAGATCTCTTCCCGCCCGGCGCCGCTCACGCGCGCCCTAGGGCCTGGGGCGGAAGTCCCGCCTGCCCCGCGACGCCCGGCACAGGCCCTAGGCGCAGCTGAACCGGGCCGCCGCCCAGTCCGCGTGGTCCCCGCTCTTGGAGCCGTTGGTGTCGGACACCTTCAGCTCCACGTGCCGGGCGCCCCGCACGTCGACGTCGACCGGGACCGTCGCCGACGCGCCCGTCACCTTCGGCGAGGTCCACAGCACCTTGCCGTCGGCCTCGACGGAGAAGGCGACCTCTCCGTAGCCGTTGATCTCGTCGTCGATGCCGACGTCCGCGCTGAACTTCGTGCAGCGGCCGCCCGGATAGACCTCGATGACGGAGTCGGCGTGCGTACCGATCCCCTTCTCGTACGTCCTTCCGGCCAGGGTCAGCGTGTGACCGTCCTCGGCGCCGGACTCGCCGTTGCTGCGGTCGCGTTCGGCGGGCCCGTACCCGTTGGTGGACTTGAGCCACTTCATGTCGCTCGCCCAGGTGTCCTCGACGGGCGCCTTGGGCATCACACCGAGCGCGAACCGCTGGACGGCGGTGCGGTCCTGGCCCGCCGACCGGTGGCGGACGGTCGCGGTGAGCGGCTGCTCGCCGATGTCCGCGTCCTTGGCCGGGGTGAGGGCCACCTCGACGCGGCGCGTGGTGCCCGCGGGGACGCGGTCGGCCTTCGCGGTGCCCGCGGTCCAGCCGGCCGGCACGTCGAGGGTGGCCTCGACGCCGGTGGCGTCCCTCGTGCCCGCCGTGATGTCGACGGCGACCTTCCCGGGCGTGCCCGCGCCGAGCTCCTGACCGGCGGGCACACTGACGGTGGCCGGCGCGCCCGGCACGGCGCCGCCGACGGCGCTCGTGTCGTCGAGCCGCAGCTCGAAGCCGCGATCGGTGCGCAGAGCGGCCGTCTTGACCTTCACCACACCGCCGCGGTCGTCACGGTCGTAGAACCATCCGGCCCGCGCACGGTCGTACGCGCTCTCCGAGGAGAGCCGCGGCAGCCGGTGCCCGCCCAGCTCCACACGACTGGGCGCGTCACCGGTGTGCAGGGTGAAGGAATGGGCCCGGCTGCCGGGCTTCCCCTTGTACGTGCCCTTGCTCGCGCCGATCCGTACCCGCACGTCACCCGCTCCGGAGTGCGGCGCCCTGACCTCGGCGCGCTGAGTGGCGTACTTGCCGTCGCGGTGCTGCCGGGTCACGCCGTCGTCCTCGTACAGCTCGAAGGAGGAGTCGCCCTGCGGGTAGATGTCCCAGGCGAGCGGCGAATGTGACGTGCGGTCCCGGTAGGAGCGGATGCCGCCCGGCCACATGGGCACGGTCGCACCGCCTCGCACGAAGAGGGGCAGCGTGTCGAGGGGCGCGCTGTAGCCGTCGATCGTGGTCGGCCCCTGGTAGGTGCGCCCGCTCCAGTAGTCGGTCCAGGTGCCCTTGGGGAGGTAGATGCCGTCGCGGGTGGTGGTGTCCTTGTAGACGGGCGCGACAAGGAAGTCCTCGCCGGTCAGGAACTCGTACTTGGCGGCGTCGGTCGCGGCCTTGGGGTCATGGGGGTACTCCAGGGCGAGCGGCCGCACGGCTCCGACCCCGGTCTGGGTCGCCTCGTGGCCGTACGAGTACAGATAGGGCAGCAGCGACTCGTGCAGCTTCAGATACTTGCGGTTGATGGAGGTGTAGGGCTCGCCCTGGCGGAACGGCTGCTTGTCGCTGGCGGCCCAGCCGTCCATCGTCATCGTGACGGGCAGGAACATCTTCCACTGGAGGTCGCGCACGTACGTCTTGGGGCTGCCGCCGAAGATGCCGTCGACGTCACCCGTCGTATAGGCGAGCCCGGACATGGTGGACCCCGCGTAGGTCGGGATCTGCCAGCGGATGTACTCCCAGCTGCCGCTCTGGTCGCCGGACCACTGCACGCCGCAGCGCTGCGCGCCGGACCAGCTCTCCGGGGCCCAGGTGAAGCCGCGGGCGTCGCTGTTGTCCTCGATCCCCTTGTAGGCGTCCTTGCATCCGTCGAGCGCCTTCTTGTAGCCGTCGCCGACCCAGGCGACGTCGAGCTTGGCGACCCGCTGGCCCGCCTTGACCTGCTCGGCGATCTTGTCGAGCCCGTCCTCGGTCCACAGGCCGAGCTGCATGTCGCGTTCCTGGAGCCCCTTGGCGGTCTCGGCAAGATCCTCGTAACCGCAGCCGTAACCGTCGTTGACGAGCATCCACCCGTTGGGCATGTCGTTCTCGACGTACCCGTCGGCGACCTTCAGCGAGTCGAGGGTGTGCCGCTCGCCGCGGTTGGCGTTGTGGAGGTAGCAGTCCGCGTCGCCGATCTCCATGCCGTAGACCGGCGGCAGGAAGGGCTTTCCGGTGAGCTTGGTGTACTGCCCGATGACGTCCTTTGCGGCGTCGCTGCCGCGCCCGGCGAAGTAGTAGGCGTCGAACCGCTGTTCCTTGGCGGTGGCGGTCACGGGCGCGCCGAAGTCATAGGTGTTGGGTGCGTACGTGTTCCGAAAGACGCCGTACCCCTCGGAGGACAGATAGAAGGGCACGGAGTTGGGATGCCCTCCGTCGTCCCAGTTGTAGTCGACGCTGACCTCGACCTTCTTCCCGCGATGGGAGGTGTTGCCACGCCCGTTCTGCATCCCGCCGCCGTAGAACTGCTCGTCACCGCCCCGGGCGAGGCTCTGCGTGGTCCCCTCCTTGGTCCAGGACAGCCCCTTGGACTCGGCCCAGACCCGACTGCCGTCACTCCTGTAGAGGGCGAACCGCAGCGGCGACTTGTAGGCGCGCAGAGTCACCTCGGAGGTGCGCATCTCATAACGGTCACCTTTGTCGGCCCATTTGGTGCGGGGGGCCTTGCCTTGCGGCAGAACGATGTCGCCGCCCGCAGGATCGGTGAACTTCCCGTCGGGGGCGAGTTCGATCCGGAAGGTCTCGGCCGACACGAAGCTGACGCGTGCCTCGACCTGACCCGCGGTCAACTGATAGACGGAGCCGTCGGCGTCGAACCCGGTGACGTCACCGACGGTGGTGCCGGAAGGCTCCTCGGCGGCTTGCGCGGAGCCACCGCCGGGCCCGGCGAACACCGCGAGGAGCCCCAGAAGAACGACCGCGACCACCGGTCTGAAGCGCGTGGGAGATCTCATGGCGGAGGTCTAGCGCGGTAACCGGCCCCAGGGCCATGGACTTTGCACCCCAGCTCGTGGATTTCCGGGGACGTATCCGGCCCGGCTGGGGCCGCACGCGAGAACCGGTCGGCCGGAGAACTACCAGCCTGTCCGGCGCTTGAGGACGAGCCCGCAGGGCGATCGCCTGCACCCGCACGCGAAAACCGGACGGGCGGAAGAGAATCCAGCCCGTCCGGCGCTTGAGGACGAGCCCGCAGGGCGATCGGCCTCAGCAGAGGGAAACCCCTACAAGGCCACGCCAAGCAACGCGTCGACGGCGCGCGACACGACCCCGGGCGCCCCTTCGTCCGCCCCACCGGCGGAAGCCTGCCCCGCTGCCCAGCGATCCACCGCGGCCAACGCGGCCGGCGCGTCCAGGTCGTTCGCGAGCGCCTCGCGGATCTCCTCGACGAGCGCCTCGGCGGACGGCCCGTCGGGACGGGACACGGCCGCGCGCCAGCGGCCCAGCCGCTCCACCGCCTCCGCCAGCACCGCGTCCGTCCACTCCCAGTCCGCGCGGTAGTGGTGCGCGAGGAGGGCGAGCCGGATCGCCGCGGGGTCGACCCCGTCGCGCCGCAGTTGCGAGACGAAGACGAGGTTGCCCTTGGACTTGGACATCTTCGCGCCGTCCAGGCCGACCATCCCCGCGTGGACGTACGCCTTCGCGAAGGGGTACTCGCCGGTCAGGGCCTGCGCGTGCGACGCGCCCATCTCGTGGTGCGGGAAGGCGAGGTCGGACCCGCCGCCCTGCACGTCGAAGCCCATGCCGAGGTGGTCGAGAGCGATGGCGACGCACTCGATGTGCCAGCCGGGGCGCCCGCGGCCGAGGCTGCCGCCGTCCCAGCTCGGCTCGCCCTCGCGGGCCGCCATCCAGAGCATCGGGTCGAGGGGGTTCTTCTTGCCGACGCGCTCGGGGTCGCCGCCGCGCTCCGCGGAGAGGAGCTTCATCGCGGCGGTGTCGAGCCCGGACACCTCCCCGAAGTGGGTGTCGGACTCGACGGAGAAGTAGACGTCGCCCTCGAGTTCGTAGGCGGCACCCATGTCACGCAGGCGTTCGACGAGCGGCACGATGCCGGGTATGGCCTCGACGGCGCCGATGTAGTGCTTCGGCGGCAGCAGGCGCAGCGCGGTCATGTCCTCGCGGAACAGCGCGGTCTCGCCCTCGGCGAGCTCGACCCAGTCCTTGCCGTCGCGGGTGGCGCGTTCGAGGAGCGGGTCGTCCACGTCGGTCACGTTCTGGACGTAGTGAACCTGCCGCTTGGTGTCGAGCCACACGCGTTGCACGAGGTCGAACGCGTTGTAGGTCGCCGCGTGACCCATGTGGGTCGCGTCGTACGGGGTGATTCCGCAGACGTAGATACGGGCGACGGGACCGGGGTCGAGGGTGACGAGGCCACCGGTCGCGGTGTCGTGGATCCGGAGGTCGCGGCCCTTGCCAGGAAGGGCGGGGACCTCAGAAGCGGGCCAGGCATGCATGCCCTGAGCCTAACCGGACGGAGCGTCCGTATACGAGTGGGGGATCACGGCGGATAAGAGTGGGGGATCACACGGGCGGCCAGGGAATAGCGGGCCACTCGCCGCTCGGCTCGGGGTGGCGCCCCGACTTCAGGAGTGCCGCCACCCGTGCACGCAGCGCCTCGGTCTCCCCGGCGGTGATCAGCGCGGCCAGCCGCCCCGCGAGACCCGCTCCCTCCGCGAGGCCGTCCTGGAGGCCCTGAAGGGCCTCCAGGGCCTCGTCGGTCAGGGGTTCACCCGCCCAGCCCCACAGGAGCGTCCGCAGCTTGTTCTCGGCGTGGAAGGTGACGCCGTGGTCGATGCCGTAGAGCCGGCCGTCGGCGGGCAGCAGGTGGCCGCCCTTGCGGTCGCTGTTGTTGATCACCGCGTCGAGGACGGCGAGCCGCCGCAGCCGTACGTCGTCGGCGTGCACGAGGAGCGCCGTCCGCTCCTCGTCGACCTGCGCGAGGCCGACCGCCTTCCAGCCCTCGCCGGGTTCGTCGCCGTCGACCAGGGCGAGGAGCTCCGCGTCGCCGGACGCCTCGATCCACAGCTGGCACATGCCCTCGCCGTGCGGTCCGTCCCGCAGCACGGTCGGCGGCACGAGGTCCCAGCCGGTGGCGAGCGACACCTCGTACGCGGCGACCTCGCGCTGGGCGAGCGTGCCGTCGGGGAAGTCCCACAGCGGGCGCTCGCCGGCGACCGGCTTGTAGACGCAGGCGGCCTCCTGCCCTTCGTACGCGACCGTGCAGTAGAGCACCGCGTTGGAGGCCTCGCGGATGCGGCCGCGCACGGTCAGCTCCCCGTGGGTGAGGAGCGTGACGGGATCGACGGCGGTCACGCTCCCCGCCGGTATCCGTTCTGGCGCGGGCATACGTGTCCTTCCGGGTCGAGCGGGAGGCTGCACAGCGGGCACGGCGGGCGGCCGGCGTTGACGACGTCGAGTGCGCGCTTGGCGAAGGCGCGGGCCTGCGCGCCGGTGAGCCGGACGCGGAGCATCGGCGGGCCGTTCTCCTCGTCCTGCAGGAGCCTTTCTTCGGCGGCGGCGAGGTCGTCCTCGGTATCGGCGTCCAGCTCGACGAGGGCCTGCGCCTCGACGACCATCCGCTCCTCCTCGCCGTCCCAGGCGAGCGCCATGGTGCCGACGCGGAACTCCTCCTCCACGGGGGAGTCGAGCGGCGCGCTGTCGGAGACCTCGGACGGTGCGACGGCCGGCACCGGGGCGTTGCCCCCACTACGGCGTACGACCTCGTCGAGGAGCTCTTCCATGCGCTCGGCGAGCGCGGCCACCTGGGTCTTCTCCAGGGCGACGCTGGTCACCCTGACACCGGCGGAGGCCTGCAGGAAGAAGGTACGCCGTCCGGGCAGCCCTACCGTTCCCGCGACGAATCGCTCCGGGGGGTCGTAGAGGAACACCTGACGGGACACGTCCTGTCTCCATTGATCGACTGCAAAGTTCGGAGGGCTGTTTCAGCCCGGTTCACCCTACTGCGGGGGACGATCACGGCGCGCCGGCACCGCCCCCGACGGTGGCGTCGTCACCCGACGGCTCCTCGCGCGGCGCGAGCGAGGCGAAGTCGCCGGTGTCGCCGAGGCGTACGAGGAAGGGCCGCAGCCGTGTGTAGCGGATGGCGGTGACGGAGCAGGGCTCCACGGAGATGCGCTGGAACAGGTCGAGGTGGAGCCCGAGGGCCTCGGCGACGAGGGACTTGATGATGTCGCCGTGGGAGCACATCAGGTAGACGGCGTCCTCGCCGTGGTCACGCTCCACGCGCGCGTTCCATTCGCGGACCGCCTCTGCTGCGCGGGTCTGCATGGCGCGCATGGACTCGCCGCCGGGGAACGCGGCGGCGGACGGGTGCCGCTGCACGACCTCCATCAGCGGCTCGTCGGCGAGCTCGGCGAGCTTGCGGCCCGACCAGTCTCCGTAGTCGCACTCCCCGATGCGGTCGTCCGTGTGCGCCTGCAGCCCGGGGCGGGCGGCGAGCAGCGGCGCAACGGTCTCGCGGCAGCGCTGCAGGGGGCTGGTGACCACCTCGGACAGGGGCAGCGCGGAGAGCCGTCCGGGCAGGGCGGCGGCCTGTGCGGAGCCGCGCTCGTCGAGGGCCACGCCGGGGGTCCACCCGGCGAGCAGGCCGGCGGTATTGGCCGTGGAGCGTCCGTGCCGGACGAGGATCAGCGTGGGCATGCGGTTCAGCCTATGCGCCCCAGGGGGTGCAACCGGTGGGAAGCCTGGGAAGAATGCGCTGTGTGATCGTCGACTGCGCCATCTACCGGGACGGGCGTCGGACCGAGGGCCCCGGTGACCTCTCCGACGCCCTCGACCAGGCGCGGGCGGAGGGCGACGCGTTCGTGTGGATCGGCCTGCACGAGCCGACGGAGAAGGAGTTCGACCGGGTCACCCAGGAGTTCGGGCTGCATCCGCTGGCCGTCGAGGACGCCCTCAAGGCCCACCAGCGGCCCAAGCTGGAGGTGTACGACGACTCGGTGTTCATGGTCCTCAAGCCGGTGGTCTACGAGCAGGACAGCGACACCGTCTCCTCGGGCGAGGTCATGATCTTCATGGGTGACTCGTTCGTGGTCACCGTCCGCCATGGCGAGGGCGCGCCGCTCGGTGTCGTACGCCACCGCCTGGAGGCCGAACCCGATGTCCTGAAGCACGGTCCGACGGCTGTCCTGTACTCGATCGCCGACGCGTCCGTGGACCACTATTTGGAGGTCGCCGACGAGCTGCAGGCCGACCTGGAGGTCCTGGAGGCGGAGGTCTTCTCGCCGGACGGCGGGAGCTCGTCGCGGAACACGGCGTCGCGGATCTACCGGTTCAAGCGGCAGATCCTGGAGTTCCGCCGGGCGACGGGTCCGTTGGCGCTGCCGGTGGCACGCCTCTCCGGAGTGGGCCCTTTCAGCCCCTCGGTGCCGTTCGTGGACGAGACGGCCCAGCCGTTCTTCCGGGACGTCAACGACCACCTGACGCGCGTCAACGAGTCCGTGGAGGGCCTGGACCGGCTGGTGTCGGACATCCTGTCCGCGCATCTGGCGCAGATGAGCGTGCGGCAGAACGACGACATGCGGAAGATCTCGGCGTGGGCGGCGATGGCCGCGGTGCCCACGATGATCGCGGGTGTCTACGGCATGAACTTCGACCACATGCCCGAGCTGCACTGGTGGTGGACGTACCCGGCGGTGATCCTCCTGATGGCGCTCCTGGAGGTCGTCCTCTACCGCATGTTCAAGCGCCGCGGCTGGCTGTAGGCCCGCGGGTCCGGCCCGGGTGCCGGCTCAGGCGAACTCGGTGGCGGTCGTGGCGGGTCCGCCGAGGGCGTCGCGGCGGCCCGGCATCTCCAGGGAGACCATCCGCCGCCAGCCGACGGCTCTCTCGTAGCCGTACACGGCGTGGATGCCCGCGGTGAGCAGCTGCCGTTTGGCGTGCGGCCAGTGGAGGATGCGTCCCATGCGCTCCATCACCGCGAGGCTGACGTCGCGGTACACGCGGATCTCGGCGTGGGCGCACTCGCGCAGGGTGCGCTGGATGGCGCGGCCGTGTCCGGCGCGCGCGAACCGGAGCAGTTCCTCGTGGCAGTACGCGAGGTGGTTGTCCTCGTCGTTGGAGATCATCCGCACGGCGCGGCCGATGTCGGGGTGGTCGGCGAAGTACTTGAGCAGCAACCGCATCTGTTCGGAGGCGCGCTGCTCGGTGACTCTGCTGTGCGAGAGGTAGGTGACGACGTCCCGGACGGACAGCGGCTCGTCGGCCTTCAGCTTGTCGTGCGCGAGGCCGATGCCGTGCTTCTCCAGGAGCATCGTGTAGTCGGTGTCGTGCGGGACGTCGACGGGCTGGAGGCCGCGCTTCTTCAGGAGGGCGTGGAAGATCCTGCCGTGCTTGTCCTCGTCGGCGCCGTGCCGGGCGATCTTGGGGGCGAGGGCGCGCTCCGACTGCGGTACGAGCGCGGCGATACGGCCGTTCTCCCAGCCGCCCTGCGCCTCGCCGCTGGCCGCGATGGAGCAGAAGAGCCGGTACGACTCGTCGTTGTCGAGGATCTCTTCGAAGACACTCCTGGCCGACAGCATCACGGGCACCTCCATGGCCTGCGCGCGAACCTCGCAAAGAACGAGTCAAGTGCGAGGTTCCGCCAGGGGCAACAGCTGTACCGGTCGACTGCGCCGAACGAAGGACACCGACACCGCCACGAGGCCGTAACCGAGGGCTTCTTGACGCGTTGTTCCCCGTGACGGCCGTGGCGGGGAAGACCCCCCGAGCCCCCACCACGGCCGCGGACTTCCTCTTCCCTCTACGCCAGTCCGGCGCGCTCCAGGGCCTCCGTGCCCGCGCGCAGCGAGGCGAGCCGCTCCTCCAGCGTGAAGCCCGCGGGCGCCAGCGTGAGCGTGGTGACCCCGGCCGCGGCGTAGGCCTGCATGCGGTCGGCGATCCGGTCCACGGAACCGAGCAGCGTGGTGGAGTCGATGAGCTGCCGGGGCACCGCGGCGGCCGCGCCGTCCTTGTCGCCCGCCAGGTACTTGTCCTGGATCTCGGCGGCCTCCTTCTCGTACCCCATGCGCTGCGCCAGTTGGTTGTAGAAGTTCTGCTTCCGGCTGCCCATGCCGCCGACGTACAGGGCGGTGTACGGCCGGAACATGTCCGCGAGGGCGTCGACCTGCGCGTCCTCGCCGACGGCGAGCGGCACCGTCGGGACGACGTCGAAGCCGTCCATGGTCTTGCCTGCCTTCTCCCGCCCGGCGCGCAGGTGCCGGATCGCGGTGTCCTCCAGGTGCTCGGCGGCCGGGAAGATCAGCAGGGCGCCGTCGGCGATCTCGCCGGTCTGCTCCAGGTTCTTCGGGCCGATCGCGGCGACGTACAGCGGGATGTGCTCGCGCTGGGGGTGGACGGTCAGCTTGATGGGCTTGCCGGGGCCGCCGGGCAGCGGCAGCGTCCAGTGCTCGCCCTCGTAGGAGAGGCGTTCGCGGGTCATGGCCTTGCGGACGATCTCGACGTACTCGCGCGTGCGGGCCAGGGGCTTGTCGAACTTGACGCCGTACCAGCCCTCGGAGACCTGCGGGCCCGAGACGCCGAGGCCGAGGCGGAACCGGCCGCCGGAGAGCGAGTCGAGGGTCGCCGCCGTCATCGCGGTCATCGCCGGCTGCCGCGCCGGGATCTGGAAGATGGCGGACCCGATGTCGATGCGTTCCGTCTGCGCGGCCACCCAGGAGAGGACCGTCGCGGCATCCGATCCGTACGCCTCCGCGGCCCAGCAGACCGCATAGCCGAGCTTGTCGGCCTCCTTCGCGACGGCGAGATTGTCCGCGTCCATCCCCGCGCCCCAGTAGCCGAGGTTGATCCCGAGCTGCATGACCGGTCCCCTTACCGCTGTACTCATGAGTAACGTGTCTGTGTCCGGGACTGTAGCGTGCGGCGCCCGATCCGTCAGGGACGGCGGGGTGGCCCGGTTCTCCACAATCGCTGGTTTGTCCACAGGCTCGCCCGTCGCGGGGGCACGGCCAGTAATCTCAGCGCCCATGGAGCAGAGGCATCTCGGCCGGACCGGCCTGCGCGTGTCCCGCATCGGACTCGGAACCCTCACCTGGGGCCACACCGAGGAGAACGACGCCGCCGACCTGTTGAAGGTGTTCTGGGAAGCCGGCGGCACCCTCGTCGACACCGCGGATGTGTACGGAGACGGGGAGGCCGAGTACCTCATCGGCCGCCTGATCGAGCGGCTCGTACCCCGCCGCGATCTGGTCATCGCGACGAAGGCGGGCAGCGTCCCGGACCCGGAGCGGCGCTTCGACGGCTCACGCGGGCACCTCCTGGCCGCGCTGGACGCCTCCCTCAGCCGCCTCGGCACGGATTACGTGGACCTGTGGCAGGTCCACGCCTTTGATCCGGGGACGCCCCTGGAGGAGACCCTCCAGGCTCTGGACATCGCGGTGAGCAGCGGGCGGGCCCGCTATGCGGGCGTCGCGGACTTCTGCGGCTGGCAGCTCGCCAAGGCCGCGACGTGGCAGCTCGCGGCGTCCGGCACCCGCACCCGCCTGGCCAGTACGCAGATGGAGTACTCACTGCTGCAGCGCGGCGTGGAGCGGGAGGTGCTGCCCGCCGCCCTCGACCTGGGCGTCGGGCTGCTGCCGTCCTCGCCGCTGGGCAGAGGCGTGCTCACCGGGAAGTACCGGCACGCGACGCCCGCCGACTCGCGCGGCGGCTCCGACCACATGGCGCCCTTCGTCGCGCCGTATCTGGACGAGACGGCGAGTCACATCGTCGACGCGGTCGCGACGGCCGCCGACGGGCTCGCGGCGACCCCGCTCCAGGTCGCCCTCGCCTGGGTGCGGGACCGCCCCGGAGTGACGGCGCCGATCATCGGCGCGCGCAACGCGCAGCAGCTCACGGCCGCATTGTCAGTGGAGACCCTTAGTCTTCCTGACGAGATCTGCCGGGCGCTCGACGATGTGTCGGCGCCGGTGCACCGCTATCCCGATCACGACTGGAGCACGCTGTGAGTACGGAACCCGCTGCCGCGGAGGACCCCGGGGCCGCTGCCGCGGAGGAGGCGGAGTCGCCCGGCACGGAGGAAGCCGCGCCGGACGCCGAGGCCGCTTCGGACACCGGCGAGAGCAAGGTCGAGGGCGAGAACGCCGAGAACGCCGAGAACGCCGAGAACACAGAAGAGGCCAAGGGCGAGGGCGAGAGCGCCGAGCTGTCCGAGACCGAGGCCGAGATCGCCGCGCAGCGCGAACTGCGGGAGCGCATCGAGCAGCGGAAGGCGTCGAAGCAGGGCCCGATCGACGCAGGGACGAAGCTGAGCGGCACCGCCGCCGATCTGCTGGCCGCCGTGCGCGCCGTGGAGAGCGGCGAGAAGCCCGTCGCGAGCGCGTTCCGGGAGCCGGAGCCCGCGCGCAGGCCCGCCCCGTCCCGCGCGCCCGAGCCCGTGCGCCCGCAGCAGCCCGCGGCCGACCGGGCGCCCGCGCGGGAGACCGTCGAGGCCGTCCGTGCCGTGCTCGCCGAAGGAGGCGCGCCGCCCGCGCTCGCCGAGCCGACGGCGGCCGCGCTCGGTGACGGCGCCGACGGGCAACTGCGCGCGGACCCGTGGCAGTTGCTGCGGGTCACCGGCGTGCGGCCCGAGCAGGCCGATGGGTTCGCCAGGGCGCTGCTCGGCGCGGAGTGCGGGCCCGACGACGAGCGCAGGGGCCGCGCGATCACCGTATGGCTCCTGGAGCAGGCCGCCGTCGCGGGGCACACGGCGCTCGACGCCGCGGCACTGAGCGCCGCGCTCGGGCAGCGCGCGGTGCCGGATCCGGAGGCGGCGGTGCAGGGCGCGCTCGCCGAGGGTGATGCCCTCGTCTTCCAGGACGCGCTCGAAGGGACCGAGGTGCCGGTCCAGCGCACGGACGACGAGGCCGCGCGGAACGAGGAGAGCGGCGAGGACGGTGCGGACGCGGAGCCGGAGCGCCCGGTCCGCGTCCTGATCGGCCTGGAGCGGTACGCACTCGCGGAGGAGAGCCTCGCCGACGGCCTGGCCCGGGTGATCAACTCGCTGCCGAAGGAGACCGACGACACCGCGGAACCGGAGGGCCCCGACTGGAAGGGCGCCGCCGCGCGGGCCTCCGGGTCCGCCGCCGAGCTGATCCGCGCCGTCGCCGGGCACGGCCTCGTGCTGCACTCCGGCGGCGAGGAGGCGCGTGCCGAACCCGCGGCGCTGGTGGCCGCCGCGGCGGCGCTGGGCCTGCGGGTGTGCGCCGCCGCCCACAGCGCCGACGGACGCCGCAGGCTCGCGCGGGCGGCGGGCGTCGAAGGCACCGCGGTGACCGTGGCCGGGCTGCTCGCGGGCGACGAGGGCCCCGGGCGCGACGCGGAGGGCGCGCTCGCGCTCGACCTCCTGGTCGTCCTGGACGCGCCGCAGCTGGACGTGGAGACGGCGGCGATGCTCGTCGAGTCCCTGCCGGACGGCGCGCGCCTGGTCCTCAGCGGCGACCCGGGCGTGCTGTGGTCGGCGGGTCCGGGACGGGTCTTCGCCGATCTCCTCTCCGCGCGGTGCTGCCCACAGGTCGTCTCGCGCACCCCGGACCCCGGGCCCGTCGGCGAGCTGACGTCCGGCATCGGCATCGGCGAGCTGAACCAGGTCGAGGCGCCCGGCAAGGAAGTCGTCCTCGTCCCGGTGCGCGACCCCGCCGAGGCGATCCACCGCACCGTCCAGCTCGTCGCGGACTCCGTGCCCCGGGCGATCGGCGTGCCCGCCGAGCACACCCAGGTCATCACGCCGGGACACGGCGGCGCCGCGGGCACGCGCGCGCTCAACGCCGCCCTGAAAGAACGGTTGAATCCGGGCCCCGGCCGGTTCGGCGGCTTCGACCCCGACGACCGGGTCGCGCACGTCCCCGCGCCGGGCCGCACGACGCTCGGCCGTGTGGTGCGGGCCGACGCGGAGGGGCTGCACCTGGAGTGCGACGGCGCCCCCGTCGTCGTACCCCAGGAGCGGGTGGAGCGGGAGGTGCGGCACGGCTGGGCGCTCACCGCGCACCAGGCGACGGGGCAGCGCTGGCCCGCGGTCGTCGTGGTGCTGCCCGGCGACGCGGCCCCGGCACTGTCCCGCCCGTGGGTGTACACCGCGTTCAGCCGCGCGGAGCGGCATCTGTCGGTCGTGCAAGGCGTGGAGCAGGCGCTGCCGCGTGCGGTGGCGGAGCGCCTCTGGAAGGACCGTACGACGCGTCTGCAGACGCTGCTGCGCCCGCAGGTGCCGGCCACGACGGCCTGAGAGCCGCCGCCCGCCCCACGCAGTGCGCTCGCCGCCCCCGAGGGAGCGGCGAGCGCAGGAGCGATTCGCCGCGGTCGGCGGCGCGGGAGGCAGCGTCAGCGGCCGGCCCGCCAGGCGGCGGAACCGCCCCCCGCGGCCCCGTCCCCGTCCTCCTCGGCGTCATCGGTGTCATCGGTGTCGTCGACCGGCACCGGCACGTCCGGGTCGATGTCGATGTCGACGTCGGTGTCCAGGCCGTCGAGCCCTTCGTCGTCCAGTTCGTCGTCGAAGACCACGCTGACGTCGAAGCGGCACACCACCCGGTGCGGGTCGGCCTGGTCGAAGGGAGCGTCGAGCCACTCCCCCGGCTCCGCGGGGGTGTCCACCGCGGTGACCCAGAGCGTGGAGTCGCCCTCCTCCAGACCGAACTCCTTGTGCCGGGAGGAGATTTCGTCCGGTTCGAACTCCCCGAAGAGGACGCCGAGCGCGCTGTGCACGGTGTCCGCCGATCCCGCGCCCCCCGTGCCGCCCGCTTCGAGGTCGGCGACCCGCTGGGCCTGGGCCAGGAGCCGCTGCGGCTCCACCACGGTGTAGTCACGGCGGAGCAGCACGCTCAGCGCGTTGGCTTCGTCGGGGCCCTGGTACGGCGGGAGCGCGTCGTCGGAGCCGGGGATCTCGAAGGGGGTGACCTCGTCGTAGCGGTCGTAGAGGAGTTCGTCGTACTCCTCGGCGGCCGCGGCGAGTTCGTTGAACGCTTCGTAGACGGCCGGATCGTCCTCGCCCGACCTGCGTTCGACCGCGGCCAGGTGGCGGTCGAGCGCGGTCTTGACCGCCTCGGCGGCGGCACGTACCTCGGCAGCGGTGGGCTGCGCAGCATCAGACATAGTGCAGACGCTATCCGTACGAGGCCCGTGCCCGCACAATAGATGCGATGCCGGAATACGAATTTGTCGACGTGTATGTACCGCGCGGGGTCACCCGCAAGGAAGCCACCCGCCTGCTGACGGACCACGCGGAGTACGGACACTGGGAGCTGGACCGCCTGAGTCTGCACCCCGACGGAAGTCGCAGAGTGCGCCTGAAACGGCGCATCATCCGTCAGTTGAGAGCCACCTGGTGAAACGGAGCGGGCCCCGCGACGGCGGGGCCCGCTCCGTTCGGCGTGCTGGTGCGCGGTGGCTCAGGCGGACGCCCGGGCCCTGCGGTAGAGCACGGCGCCCGCGAGCACCGCGCCCGCGCCGACGGGCAGCGCGAGACCGAGCGGCAGCTCACTGCCGGTCGACGCGAGCTGTGACGTCCCCTCGGGCGGGGTGACGACCTGCGCCTGCGGGTTGTTCGGCATGGCGCGGTCCTGGATCGGCTTGACCGGATCGTGCGGGGACTGGGAGCCCCCGGGGGTCTCCGGGTCGCCGGGGTTGCCGGGGTGACCGGGTTCACCTGGGTTGCCCGGCTTGCCGGGTTCCTCCGGGTTGCCGGGGTGTTCCGGCTTGCCCGGCTCCTCGGGCCCGGTCGGGGGCTTCTCGCCGCCCGGCGGGGTGACCGTGGAACCGGATTCGTTGGCGCACTCGTTGCCCATGGCGGGGTTGCCGAGGCCGCCGATGGTGACGCTGTTGCCGCACACGTTCACCGGGGCGTTGATCGGCAACTGCACGTTGTTGCCGGAGCCGACGCCGGGCGAGTCACTGGCGTGACCGTGCGCCTTGGCGCCACCGGACGGCTTGTGCGAACCGCCGCCCTTGTGGCCTCCGTTGGCGCAGCTGTTGCCCATCGCCGGATTGAGGACGCCGACCACGTTCACGGTGTTCCCGCACACGTTGACCGGTACGTCGACGGGAAGCTGGACATTGTTGCCCGACAACACGCCGGGCGAGTTCGTACTGCTTCCCTGGGCACCCGAGTCCGCGTGTGCGTAACCGCCGGTCGCGGCGAGCACGCCGGTCGCGGCCGCCACGATGGTCAGGCCTTTGCGCGTGACCTGTCGCATAGCTGTTCCCTGCCTTCAACCTGCCGAAATGCGTACGGGCCCGCTGCCCGGACGCGGAATGCCCATCGGCCCCGGAGCGCATGGCACGCACTCCGGGGCCGACGGACTCAGACCCTCAAGGGGTGAGGCACAACGACGTCACTTGTTGATGCAGGTGTTGCCGAAGGCGGGGTTCAGCAGCCCGATCACGGAGACCGTGTTGCCGCAGGCGTTCACCGGAACGTGCACGGGCACCTGGATGACATTGCCCGACACCACACCGGGAGAGCCCACGGCGGCACCCTGGGCACCGGCGTCGGCGGTGGCGATGCCCGCACCGGCGAGCACGAGACCACCAGTGGCAGCCACAGCAGCGACGACCTTCTTGATCATTATTCCTCCTTGTTGGCAATGCAGTCCCAGCCGCGGACTGCATGACCTGTAACGAGGAGGAACTCGTGGGGCTACGAGCGCACGCCCCCTTTCACTCTTTTCAGTCAAGTACGCACGCGCTGACGATTGTTGGAGTTTCGTTTCAGCGCATGATGCGGCCGGTTTTCCACCGAATTCCGGCCGCGGTAGTCAGGACGCGTCGATGAACCGGTCGAGCACCCGGACCCCGAACTTGAGGCCGTCCACCGGCACCCGCTCGTCGACACCGTGGAACATGCCGGCGAAGTCCAGCTCCGGCGGCAGCTTCAGCGGTGCGAAGCCGAAGCCGCGGATGCCGAGGTCGTCGAAGGACTTGGCGTCCGTACCGGCCGAGAGCATGTACGGCACGGCGCGGGCGATCGGGTCCTCGGCGCGCAGGGCGGTCTGCATGGCGTCGACGAGCGCACCGTCGAAGGTGGTCTCCAGTGCCTTGTCGGCATGGACGTCCTCGCGCTTGACCCGCGGGCCGAGAATCCGGTCGAGGTCGGCGAGGAACTCCTCCTCGTAGCCGGGCAGGTAGCGACCGTCGACGTGCGCGGTGGCCTGGCCCGGAATCACGTTCACCTTGTACCCGGCGCCGAGCTGCGTGGGATTGGCGGTGTTCTGCAGGGAGGCGCCGATGAGCTTGGCGATGCCGCCGAGCTTGGCGAGCGTCTCGTCCATGTTCTCCGGGTCGAGCTCGGTGCCGAGGGCGTCCCCGAGTTCGTCGAGGAAGTGCCGGAGCGTCTTGGTCACGCGCACCGGGAACTTGTGGCGCCCCAGCCGCCCCACGGCCTCGGAGAGCTCGGTGATCGCGTTGTCCTTGTGGATCATCGATCCGTGGCCGGCGGTGCCGTCCACGGTGAGCTTCATCCAGTGCATGCCCTTCTGGGCCGTCTCGACGAGGTAGAGCCGCAGGTTCTCGTTGACGGTGAACGAGAAGCCGCCGACCTCGCTGATCGCCTCCGTGCACCCCTCGAAGAGACCGGGGTGGTTGTCGACCAGGTGCCGCGCGCCGTACGTGCCGCCCGCCTCCTCGTCCGCGAGGAAGGCGAGCACGATGTCGCGCGGGGGCTTGCGGCCGGTGCGCATGCGCTCGCGGACGACCGCGAGGGTCATCGCGTCCATGTCCTTCATGTCGACCGCGCCCCGGCCCCAGACGCAGCCGTCCGCGATCTCCCCGGAGAAGGGGTGGTGCGTCCAGTCCGCCGCGTTGGCCGGGACGACGTCCGTGTGGCCGTGGATGAGGAGCGCGGGCCGCGACGGGTCCTCGCCCTCGATCCGGGCGACGGTGGAGGCCCGCCCCGGGTGGGATTCGAAGATCTTCGGTTCGAGGCCCACCTCGGCGAGCTTCTCCGCGACGTACTCGGCGGCCTTGCGCTCCCCCGGGCCGGAGTGGTCGCCGTAGTTGCTCGTATCGATCTGGATCAGTTCGCGACAGAGGTCGACGACCTCGTCCTCACCGGTGACGGCCTTGCCCGTGCTGGACCCGCTCACGCTGGCTCCTCCCGCATTCGCTGCTGGTGGTCCCCCTCATCCTCTCTCTCCGCGGCTCCGCGCCCAAGGGCGGGCGGGTGTCGTCATCCGCAGTTCACGAGGGGTGGCGGGGGTGATCGGGGACCCCTGGAAGCCTGGTAATGTTCTCTGTGTCGCCGCGGGAAACGCCCCGCGAAGACAGACACCTTGTCCGGGTGGCGGAATGGCAGACGCGCTAGCTTGAGGTGCTAGTGCCCTTTATCGGGCGTGGGGGTTCAAGTCCCCCCTCGGACACCAGCCGAAGGGCCCCAGTCGAGAGACTGGGGCCCTTCGCGTTGCGTACGCGCACTCATGCCGGTCCTGCCGCGTCCCGCCAGTACACGTGGTTGCGGCGGGCCGCGCGCGTGTCGTCGTGCCGCGCGCCCAGCGAGGAACGGTAGTTCTCGGCGAGCTCGGCGAAGGCCGCCGCGGCCCGTTCGGGGTGGCCGCTCACCCCCAGCCAGTGGGCGTGCTGCCACCGGCAGCTGAGCGCGCGCACGTCCCCGGGGCCCAGCGCCCCCGAGGCGTCCACTGCGAGCTCGGCGAAGAGGTCCGCGGCGGCCGCGGCGTCGCCGCCGATGCCCGCCCAGCGGGCGTGCTCGTGGCGCACCTGGAGGGTGTCCGGGTGGCGTGCGCCGTGCTCGACGGCCAGCAGCTCGGCGAGGTGCTCGTACCGCGCGGCGGCGGCCGCCGCCCGGCCGCTCTCCCCCTCGGCGTGCGCCAGGGCGCGGTGCGTGAGGAGGGTGAGCTCGTGGTGGGCACCGAGCACCCGGCCGCACTGCTGCGCGAGGACGTCCAGGGCTTCCAGCGCTCCCGCCAGGTCCCCGGCCTCCCCCAGCTCGACGGCGCCGCTCAGCCGCTCGGGCACGTCCTCGGCGGTGAGCCTGCGGAACGCGGTGTTCGCGGCCAGGGCCAACTGGTCGCTCGTCCCGGTGCCGCACCGCTGGGGCCTCGGCTCGCCCTTGGCGGCGAGGACGCGGGCCGTGTGGCGGTAGGCCGCGCCGAGGGTGAGCAGCTCGGGCTCCGCCGCGGAACCGTCGCGCAGGAACTTGATCAGCTCGCCCGTGAACAGCGTGTGGCGGTCGCCCAGGGGCGCGCGGGCGGGGGCGTTCGCGGGGGCGGAGGCCAGGACGAACGTACCGGCGATCTCCAGCTGGCCGAAGTAGAGCGACGCGGTGTCGCCCATGGCTTCGATGGCCCGGCCGGAGAAGCAGCAGTCGAGGAGCAGGACGCGGTTCCTGGCGGGTGCCGACGCCATGGTCTGGCGGATGAGGTCGAACGGCAGGCTCGTCCAGCCGAGCAGCCGGGTCTGGGTTCCGGAGAGCAGGAGGTGGAGCAGTCCGCGTTCGTCCAGCGCGCCGTGGCCCGCGAAGTAGACGAGGAACATGTCGTCCACGCCGCTCGCCGCGCGGCTGAGCGCCGCACCGACCGTGTGCGGTTCCCGCACGTCGCGCAGGAGCGTGCAGCGCTCCTCGGGGAGTGCGACGTTGCGGGGGCCGGTGAGCAGGGACCGCAGGTCGTCGAGGTTGTTGCGGACCGCGGGGAGCGGCGGCAGTCCGTCGTCGTCGTAGCTGCCGCAACCGATGAGCACTGCATGCGAGTTCGAACCGCCGGCCAACCGCACTTGGTCCCCCTCTTGCTGCGCCGCACCGCTGCCCAAATGATAGCGACGCAACTCATTTGAGGGGTGGCGCTCTTACCGCCGTCCGAGGTTTCGGGCATGCTGGCCAATCCGAAGTCGGCTGTGACGCGTGGGGGTTGGTATGGGGCGCTCGGACGTGCGGGACGACGCGAACGCGTTAGACGGCAGGGGCGGTGCGCACCGAGCGACCGCAGTCTGTACGGCGTTCCAGAATCTGGTGGCCGACGCCGCTCTCGCGGTGGAGCCGAACGAGTTCGCGTCGGCGGTCCGGCTGCTCGACTCGGTCAGGACGAACGGCAACTGTCTCTACGCGATCGGCAACGGCGGAAGCGCCGCGACGGCGGGCCACTTGGCGTGCGACCTCGCCATGACGTCGGGCCCGCAGGTCGCGGGGCTGCGGACGAACGCACTCACCGGCAACACCCCGCTGCTCAGCGCGCTGGCCAACGACATCGGCTACGACCGCGTGTTCTCCGAGCAGTTGGCCCGCCTGCTCACGCCGGGCGACGTCGTGGTGGCCATCAGCGTCAGCGGCAACTCGCCGAACATTCTGGAGGGCCTGAAGACGGCGCGGGCGCGCGGGGTGCGCACGGTCGGGCTGCTCGGCGGCTCGGGGGGCAGCGCGGCCGCGCTCGTCGACGTGCCGCTGCTGGTCGACAGCGACGTGTACGGCGTGGTGGAGACCGTCCATCTGGGCCTCGTGCACTCCTTGGCGCTGGCGCTGGGCACGGGCAGAGGGCGCTCCCAGGACATTCTGGAGTCCTCTCTCAACGGAACGCAGGGCTGACGGTGGCCCTGCGGTCCGCGCGGGGGGCGCGTACGGCCGATGTGGTGCTGGTGTCCGACCGGGGACCCGTGACGTTCCGGGCCACCCCGTCGGGTCCGACCCCGGAACGTCGCACGGGCAGTGTGACGGCGCTGCTCGACCGGTCCGCGCGGGCGCTCGACGGCGACGTGTACTGGCTGGCTCCTTCGGCGAGCGAGGAGGACCGCGGGGCGGTCCGGGACGGCCGGTTCGCCGGGCTGGGGCTCGGTTACGAATTCCGGCCGGTGCCCTTCCGGGCCGCGGACTACCGGCGGTACTACGAGGACGCGGGCGTACGGGGGCTCTGGTACGCGCTCCACGACCTGTGGGCGGACCTGCCGCGAGGCCTCGACGACGGGGGCCCGGGGCCACTCGGCGACGGCGCGGCGCTGCGGGCGTACCAGCGGGTGAACCGTGGTGTGGCCGCGGCGGCGGCGACGTACTGCCGTCCCCGTACCGTCGTCTGCTTCCAGGACTACCAGTTCGCCACGGCGCCCGGTTTCCTGCGCTCCCTGCTGCCCACGCAGACCGTGGGCCTCTTCGTGCACGCCGCGTTCGCCGGTCCCTCGGCGCTCGCCGCGCTGCCGGACGCGGCGCGCGGGCTGCTCCTGCGCGGCATGCTCGCGGCGGACGTGCTGGGCTTCCAGTGCGAGCGGTGGGCGGACTCCTTCCTGCGGTTCGCCGGGGAGGCCGGACACGAGGTCGACGCGGCGGCCGGCACGGTCCGGCACGCGGGAGGGCGGACGCTGGTCCGCCGCTATCCGGCGCCGCCCGACCAGGAGTACCTGTCCGGTGTGTTCGGCGCGGCGGACGCGGACCGGTGGTCCGGTGTCTTCGGGCGGCTGCGGGAGGGGGCGGGGCGCGGGGCGCGGCTGCTGGTGCGTGTCGACCGGCTCGATCCCGCGAAGAACGTGCTGCGGGGCTTCGAGGCCTTCGCGCTGCTCCTGGCGGAGCGCCCTCGGCTGCGGCACAGCGTCAGGTTCGTGTGCTGTCTGACGCCTTCCCGGCCCGCCGTGCCCGAGTACGCGTGGTACGCGGCCCGGGTGCGGGAGGCGGTCGCCGCCATCCAGCGGGACCATCCCGGGGTCCTGACCGTGTACTGGGAGGAGGACCGGGTGCGGGCCATGGCGGCGCTGCGCGAGTACGACGTCCTGCTGGTCAACTCCGTGCACGACGGGATGAATCTGGTCGCCCAGGAAGGGGTCCTGGTGAACCGGCGGGACGGGGCGGTCGTCCTGTCGGCGCGGACCGGGAGCGCCGAGCGGCTCGGCGCGGGCGCCGTGGTCGTGGACGATCCGCGTGATGTGCGCGAGACCGCGGCGGCCCTCGGGCGGGCGCTCGCGATGCCGCCCGACGAGCGTGCCGCGCGGGCCGGCCGGATGCGGGAACCGCTGCTGGCCACCTCGCCCGAGAGCTGGCTGCGGGCACAGCTCGCCGACCTCGCGGAGGTCAGGGACCGCCGGTTCCAGGGCCGCCGGTCCTAGGGCTCGGGGCTCCAGGGCGCGATGTCCTCGTCCAGGGCACGGATCGCCTCCTTGACCGACTCGGTGCGCGGGTCGCCGAGCCGTTCGAGGTCCTTCAGGGCGAGGGAGTAGTAGACGGCGGCCTCCTTCGGGCGGCCCATGGCGGCCAGTGTCGCGCCCAGGTTGACCGCGGTCGTCGCGGCGCCCGGTTCGTCGCCGAAGGAGCGCCTGATCCGCAGCGCCTCGTCGAACGTCGCCACGGCCTCGTCGTCGCGCCCGGCCGTGCGGTAGGCCTCGCCGAGGTGGTTGAGCGACGTGCCCTGGCCGAAGAGGTCCTTGATCTCGCGCTGGATGACGAGGGCGTCGAGCCAGTAGGCGATCGCCTGCTCGATCCGGCCGAGGTCGCGGTAGGCGGTGCCGAGGCTGTTGAGGTCGATGCCCTCGTTCCAGCGGTCGCGGATCTCCCGGTGGATGGCCAGGGCCTTCTTGGAGCAGCGGATCGAGTCCTCCATGCGGTGCATCCTCCGCAGTGCGCCCGCCAGGTTGTTGAGCGAGGTCCCTTCGCCGTACTTGTCGCCGATCCGGCGGCGGATGGCCAGGGCCTGTTCCCAGACCTCGACGGCCTTGTCGAACTCCAGCGTGCCGCGGTAGGCGTTGCCGAGGCTGTTGAGTGTCCACGCCTCGCCCTTGTGGCAGCCGGAGCGGCGTGCGCCGCGCAGCCCCAGTTCGTGGGTGACGATCCAGTCGCTCATCAGCTTGCGGACGTTGAAGAAGCTCCAGAGGACCACGGGCAGCTGCCAGGCGACGGCGTCCTGCTCGCACGCCACGGCCTGGCGCACGAGGGCGATCAGATGGGTCCGTTCGGTGTCGCACCACGTCAGGGCCTGGGCCCCGTCGGCGAAGCGGAGAGGTTCGCACCGGTCGGGCAGCGCGTCGAGGTCGATGGCGCGCCGGTGGGGCATGAGCTGCCGGTTCGCCGCGTCGGCGGTGTGCAGGTACCAGAGCAGGCAGCGCCTGATGGACTCGTCGCGGGACGCCTGCGACTCCTCCTCGTAGGCGCGCTCGGCGGCGTAGTCGTGGATGAGGTCGTGGAAGCGGAACCGGTCGGGCGCCACCTGTTCGAGGAGATGGCAGTCGATCAGGCCGCGCAGGTACACGTGGGTGCGGGCCCGGGAGTCGCCGGTCGCGGCGGCCGCGGCGAGGAGGCTGAACTCGCCCGTGGGGTGCAGGCCGAGGATGCGGAAGCAGCGGGCGCTGCCGGCGCCGAGCGCGCGGTACGACCAGGAGAATGCGGCCCGCACCTCGCGCTGTTCGGCGCCGGTGTCCTCGCCGTCCGCGGCGAAGGCGTCGAGCCGGTGGCGCTCGTCGCCGAGGCCTTCCAGGAGGTCGGCTATGGGCCACTGCGGATACGCGGCGACGCGCTCGCCCACGATGCTGAGGGCCAGCGGCAGATGGCCGCAGCCGGCGGCGAGTTCCTCGACCGCGCCGGGCTCGTGCAGCACGCGGTCGCCGCCGACGATTCCGGTGAGCAGCTCCACGGACTCGCGCTCGCTCAGGGTGTCGAGGCGGATGCTGCGCGCGCCGTAGGTCCCGACGAGGCCCTGGAGGCGGTTGCGGCTGGTCACGATCACCACGCAGGTGGCGCTGCCCGGCAGCAGGGGCAGCACCTGCGCCGTGTCGCGGGCGTTGTCGAGGAGGAGCAGCATCTTCCGTTCGTGCAGCAGGGTGCGGAACATGGCCGCGCGCGGTTCGAGTTCCTGCGGCACCTTGGGCGGGGCCACGTCCAGCGCGTGCAGGAAGTCGGCGAGGACCTCGGCGGGTTCGAGGGGGATGCCCGGTCCGTAGCCCCGGAGGTTGACGTAGAGCTGTCCGTCCGGGAAGGCGTCGCGCGAGCGGTGCGCCCAGTGGACCATCAGCGCGGTCTTCCCCACTCCGGGGGCGCCGCCGACGGAGGAGATCACGGCGGTGTCGGGGCCCGTGCGCCGGCGCTCGCCCAGCAGCTGGTCCAGTTCGGCGAGTTCGCCGCCGCGGCCGACGAACCCCGGGCGGTCGAGCGGCAGCTGGTGGGGGACGGGGAGCGGCGGCCGGTCCGCGGGCGCCGCCTCGGCAGGACGGAACCGCAGCAGGCCCTCGATCAGCCTGCGGCCGAACTCGGGGTCTTCGGTGACGGCCCGCGACAGCTCGTCGACCGACCCGACCGCGGTCCCGCGGTGCTCCCGCGGGACCGGCGCGTCCCGGCCGGCCCGCCTGCCCGTGCGGTCGTCCACCAGCCTGCGGAGCCCCTCCCAGCTGGTCTGCGAGCCGGTCGTGGGCGCGTCGCGCGACGGCGCGCCCGCGACCGTTCCGTGGATTTCCCCTGCCGACACCGGTCCACCCCCGTGGGTCAAGCCAAGTGGAGGGAATTATACGGCTCGCGAAAGGTTGCGAGACGTGTCCCGGACGGGTGGCTTGGGTATTCTCGCGGGCGTCGGGTTCTCCCTGAGGAGGGTGCGTGGCGAACGCATCGTCAGATGCCTTGGTTCTCTTCGGCGCGACCGGAGATCTGGCGCGACGAAAACTCTGGCCCGCCCTCTATCGTCTGTCACTCTCGCTTTCCGAGCGGTGCACGCCTTTGATCGTCGCGGTCGGTCTGCCCGGTCTCGGCAGGGAGGGCTTCGAGAAGTTCGTGACGTCGGCGGTCCACGACATGTGCGGTCCGTCGGACGGCGTCACGGTCCACGGGCTGCTGGCCAGGACCTGCTACATCGAGGGGGACACGGCCCGGCGCGGCACCATGGAGGACGTGGCCCACGCGCTGCGCACCACGGACCGTCCCGTGTACTTCCTCGGTGTCCCGCCCCCGCTGGCGACCGGCACGATCGCGACGATGGGGGCCGTGCGTCTCCCGCCGGGCTCCGTGCTCGTCGAGAAGCCCTTCGGCAATGATCTCCATTCGGCGCGGGCGCTCAACGAATCGCTGCTCAAAGTATTCTCGGCCGACTCCGTGCTGAGAATGGATCACTACCTCGGCAAGGAAGCGGTCGAGAATCTCCTGGCTTTCCGTTTCTGCAATCCGTTCATCGCCTCCGCATGGGACCGGAACACCATTTCCCGGGTGCAGATCACGCATTGCGAGAGCAGGGGTGTCGACACGCGTGGATCCCTGTACGAGGAGATCGGCGCGGTCCGCGACGTCGTCCAGAGCCATCTGCTGCAACTCGTCGGGATAGTGGCGATGGAGTCGCCCGCCGACGGCACCGCGGAGGCGTTCCGCGAGCGGATCGCGCAGGCCCTGGCCCGGGTGCGCCCGGTCGATCCGGGGCGGCTCGTGCGCGGGCAGTACGCGGGCTACCGGGCGGAGGCGGGCGTGGCCGACGACTCGGCGGTGGAGACCTTCGCCGCGCTGCGCCTCGACGTCGACGCGGAGCGCTGGCGCGGGGTGCCGTTCCTGCTGCGCTCCGGCAAGGGGCTCGCCGCGACGGCGATCGAGGTGGTCGTGGACTTCGTGCCCGCCGGGCACCGGCTCTGGTTCACCCGCGAGGATCCGGGGCCCGCGCGGCTGCGCTTCCGGCTCGGCGGTCACGGCGGGGCCGTGCTGACGGTCAACGCCCGCAGGCCCGGGGCGGATCCCGGGCCGATGCCGGTGGATCTGGCCTTCGACCTGGAGGCGGCCGGGCCGTCGTGGGAGGCGTACACGCACCTGCTGGCGGATGCCGTCCACGGCAGGACGGGCCGGTTCGTGTCGATGCGGACGGTGGAGGAGTCGTGGCGCATCGTGGCTCCCGCGCTGGACGTGCGGGACGCTCCGCTGCCCTACGCGCGCGGGTCGTGGGGGCCGGAGGAGGCCGCGGGGATGCCCGGGGCGGACGGGTGGTGCGCGCCGCTCTAGGACCTGTCCCGTCGTCCGCCCCGACCTGTCCCGCCGTCCGCCCGGAGGGGGGCAGGCGGGGCTTCCGACAGGCCCTAGAACCTCTGGTCCCGCGGCCCCTCCCCGAGCGCGTCCCGCGTCGCCAGGCGGTAGGCGCCCCGCACGCCCACCAGCGGGTCGAGGGCGAGGCGGACAGGGACCTCGGCGAGCAGGTCGTGGTGGCAGGCGCCCGGGCTGATGAAGCGGTCCAGGAACGCCGTCCGCGCGCACAGGAACTCCGCGACCCCTGGCGCCTGCAGCACCCCGCTCGTGAGGGTGACGACGCCGCCCGCGGGCAGGCACACCAGGACGAGACCGCGCAGGTACTGGCCGAAGACGGCGGCGAACAGCCGGACGACCTCGCGGGCGCGGGGGTCGCCGGCCAGCGCCGCCGCGGTGATCAGCGGCGCGACGGGGGCGCCCGTCCCGCGCGCCTCGGTCACCCTGGCGTGCAGTTCGGGGGTGGGCGGCGCCGCGTGACACACGTAGTCGTACATCCGGTCGAAGCCGCGGAGCCCTCCGATGGACTCCTCGACGGTGACGACCCCTGCGCTCCCGGACCTGAGGAAGTCGAGGTATCCCGCCTCGAACGCGTCCACCGGCTGCCACGTGACGTGTCCCGACTCGGACGTGCGCACCGCCCCCTGCCCGTCGAGGAGGGCGCTGCCGACGCCGCTGCCCACGGAGACCGCGAGGAGTTCGTCCGCGCGGGCGGCGGCGTCGTGGTGGGTGAGCGGCCGCACCTCGTCCGGTCCGAGGTCCGCCATGCCGTGCGCGGTCGCCGTCATGTCGTTCACGACGCGGAGCCGGATGCCGTGTTCGGCCGCGAACGCGGCGCTCTCGAACAGCGGCCAGTGCGGCAGGTTGGTCATCTGTACGTCGCCGTGCGCGGGGACGCGTCCCGCGACCGCGAGCACCACGGCCTCGGGGCGCAGGCCCGCCTCGCCGAGGGAGGCGGTCACGAGGTCCCCAAGCGACGGGAAGTCGGCGGTCCGCACCTTCCGCTCCGTGTACTCCGGCTCGCCGGCCCAGCCGCCGCGCAGCCGGGAATTGGTACCACCCACGTCGAACGCGGCCACCGCTGTGCGCACTGCCTCACCACTTCGTCTCGGGTCGGCCCAATTCTCCCCCGTACGGACCGAGTTGTCGTGGGGCACAGTATGAGAGACGTCCATGCGGACGCGTACGCACGACGCGGGAGGGGATGCGGTGATGTCATGTCGGTACTGATCGAGGTGGCGGGCCCGGCGGGGTCCGACACGGCGCTGGTGCGGGATCTGCACGCCTGGCTGCAGCGGGAGGACGACCTGCGGGGCCGGGTCCGGCTCGCGGGCGGAACGCCGGAGCCCGGCCAGATGGGGACCGTGTCGGAGCTGGTCCTGACCACCGTCAGCAGCGGCACGGTCGCCGCGCTGGTGGCGTCCGCGCAGCTCTGGATCAAGCAGCGGCGCGCGAACCTCTCCATCGTCGTCCGGCACCCGGACGGCAAGGAGGTGGAGATCGACGCGGAGCAGATCTCGGGCGCCGAGGAGTTCATCCGAACGGTACTGGGGGACGCGGACCCGGCGCCCTGAGACCGGCCCCTCCGGGCCGCCGGGCCGTCCGGTCATCCCTTGCCGGTGAGTTCCCCGAGGGCGATGTTGAGCTGGAGGACGTTGACGCGCGGCTCGCCGATGAAGCCGAGGGTGCGCCCGTCGGTGTGGTCGTCGACCAGCTTCTGGACCTGTCGTACGGACAGGTGGTTCTCGGCGGCCACGCGACGGACCTGGAGATCCGCGTACTCCGGGGAGATGTGCGGGTCGAGGCCGGAGCCGGAGGAGGTGACCGCGTCGGCGGGCACGTCCGAGGGGCTGATCCGGTGCCCGGGGGTGGAGTTGTCCTCAATGACGGCCGCCTTGGCGTCCTTCACCTGCCGGATCAGTTCCTTGTCGGCACCGGAGAGGTTGGTGGCGCCGGACAGGAGCAGCTTGTACTGGGTGTTGACGCTGTTCTCGCCGAGGCCGTTGGAGGGGCGGGGCTGGAACCACTTGAGGTCAGGATCTGCCGTCTCCTGGCCCTTCTTCAGCGGCAGGTCGTAGCGCTGGCCGATGAGTTCGGAGCCGACGGTCCTGCCGTCCGCCGTCACCTCGGAGCCGTTGGCCTTGCCGGGCAGGAGGGCCTGGGCGACGCCGGTCACGGCGAGGGGGTAGAGGACGCCGCAGATGACGGTGAGGACGAGCAGGGCGCGCAGGCCCGCGCCGATCAGCCGGGCGGTGTTTCCTACGGAGTTGTTCATGGCTGCGTCACCCAATGCCGGGGATGAGGGAGATGAGTACGTCGATGATCTTGATGCCGATGAACGGGGCGACGAGCCCGCCCAGGCCGTAGAGGCCGAGGTTGCGCCGCAGCATCTTGTCGGCGCTCATCGGCCGGTACCGGACACCCTTGAGGGCGAGCGGCACGAGCGCGACGATGATCAGCGCGTTGAAGACGACCGCGGAGAGGATCGCGGACTCCGGCGACGACAGGTTCATGATGTTGAGCTTGTCGAGCGACGGATAGGCGACCGCGAACATCGCCGGGATGATCGCGAAGTACTTCGCGACGTCGTTGGCGATCGAGAAGGTCGTCAACGCCCCTCGGGTGATGAGGAGTTGTTTGCCGATCTCGACGATCTCGATGAGTTTCGTCGGGTTGGAGTCCAGGTCGACCATGTTCCCGGCCTCCTTGGCGGCGGAGGTGCCGGTGTTCATGGCGACGCCGACGTCGGCCTGGGCGAGCGCGGGGGCGTCGTTGGTGCCGTCGCCCGTCATCGCGACCAGCTTGCCGCCCGCCTGCTCGCGCTTGATCAGCGCCATCTTGTCCTCGGGCGTGGCCTCGGCGAGGAAGTCGTCCACGCCGGCCTCGTCCGCGATGGCCTTGGCGGTCAGCGGGTTGTCACCCGTGATCATGACGGTCTTGATGCCCATGCGGCGCAGTTCGTCGAACCGTTCCCGCATGCCTTCCTTGACGACGTCCTTGAGGTGGATCACTCCGAGGACGCGCGGGCCGTCGGCGTCCTCCAGAGCCACGAGCAGCGGTGTGCCGCCGGCCTGCGAGATCCGGCCGCCCAGCTCCTGTGCGTCCTCGGCGACCTCGCCACCGCGTTCCTTCACCCAGGCGATGACCGAACCGGTCGCGCCCTTGCGCACCTTGCGTCCGTCGACGTCCACGCCGGACATGCGGGTCTGCGCGGTGAACGGCACCCACTCGGCGCCGGTCAGCTCGCCCTGGTGGCGCTCGCGCAGGCCGTACTCCTCCTTGGCGAGTACGACGACGGAGCGGCCCTCGGGCGTCTCGTCGGCCAGTGAGGAGAGCTGGGCGGCGTCGGCGACCTCGGCCGCGGTCGTGCCGCGCACCGGCAGGAACTCGGCGGCCCGGCGGTTGCCGAGGGTGATGGTGCCCGTCTTGTCGAGGAGCAGCGTCGACACGTCGCCCGCGGCCTCGACGGCCCTTCCCGACATGGCGAGGACGTTGCGCTGGACCAGGCGGTCCATGCCCGCGATGCCGATCGCGGAGAGCAGGGCGCCGATGGTCGTCGGGATCAGACAGACGAGCAGCGCCGCGAGGACGATCAGCGAGGTCTGGTCGTCGGCGCCCGCGTAGATCGCGAAGGGCTTGAGGGTGACGACGGCGAGCAGGAAGACGATGGTGAGGGACGCCAGGAGGATGTTCAGGGCGATCTCGTTGGGCGTCTTCTGCCGGGCCGCGCCCTCGACCAGGTTGATCATGCGGTCGATGAACGTCTCGCCCGGCTTCGTCGTGATCTTGATGACGATGCGGTCGGAGAGGACCTTCGTGCCGCCCGTGACGGCGGAGCGGTCGCCGCCGGACTCGCGGATGACGGGGGCCGATTCGCCGGTGATCGCGGACTCGTCGACGGAGGCCACGCCTTCGACGACGTCACCGTCGCCGGGGATGATGTCGCCGGCCTCGCAGACGACCAGGTCGCCGATGCGCAGCTCGGTGCCGGCCACGGACTCCTCGGCGGCGCCCGTGAGGCGGCGGGCGACGGTGTCGGTCTTGGCCTTGCGCAGGGTGTCGGCCTGCGCCTTGCCGCGGCCCTCGGCGACGGCCTCCGCGAGGTTGGCGAAGACCGTGGTCAGCCAGAGCCAGGCGGTGATCGCCCAGCCGAACCAGTCCCCGGGGTCCTTGAGCGCGAGCACGGTGGTGACCACCGAGCCGATCAGGACGACGAACATGACGGGCGACTTGACCATCACGCGCGGGTTCAGTTTGCGGAAGGCGTCCGGCAGCGACTTCAGGAGCTGGGCCGGGTCGAAGAGGCCCGCGCCGACCTTGCCGGAGTCTCCGGCGGCGGGCTCGTGGCCGGTGGGGACGTCCACCTTGGTGTCTGTGCTCATGCTGCGAGTCCCTCGGCAAGCGGTCCCAGCGCGAGCGCGGGGAAATAGGTCAGACCGGTGATGATCATGATCGTGCCGACCAATAGACCGGTGAAGAGCGGCTTCTCGGTGCGCAGGGTGCCCGCCGTCCTGGGGACGGGCTGCTGCTCGGCCAGCGATCCGGCGAGCGCGAGGACGAACACCATCGGCAGGAAGCGGCCGAGCAGCATCGCGAGCCCGATCGTGCTGTTGAACCACTGCGTGTCGGCGTTCAGGCCCGCGAAGGCGGAACCGTTGTTGTTGGCCCCGGAGGTGTAGGCGTAGAGGATCTCGGAGAAGCCGTGCGCGCCGGTGTTCGTCATGGAGTCGCCCGGTGTGGGCAGGGCCATCGCGACGGCCGTGAAGCCGAGGACGAGCGCCGGGGTGACGAGGATGTAGCAGGCGGCCAGCTTGATCTCGCGGGTGCCGATCTTCTTGCCGAGGTACTCGGGGGTGCGGCCGACCATCAGTCCGGCGATGAACACGGCGATGATCGCCATGACGAGCATGCCGTAGAGGCCGGATCCGGTGCCGCCGGGCGCGATCTCGCCGAGCTGCATGCCCAGCATCTGGATGCCGCCGCCGAAGCCGGTGTACGAGGAGTGGAAGGAGTTCACCGCGCCGGTGGAGGTGAGCGTGGTGGCCACGGAGAAGATCGACGACCCCGCGATGCCGAACCGGTTCTCCTTGCCCTCCATCGCCCCGCCCGCGAGGTCGAAGGCCGGGCCGCCGTGGTGGAACTCGGTCCACATCATCAGCGCGGTGAAGCCGAGCCAGATCGTCGCCATCGTGGCGAGGATCGCGTAGCCCTGCCGGAGGGAGCCGACCATCCTGCCGAAGGTCCGCGTCAGCGCGAACGGGATGAGCAGGATCAGGAAGATCTCGAAGAGGTTCGAGAGCGCGTTGGGGTTCTCGAAGGGGTGGGCGGAGTTGGCGTTGAAGTAGCCGCCGCCGTTGGTGCCCAGCTCCTTGATGACCTCCTGGGAGGCGACGGCTCCGCCGTTCCACTGCTGCGTGCCACCCGTGCTGTGCCCAGTCAGGAATTGCCCGACCTCGTGGATGCCGGAGAAGTTCTGCAGGGCGCCGCAGGCGACGAGGACGAGCGCGCCGATCACGGAGATCGGGAGCAGGATGCGGACGGTGCCGCGCACGAGGTCGGCCCAGAAGTTGCCGAGCTCACCCGTGCGGGACCGTGCGAAGCCGCGTACCAGCGCCACCGCGACGGCGATGCCGACGGCGGCGGAGACGAAGTTCTGCACGGCGAGGCCGCCGGTCTGCACGACGTGGCCCATGGCCTGTTCGCCGGAGTACGACTGCCAGTTGGTGTTCGCGACGAACGACGCCGCGGTGTTGAACGCCTGGTCGGGATCGATGGACTTGAAGCCCAGCGAGCCGGGCAGCGAGCCCTGGAGCCGCTGCAGCAGGTAGAGAAAGAGGACGCCGGCGGCGGAGAAGGCGAGGACGCCGCGCAGGTACGCGGGCCAGCGCATCTCCGTGTCGGGGTCGGCGCCGATGGCCCTGTAGATCCACTTCTCGGCACGGAGGTGCTTCTTCGAGCCGTAGACGTGGGCCATGTAGTCGCCGAGCGGTCGGTATGCGAGGGCGAGCGCCGCCACGAGGGCGAGCAGCTGGAGCACACCGGCAAGAACGGGGCTCATATCCGTACTCAGAACCTCTCCGGGAAGACGAGGGCGAGGACGAGATAGCCAAGGAGGGCGACGGCCACGACGAGGCCGACGATGTTCTCGGCGGTCACAGCTTGGTCACCCCCTTGGCGACGAGGGCCACCAGCGCGAAGACCGCGAGCGTGGTGACGACGAAGGCCACGTCGGCCATCGTGAGCTCCTGAAGGAAGTGGATGGTGCAGTAGTTGCTCGGACGGTTAGAGGTAACCGCCCTTTTCGCCGTCCACGGCCGGCGTTGACACCCTCCATACGGCGCGTTCGGCCGTCTTGACGGCTCTCATACGGAGGGTGCCTGTCCACGTCCGCCAGGGGGGCCGGCCGCTATTCCCGCAGCTCGGCCAGGCGCGCCAGGGCGTCCCGCGCGGACTCCCGCTCCGCGTCGGCGAGCGGAACGGCTGCGGCGCGGGCCAGGAGCCGGTCCGCAAGGCCGTCGTCGCCGAGGCGGCGGGCGAGGTCGGCGCGCAGGACCAGGAGGCGCAGCTCCTGCTCGGGGGTCGGGCGCTCGTCGGTGAGACCGAGGGCCCTGTCGATGATCTTCGCGGCGCCGGGCAGGTCCTCCTTGGAGTCGACGAACAGGTCGGCCATGTGCAGGGCCCGCGCGAAGGTCCCCTTGGGGACGGGGCGCATCGACTGGTCCTCGCTGATCTGCTGCCCGACGCGGATGCTGTTGCCGCCGGGGTCGGTCATCAGGAACTGCCGCATGCCGTACGACATGTCCTTGAGCGGGCCGATGCGGGGCAGGCCGCGGGAGGGGATCCTGCCGTACGCCGCCTTGAGCCCGGCACGGAAGGCGGCGTACAGCGTCTCGACGTCGTCGGTGACGACGTAGCACCCGGAGTAGGACTGCTGGGGGTCGTACTCCTTCATGGCGAAGAACTGCAGCTCGATGCGGCCGCGCTCGACGACGGCGTACGGATAGGGGCTCTTCTGGAAGAAGGTCGTCTCGAAGCCGAGGGCGGTGTAGAAGTCGACCACCGGCTGGACGGTGCGGCACGGGAGGAGCGGAATCATCTTCTCGGGCATGCGCCCCAGTCTAGTCAAATTTGAATAGGCGTCCCGTCGTCGCGTGCACGTGGTCGGGGATCTCGTCGTGGCGGTCGCCGACCGTCGGGGTGCCGGTGGGCTCGAAGAGGAGGATGCGGGCGCCCTCCGGGGCGTGGGGCCGGTGCTCGACGCCGCGCGGGACGGTGAAGACGGAGCCCTGCCGGAGGGTGACCCGGCGCTCCCCCGCGGGCTCGCGCAGATCGATGTGCAGCTCCCCGTCGACCACGAGGAAGAACTCGTCGGTGTCGTCGTGGACGTGCCAGATGTGTGCGCCCTCGACCTTGGTGACGCGGACGTCGTAGTCGTTGACGGAGGTGACGATGCGAGGGCTCCACAGGGCGTCGAAGGAGGCGAAAGCCCGGTCGAGAGCGATGGGTTCGGTGTTCATGCAGTGATCCTGCGACGTGGCCCGCCCCTGCCACGAGTGCTAGAAATCGCACATGACGCAAGGATCCTCGCACCCGGTCACCCCGCACCCGTTCACCCCGCACCCGTTCACCCCACACTCGCCCGCCGCGCACTCGCCCGCCGCGCGGCCTCCGCACCGCGTCGTCGTCATCGTCGACGAGAACTCCAACCCCTTCGAGCTCGGCTGCGCGACGGAGGTGTTCGGCCTGCGCCGACCCGAACTCGGCCGCGACCTGTACGACTTCACGCTCTGCTCGCCCACCCCCGGCACCCTGATGCGGGACGGCTTCTTCACGCTCACCGGCGTGGCCGGACTCGACGCCGCCGACCGCGCGGACACCCTGATCGTGCCCAACCGGCCGGACACCGACGTGCCGCGCCGCCCCGCCGTCCTCGACGCCGTCCGCCGCGCCCACGCGCGGGGCGCCCGCCTGGTGGGGTTCTGCAGCGGGGCGTTCACGCTCGCCGAGGCCGGGGTGCTCGACGGGCGGCGGGCCACCGCGCACTGGCAGTGGGCCGACTCCTTCCGTGAGCGGTTTCCGGCCGTGCAGCTCGAACCCGACGTGCTGTTCGTGGACGACGGCGACATCCTCACCGCGGCGGGCAGTGCGGCCGCCCTCGACCTCGGTCTGCACATCGTGCGCAAGGACTTCGGGGCGGAGGTCGCCAACTCCGTGAGCAGGCGGCTCGTGTTCGCCGCCCACCGCGACGGCGGGCAGCGGCAGTTCATCGAACGGCCCGTCCCCGCGGTGCCGGACGAGTCCCTCGCCCCGGTCCTCGCCTGGGCGCAGGAGCGGCTCGGCGATCCCGTGACCGTGACCGGTCTCGCCGCGCGCGCCGGGGTCAGTCCCGCCACCCTGCACCGCCGCTTCCGCGCCCAGCTCGGCACGACCCCGCTGGCCTGGCTGACCGGTGAGCGCGTGGCGCTGGCCTGCCGACTCATCGAGCGCGGCGAGGAACGCCTCGACGTGGTCGCGCACCGCAGCGGCCTCGGCACCGCCGCCAATCTGCGGGCCCGGCTGCGCCGCGAGACGGGGCTCAGCCCGTCCGGCTACCGGCGCAGGTTCGGGCCCGGCGCGCCCGCACCGGCTGGCCGGATCCCGGCTGCCGCCACGGCCCGGACCCCGTGAAGACTGGCCTCCCCCACGCGCCGGGCGCCGTCGCCCACCGCGCGCCCTCGCCACCGAGCAGAGGCGGACCGCCATGCCGACCGGAGCGCAGATCCTGATCAACGGACTCGTGGACGGAGGCGTCCGCGCGTGCTTCGCCAACCCCGGCACCTCCGAGATGCACTTCGTGGCCGCCCTGGACGAGACGCCCGAACTGCGGCCCGTGCTCTGCCTCTTCGAGGGCGTGGCCACGGGCGCCGCCGACGGCTACGGACGGATGACACGGCGCCCCGCGTGCACGCTCCTGCACCTCGGCCCCGGCCTCGCGGGCGGCCTGCCCAACCTGCACAACGCGCGCCGGGCCGCCACCCCCGTCGTCAACGTCGTGGGCGACCACGCCCTGCACCACAAGCGGCTCGACGCGCCCCTGGAGTCCGACATCGGGGCGCTCGCCCGCACCGTCTCGGCCTGGACGCGGCGCACCTACTACGCCACCGAACTCGCCGGTGACGTGGCCGCCGCCGTCACCGCGGCGACCGGCCCGCCCGGCGCCGTCGCGACGCTGGTCGTGCCCGCCGACGTGTCCTGGTCGCAGGCGGGCGGCGCCCTCACCGGACCGCAGCGCCCCGCCCCGGCGCGGCACGGCCTGGTCTCCGTGGACGCCGTGACGGGCGCGGCCGGGGCGCTGCGGTCCGGTGAGGGCGCCGCCCTGCTGCTCGGCGGGGACGCCGTGCGCGGGGCCGGTCTCGAGGCGGCGGGGCGGATCGCCGCGGCGACCGGCGCCGAGCTGCTCTGCGAGACCTTCCCCGCCCGCATGGAGCGGGGCGCGGGCCGACCCGCCGTCGAGCGGCTCGCCTACCTGGCGGCCGGTGCGACGCGCCAGCTGGCGGGCGTACGGCACCTGGTGCTCGCCGGAGCCGCGTCGCCGGTGACCTTCTTCGCGTATCCCGGGCAGGGCGGCGCGCTGGTGCCGCAGGGCTGCGCGGTGCACACGCTCGCGGCGGGCGCCGAGGACGTGACGGCAGCGCTCCAAGGGCTCGCCGAAGTGGTGGGGCCCGGCGCGCGGCGCGTCCGGGCGCAGGCGGCACGGCCCGCGCTGCCCAGCGGTGAGCTGACGGCCGAGTCGGCGGCCGCGGTGATCGGGGCGCTGCTGCCGGAGGGCGCCGTCGTCGTCGACGAGGCGAACACCTCGGGGCTGTGGCTGCCGGGCGCGACCGCGGGGGCGCCGCCGCACGACTGGCTGACGCTGACCGGCGGCGCCATGGGACAGGGGCTGCCGCTCGCGGTGGGCGCGGGGGTCGCCTGTCCCGACCGGCCCGTGCTGGCGCTGGTCGGGGACGGCGCGTCGATGTACACGCTGCAGGCGCTGTGGACGCAGGCGCGGGAGGGGCTCGACGTCACGACGGTCGTCTACGACAACGGGTCGTACGCGATCCTCAACCTGGAGCTGGAAGCGGTGGGGGCGGTGGCGGGCGGGGAGCGGGCGCGGCGGCTCCTCGACCTGTCGGGGCCGCCCCTCGACTTCGTCGCGCTGGCGCGCGGGATGGGCGTGCCGGCGGAACGGGCGGCCACGGCCGAGGAGTTCGCGGCGCTCCTGAAGCGGGGGCTCGCGGAACCCGGACCCTCCCTGATCGCCTGTACGGTCCCGCCGCTGGCGTGACGGCCCGGCACCGGCGTGTCACGTGTCCCACAGTGCTTCGTGGCGGCGGTGGGCGTCCGTCAGGCCGTCGGCGAAGAACCGGTCGTAGTAGTCGGTCTCGACGTGGTGGACCTGGAGCCAGACGCCGGGGACGTGGATCGCGTCGGTGTGCGCGGGGAAGCGGCGGTGTGTGCGCAGGATGTACGCGCAGATGTCCCGCGCGCACTCCACGACCCGGTCCTCGTACTCGCTCGCCTCCGCGAGGTACCGCTGCCCGTACCCCTCCTTGTAGATGCGGGAGAAGACGTCCTTGTCGCCGTACGTTCCGCCGGGGCCGAACTTGGCGCGGATCACCGCGTCGACCGCCGCCGCCATGGTGCGGTGCGCCGGCGGGCACGCCGCCTCGATGAGCGGCTCGCCCTCCGGGGACTTCAGGCCGACGGGGTGCGAGCGCAGGTCGGCGTACTTGGGGAGCGGGACGTGCCAGCGCCACACGTCCGGCAGGCGCCAGCGCGGGGTGACGAAGGTGAAGCCCAGCATGCGGCCGTAGGCGCGGGAGAACTTGGGGTCGCCCAGGGCGATCTGGGGGCTGATGGAGGCGTGGATCCACGCGCCGAGGCCCATCGCCTCGGCGGTCAGCATCAGGTTCTGCAGGAGCAGGTCCGCCTCGATCTGGGTGCGCAGCGGGCCGAGCGCGCCGAGCGGCAGCTTGATGTCGCCGTTCAGGAACCCGTTGCGGACCCATTTCTTGACACCCGCCGGGCGGTAGAAGTTGCGGTCGTCGACCAGGGTGGGGCGGACGTCGTCCGGCTGGGTGAGCAGGTACATGAGGGCGTTGATGTACTGGTGGGAGAGGTCCACGACGGGGAACAGGACGGTGGTTCCCGGCAAGTTGGACAGGAAGCGGTTGGAGTCGAGGTAGGCCGGGAAGTCGCGCATGCCATCGGCGACGTCCAGGCGGTGGTCGAGGACGCGGACCTTGGCCTGCCGTGCCCGCTCCACCAGGGCGGTCGCGTCGAGGGGCGTGGAGGGGGCCGGGGGCAGCCGGCGCAGGAAGTACGTGCCCGAGTCGTTGATCAGGAAGAAATGCGTGCCCTGAGCGTTGTCGGGGCTGCCCGCGGTCCGGCCCGCCATGGTCATGTTGGGCTTGGCCATGATGGGCTTGCCGTCGCGCGGATCGTCGAAGGGGCGGTCCGGCATGGTGAGTCCGGTGCACCCCGTCAGCGCGACGAGCACCGCCTCCTCCAGCTCGGACAGCGGCCGCGGCTCGTGCGGCGACCGGTAGCTCATCGACCCGGCGGGCACGGCGGCACCGCGGCTCACCCGGTGCGTACGCCGCCGCCAGACGGTCTCCAGGAGGGGCCGGGCGAAGAGATCGCCGAGCCCGGGGTGGCCGGGGCCGGGGCCGGTGGTGCGCTCGCCCCGGCCCCCCGGTCCGGCCTCAGCCGTCGGCACGTCCGCCCTCGTCCCCGTCGGTCGTCTGCTGTACCTGTCGCCACGGTGCGAACGCGCTCGCCCCGCGCGGGAGCAGGCCCGCGAGCTCCGGGCAGTGGCGCAGCAGCACCGAGTTCATGCCGCCCTTCTGCACCCAGTCGATGCCGAGCGGCGTGTAGATCTCGGGGCGGAAGTCGACGGTCAGGAAGCGGTCGCTCTGCAGGCGCCGCGTGGCCATCAGGATGAAGATGCGGAACGCGGTGTCGCTGAAGCCGAATCCGTGCGGCGGGTTCTCGGCGAACAGGCCGACCACGGTGTCGATCTCGTCGACGGAGCGGTAGACGTCCTTGAGGCGGGCCACCGTCTCGGGGTCCTGCGACAGGTCCTCGAAGCGGCGGATGCGCTGCTTGTGCAGGCCCTCGCGGAAGTCGTTGTAGCGGGGCACGCCGCGCCTGCGGGTGCGGACGAGGTCGACGACGGACAGGTCGATGAGTTCGCCGTCGCGCTCGAACCGCTGGAGCGCGCGCGGGAAGTTGTGCAGGGTGATCGCGCCGGGGTGGGCGATGCCGAAGGAGTAGAGCGTGTCGGCGAGGCCCGTCTTGCGGATGGCGCCCTCGGCGGCGCGCCCCTGGATGTCGTTGAACCCGAGGGTTTCGAGGCGCTGCCCGAAGCGGTGCTCGCGCAGTTCGTAGTCGTCGGGGATGAGCGGGTGCATGCGGTAGACGGTGACGAAGTCCTCCGTCAGGGAGTACGGCGCGCTGTGGTGGTCCGGCAGCGTCGCGGGAATGCCGGTCAGCGAGTGGGCCTCCAGGAGCCAGAGGCCGAGCTTGTTCAGCCAACTGTTGGGCGGTCCGTCCCAGTTGGTGTGCAGGCCTATGTCGATGGCCTCGGTGGCGAGGATCGCCGGGGTCCACTCCACCGTGTGGATCTTCGCGATGAGTGCGGAGACGACGAGACGGGCGGTGTGGTAGACGCTCTCCTGGCTCATCGACGGGTAGGCGTGGCGCAGCGCGTCGCAGACCGCGTTGTGCTCGCGGGCGAAGAGCGTGTGCATGGCGCTGAGGCCGAGCCACCAGTTGTCGGCGAAGCCGGTGAGCGGGACGCCGTTCTGCGCGATCGGCAAGTGGCCCTCTTCGAGACGGAGTTTGGCGCCGCCGTCGGGCTCGCGCAGGAACCGGGCGGTGTGTTCGTTCTCGCCGTACACCTCGGAGCCGTCCCACCAGTGCGACGCGGTGTTGGCGAAGAGGACGGGCGGCTGGTCGCCGGGGAGTTCGATGCCCTCGTTGTCGGCGAAGCGCATCACGTGCTCCGCGGGCCCGCCGGGGGTGTTGTGCCAGCTGGTGCCGGGCGGCAACGGCACCTCGACGGACTTGCCGCCGGGCTTGTACCGCCGGTGGTTGACCCAGTCGTGGACCTGGAACTGGATCCAGGCGGCGGCGAGGACGTTCAGTGACGTCGCGGGCAGGAACGTGTCGCGGTGCAGGAGCTGCCGGCTGACGGTGACGGGGTTCGGGACGTCGAAGAGGTCGGGCCGGTAGACGGGCTTGAGGTTGCGGCCGAAGGCGGCGCCCACGGCTCCCATCGAGGGCTTCGAGAGGTCGTTGTACGTTCCGTCGTAGGACCGGGCGGTGCGCAGCTGCTCGTCGACCGGCGCGGGCACCCGCGTCGTCCTGGGCGGCGCCTCGTGCACGTCGGTGTCGACGAGGTTGAGGCGGCGCAGCGCCTTGCGGAGGAAGACGAGGTTGAGCAGGCCCGCCTCGACGGGCAGCTTGTGCCAGGGCACGTACCGGTTCAGGAGCCGGAAGGCGGCGGCCACGGGCACGCCGAGGACCGTGTTGCGCAGCGGTTCGCCGGTGACGAAGCGCAGGCCGTGGCGGTGTGCGGCGCTCGCCTCGTACGCGGACTTGCGGGCGCGGTTGAGGTTGCCGAGCGGACGGAACTCGTCCGTGGTGAACCACGGGTTGAAGCCGGTCACTTCGACGCGGCCGCCCGCGGCGCGGGCCTCCGCCGTGTCGAGGTCCTGGCTCGGCACGGTGAGGGTGGCCACGGACACGGCGGGGGCCACGGACTCCAGCCATTCGACGGAGCCGTCCTCGACGGGGGTACGCCGCTCGTCGACGTACCGCTGGAGGCACAGGTCGAAGGTGACGTCCTGCCGGGCGAGCCGGGTCTCGAGCTCGCGGCGCAGGTACTGCGGGTCGCGGCGCTCGGGGTCGGAGCGGGTGGCGGTGGCGCTGCCGCCGGAGGGCCGCAGCAGGTAGCGGACCGGTCCGGCCTCGCCCCACAGGATGGCGCTGCGGCTCCAGTACGTCTCCGCGGCGAGGCTGTTCACGGTGTGCCGGGCGGCGGCCTGCACGTTGCGGCGCATACGGGTGGCGGTGGCCACGCCGACGGCGAGCGGCAGCTTCACGAAGAGCCCGACGGCCTTCTGGAGCGTGGTCGTGGCGCCCGCCATGGCCTTCGCGAAGGCGACGAACTCGCGGGCGTCACGGGCGTGCGAGACCGGGTGGTTGGTGGCGAGCAGGTCGTGGCTCTCCTCGGCGGAGACGGTGACGCGCACGGCGGCGCCGCGCAGGTCGGGCGCTCCGTCGGCCTGGCGGATGCCGCTCGCGTTGGAGAGCCGCACGGTCGCCGGGTACTCGGCGCCGGGCTGCGCGAAGCCGCCGCGCAGCGAGGCCGGCAGGTCGTCGTGGAAGCGCAGGCGTGCGTTCTCCACGCCGAGTGCGGCCTTGGCGTGCAGGGCGCGCTCGGGTGTGGCCGCCCGTGCCGCGCGCCGGTTCTTCTCCTGGACCTTCATCAGTTCCTTGGCCAGGCGCTCGAAGAGGCGTCGCTCCGCTTCCGGGCTGCCGCCCATGTAGCGCTCGTAACTCTGCTGGTGCTGTCCGGTGTCGGCCATCGGGCGCCTCTTCCTTCGCACTGCTGGGCTGCGCGGGACTGCGTACGGGACTCCACTGCGTACGGGACAGGGGGCAGGCAGACGCTACTGGCGGCGCCGGTCGGCCGCAGCGATGGTTCCCGCCTATGTGCGCGGCCGCCCCGGGGCGTCGAACAGGCGGGCGGGCCAGGGCGTTTGGGCCCGTGGGCGGCGGTTCGCCGGGTGCGCCGAGCCGGGCCGGTCGGCCGGTTCACACCCCGTGTGAATCTCCGCTTCCCACCAGCCCCATGTGCGGGGCGGGCACGGTGGCCGGGTCCCGTCGGGTGTCCGCCGTGCGGGAGCCGCCGAGTTGACGGTGCGCCGGGCCGGTGGTGTGCTCGCAAGTCCGGTGCGGCCGCCGCTCGTCGCGGGGGCGGCCACCGCTCGCCGTGGGGGGACGCCATGCGGGACGACTTCGCCAGGGGACCGCGCTTCGCCGATCTGCGCCCGCTCAAGGAGCCCACCGCGGGCGGGCCCGGCGGCTTCCCCGTCCACCGGGATCTCGTGGACCGGCTCGCCGCGGAGAAGGGGCCGCCCGAGACGGAGGGACCCGTCCCGCACACCATGGCGACCTGTGCGGCGTACGCGTACGCGGGGGTCGGCCGGGTGGGCGACCCGGACACCGTCGCGATGATCATGTCGAGGCTCGGTCTGGAGGAGAACCGCTGCCGGGTCTTCGAGCAGCGCGTCGACGCCATGTACATCGCATCGGCCGCCTATCTGATCCAGGACAAGGACCGGCGGGTGGTGATCCTCTGCTACCGCGGCACTCAGCCCGAGGACATCATCAGCATCCTCACCGATGCCGACGTGCGCCCCGAGACACTCTCCGTGGAGCTGGCCGGCACGCGCCACCAGGTCCACGCCGGTTTCTACCGCAACATGCGCGCCACCCGTCACCTCATCATGCAGGCCCTGGAGCGGGCCGCGCGCGGCGAGTCGGTCGACCCCTCGGAGACGGGCGTGCGCGGCGACGGCATGGAGGCGCTGTACATCACCGGGCACAGCCTGGGCGGCGCGATGGCCGCGCTGATGGGCGTGGTCCTGACCCACGAGAAGCGATACCGGCTCATCGCCGAACGTCTGCGGGCCGTCTACACCTTCGGCCAGCCGCTGCTCGGCGGCCCCGAGTTCGCCGAGGCGTGCGCGGCGGCGACCGACCACCGCGGCGAGCACGTCCTGCGCGACCGGCTCCTGCGCTACATCTTCGACCGCGACGTCGTGCCCGCGCTGCCGCCCCGGCCCGTCGGCCCTTACGCCCCCTTCGGCCGGGAGTTCCACTACCGCAGGCCGCGCGGCGTACCGGAGGGGGCGCTGGCCCTCGCCGCGGAGACGGCGATCGACGCGGTCTCGCTGCCGGGCGACCTGCTCCGCGGGCAGCTGCGCCGCAACGCGGGGCGCAGGGCGCGGGCCGCGGGGCGCTCGCTGTCCGAGCTCGCGCGGGGGCCCCGGGCGGGCGGCTGGGCCGAGGTGCACGACCCGGGCCTGCACTATCCGCAGATGGACAGCCTCGCGGGGCTCGCGGTGGTGGCGCCGCTCGCGTTCTTCGCGGCGCGTCTGGCGCTGACGCGGACGATCCCGTTCACGTACTCCTTCGAGGACCACGGGCCCGGCCACTACGTCAACGCGCTGGCTCCGGAAGGGGCCGTCAGCGAGTACGGGGACGTGCTGTGACCGCCGTGCTGTGAACGTCCCGGTCGCGGGCCGATCCTTGCTCAGTCGATGAAGTCGCCGTCCACGTACAGCCACGAGCCGTCCACGCGCTCGAACCTGCTCTTCTCGTGCAGGGCGTCCGGGCGGCCGCTGTCGGTGTACCGGGCCCGGAACGTCACGGTTGCGGTGGTGTGGAACGCCGAGCCCTCGGTGGTGTCCTCGATCTCCAGGCCGACCCAGCGCATCGCCGGGTCGAACTCGACGCGGGGCGGCCGGGTGCGGGGGTGCCAGGTGCGGAGCAGGTACCCCTCGTCCTGTACGGCGAAGGCGCTGTAGCGGGAGCGCATCAGCTCTTCGGGGGTGCTCGCGGCGCTCTCGCCCCGGTGGAGCCTTCCGCAGCACTTGTCGTACGGCTGGGGGTGCCCGCAGGGGCAGGACGTGGCGGCGGGGCGGCGGGCGCGTCGGGACATGGCGCCCATTGTCGCCGACGCGTGGCGCGCCCCCGACCTCAGGGGACGGTCCCCGTGCCTCAGGGCGCGAGGATGTCCAGCTCCTCCAGGGCGCCGAGCGCGATCTCCCGTGTGAGGGCCTCCGCGCGGACCGCGTCGCCCTCCCTGACCGCCTCGGCGACCCGCACGTGCAGGGTGACGGCGGGCGGGTCCGGGTCCTCGAACATCACCTGATGCGCGGTACGTCCCGTCAGGACCTCGGCGACGACGTCCCCGAGCCGGGCGAACATCTCGTTGCCGGACGCGTTGAGGATCACCCGGTGGAAGGCGACGTCGTGCTTGAGGTAGCCCTCCAGCTGGTGTCCCCGGGAGTGGGCGACCATGCCGAGCGCGCACTCGGTGAGCTCCGCGCACTGCGCCGCCGTGGCGTACCGCGCGGCGAGTCCGGCGGCGACCGGCTCGACGGCGGACCGCAGGACGGTCAGGGAGCGCAGCTGTCGCGGCCGGTCGGCGCCGGCCAGCCGCCACCGGATGACCTGCGGGTCGTAGACGTTCCACTCCTCGGCGGGCAGCACGGTGACGCCCACGCGGCGGCGGGACGCGACGAGGTGCATGGACTCGAGGACCCGGACGGCCTCCCGCATCACGGAGCGGGACACCTCGAAGCGCTGGGCCAGCTCGTCGGTGCGCAACACGCTGCCCGGCGGGTACTCGCCCGCGGTGATGGCGGGCCCGAGGCTTTCCAGTACGCGGGAGTGCAGCCCTCGGGCCAGTGCGGTCATGACGGAAGCCTACGAGGAGCACGCCGCGAACAATAAGTCAGACTTTTATGTCACAGGCTCTTGAATTTGTCAGACCTAATGGGTTTCAGTGACGTGAACAACCGACCGATGTCGATGAAGACAGCGAGGCAGGACGCGATGCAGGAACGGCGCACCCCCCACGTCGTCGTAGTCATGGGCGTGGCAGGGACCGGCAAGACCACGATCGGCCCCCTGCTCGCGGACCGACTCGGCGTTCCGTACGCCGAGGGGGACGACTTCCACCCGCCGGAGAACATCCAGAAGATGTCGTCCGGCACGCCGCTCACCGACGACGACCGGTGGCCCTGGCTCGACGCGATCGGGTCCTGGGCGCACGGGCGTGCCGGGCTCGGCGGGGTGGTCAGCAGCTCCGCACTGAAGCGCAGCTATCGCGACCGGCTGCGGGCGGCCGCGCCCGACGTCGACAGCCTCGTCTTCGTACACCTCACCGGTGACCGGGCCCTCATCGAGGACCGGATGTCGCATCGGCAGGGTCACTTCATGCCGACGGCGCTGCTCGACTCGCAGTTCGCCACGTTGGAGCCTCTCGGGGCGGATGAGGTGGGCGTCGGCGTCGACGTCGCCGGGTCCCCGGAGGAGATTGCCGACCGGGCCGTCGTGGCCTTGAGGGACCTCGACTAGGCACTTCGTCTGCGGGCCGCATGTGGCTGGTCGCGCCCACGCGGCGGAGCCGCATATGTAACAGCCCCGCGCCCCTATCGGGGCACGACCCACCCACGTACAAGGAAAGCACCGTGACCCATCTCAGCGTCGAGATGTTGGCAGCGGACCCCGTCGAGCCGATCACCTCGGCGGGCCATGCCCAGCTGGGGATCGCCGTCCTCGCGGGCATCGCCGTCATCGTCCTGCTCATCACCAAGTTCAAGCTGCACGCGTTCCTCGCGCTGACCGTCGGGTCGCTCGCGCTCGGGGCCTTCGCGGGCGCGCCGCTCGACAAGGCCATCACCAGCTTCACCGCCGGGCTCGGCTCGACGGTCGCGGGCGTCGGCGTGCTCATCGCGCTCGGCGCGATCCTCGGCAAGCTGCTCGCGGACTCCGGGGGCGCCGACCAGATCGTCGACACGATCCTCGCGAAGGCGGGCGGGCGCGCCATGCCGTGGGCGATGGTCCTCATCGCCTCCGTCATCGGCCTGCCGCTCTTCTTCGAGGTCGGCATCGTGCTGCTGATCCCGGTCGTCCTGATGGTCGCCAAGCGCGGCAACTACTCGCTGATGCGGATCGGCATCCCGGCCCTCGCCGGTCTCTCCGTGATGCACGGGCTCATCCCGCCGCACCCCGGCCCGCTCGTCGCGATCGACGCGGTCAAGGCCAATCTCGGCGTGACGCTGGCGCTCGGTGTCCTCGTCGCCATTCCGACGGTGGTCATCGCCGGGCCGCTGTTCTCGAAGGTCGCGGCGCGCTGGGTGGACGTCCCCGCCCCCGAGAAGATGATCCCGCAGCGTCCCTCGGAGGACCTGGAGAAGCGCCCCGGCTTCGGCGCGACCGTGGCCACCGTGCTGCTGCCCGTCGTCCTGATGCTGGCCAAGGCGCTGGTGGACATCGTGGTCGACGACCCCGAGGCCACCGTGCAGCGGGTCTTCGACGTCATCGGGTCGCCGCTGATCGCGCTGCTCGCCGCGGTGATCGTGGGCATGTTCACGCTGGGCCGCGCGGCCGGGTTCACCAAGGACCGCCTGTCGACGACCGTCGAGAAGTCGCTCGCCCCGATCGCGGGCGTCCTGATGATCGTGGGCGCGGGCGGCGGCTTCAAGCAGACGCTCATCGACGTGGGCGTGGGCCAGATGATCCTGGACTTCTCCAAGGACTGGTCGATCCCGGCGCTGCTCCTGGCCTGGCTGATCGCGGTGGCGATCCGGCTCGCTACGGGTTCCGCGACGGTGGCGACGATCTCGGCGGCGGGCCTGGTGGCTCCGCTGGCCGCGGACATGTCGACGTCGCACACGGCCCTGCTCGTCCTCGCCATCGGTGCGGGCTCGCTGTTCTTCTCGCACGTCAACGACGCGGGATTCTGGCTGGTCAAGGAGTACTTCGGCCTGGACGTCGGCCAGACGATCAAGACGTGGTCCGTGATGGAGACGATCATCTCCGTGGTGGCGGGCGGCCTGGTGCTGCTGCTTTCACTGATCATTTAGCTGCGCCGGGGAACACCGGAACACGACTGCGGCCGCGCTGGAGATTCCAGCGCGGCCGCAGCGAGTTCGGCCCGTCCGGCGATGGAGGACGAACTCGGCGGAGCCGGTGATCACCGAGCCCCGTGGGACCGCTACGCCCCCGGCGAGGAGCGCGCCTTCTCCAGCTGGAACGCCTCGTTGCCGAGGCCGATCCGCGCGTGCGCCGCCGGGTTCCTGGCCCGCAGGACCGCCCCGTAGACCACGCCCACCACGGCCGCCAGGAAGATGATCCCCGGCAGCGCCCAGCTCAGCGCCGAGTCGGGGCCCGCGCCGACCAGGACGTCGAAGTCCTTGACGGTGTAGCCGGCGATGATCAGGAGGCCGATCGCGGCGAGCGCGGAGGCCGTGATGCGCCAGGCCTGGGCGCGGGCCGCGCCCCTGCGGGCGAAGAAGACGATGACGGCGACGGACGCCGTGGCCATCAGCAGGATCACGCCGAGCGCGCCGATGTTGCCGCCCCACGTGAACAGGTGCAGGACGGGCGCGGTCGGATCGCCCGCCTTCCCGTCGTCGGCGAGTGCGAAGCCGATCACCACCACGACGGAGACGACGGTCTGGAGCAGCGAGCCCGTGCCCGGCGCGCCCGTGGACGTGTTCGTGCGGCCGAACGCGGCGGGCAGCAGCCCCTCGCGGCCCATCGCGAACGCGTACCGCGCGACGACGTTGTGGAAGCTGAGGATCGCCGCGAACATGCCGGTGACGAAGAGGACGTGGAGCACGTCGGTGAACGTGCCGCCGAGCCGGGACTCGGTGAGGCCGAAGAGCAGCCCCGCGCTCTGTTCCTGTGCGGCGGGCACGATGCCGGAGGGGCCCGCGGCGACCGTGAGCGCCCAGGAGCTGAGGGCGAAGAAGACGGCGACGAAGCCGACGGCGAAGAACATCACGCGGGCGACGACGACCTGCGGGCGGCTGGTCTCCTCCGCGTACACGGGGGCCTGCTCGAAGCCGGTGAAGGCCGCGATGCAGAAGCAGAGCGAGGTGGCGACGCCCGCGCCGGTGAGCGTGTCCGGGTTGAACGCGTGCAGCGACAGGCCTTCCTTGGCCGGGTCGACGACGGCGGCGATGTCGAAGATGACGACGAGCGCGACCTCGATGAGGAGCAGCACGCCGAGCACGCGCGCGTTGAGGTCGATCTTCATCCAGGCGAGGACCGCGACGACGGCGACGGCGACGAGCGCGGGAACCCACCAGGCGACCTCGACCTCGAAGTACGTCTGGAGGAGACCGGACACCTCGAAGCCGAGCAGCCCGTACAGCCCCGCCTGCAGGGCGCTGTAGGCGACGAGCGCGACCAGCGCGGCGCCCGCGCCCGCCGTGCCGCCGAGGCCGCGGGATATGTACGCGTAGAACGCGCCGGCGTTGTGCACGTGGCGGCTCATCTCGGCGTACCCGAGGCTGAAGAGGGCGAGGACGACGCCGAGGATGAGGAAGAGGAGCGGCTGTCCGACGATGCCCATCACGCCGTACGTGGTGGGCATGACGCCGGCGACGACCATCAGGGGGCCGGTCGCGGCGAGCACGGAGAGCAGCAGCCCCGCGGTGCCGAGCCGGCCCGCGCGGAGGGCCTGCTCCTGTCCCTTGTACGTGCTGATCCCGGTGGCGCCCGCCGGTTCGCCGGGGGATCTGGTGCCGCTCGGGGTCGAACTTCCCGTCGCCATGGCGCGGTTGTCCTTTCAGGGGTTGCGGAGAAAGCTTCAGGCTTCAGGCCGAGCCGTACGCGGCGGCCCGTGCGGCGGTGAACGCCGGGTACGGGTCCCGGTCCGGGTACGACCAGGGGGCCGGGGTCGCGTGCCGTCCGATGCGGTGGAAGAGCGCGGCGGCTTCGGCCGCCCTGCCCTCGCAGGACTTCGCGTGGGCAAGGAAGTTGAGGTCGACGTGGCAGCGGGGGTGGCCGGGCTCGTCGGGTGCCTCCCACTCCAGCCACCAGTCGAAGGCGGCTTTCATGACGCCACGGGCGCGGCGCCCGACCCAGTGCCCGGACGCGGCCGGGTCGGCGGGTTCGAGGCCCGCGTGGGCGAGGACGCGGTAGCGCTCGGCGTGCGCGACGACGGGCAGGACGGCGAGCGGCGAGTCGGCGGGGGCCTGTTCGGCGGCCCAGGACGCGAAGTCGTACACCTCGTGCATGGGGTCCTGGCCCGCGCCGGGGCGGCGCTCGGCGAGGCGGGCCACCATCAGGTGGTGGGCGTGGTGGTGTTCGGGGTGGCGGTGCCTGATCTCGTCGAAGAGGCGGACGACGTCCTCCTCGTGGCCCAGCGCGCGTTCGAGCATGAGCAGCGCGAGCCACGGCGTGGGGTCGGCGGGCACGCGGGCGGCGGCTTCGCGGCACCGCTCGCGCACCTTGCCCGAACGTTCCTTCCCGCGCAGCGCCTTGTGCACGGCGGCGAAGGCGAGCAGCACCTCGGCGTCGTGGCTCTCGGGCTCGGCGAGCCGCCAGTCGCGCGCCCACGCGGTGGTGGTGGGTTCCTGCGCGAGGACGTCGAAGCGGTGCCCCCTGCGGTCCCAGTCGTCGCCGGTGGCGGCGAGCAGCGCCCGGACCTCGGTCCAGCGGCCCTGCGCCAAGGCCGCGCGGGCGGCGACGAGTTCGGCGTCGTCGAGTGCGGCGTCGAAGGCGTGCCCTGCGGCCTTCTTGCGGGAACGGCCCAGTGGGGGCGGGGGTGGTGACACCGCGGGACGTCCTCCCCGAGGCGGCTTGCGTACGGATGATCACGCACAGCAAAGCGGTAGGCACTGCCCCCCGTCAAGGCCCGGTGGTCTCAGCGCCTTCACCAACTCGTCTCAGAATGTGCAGACTTCATCCTTCACCTGGGCGAACTCCCCTACCACCCCGTACTGGAGAAACGCTCGAAGCGTGCTGGACCGCGCTCACCGCACCGCGCGGGCGGCGGCGCGGCCCGCCGTGCGGCCCGAGAAGAGGCAGCCGCCGAGGAAGGTCCCTTCGAGCGAGCGGTAGCCGTGCACTCCCCCGCCGCCGAATCCGGCGGCCTCCCCGGCCGCGTACACACCCGGCAGGGGCTCGCCGCCCTCGGTCAGGACGCGCGAGGAGAGGTCGGTCTCCAGGCCGCCGAGCGTCTTGCGGGTGAGGATGTTGAGGCGGACGGCGACGAGCGGGCCCGCCTTCGGGTCGAGGATGCGGTGCGGGGCGGCGGCCCGGATGAGCCGGTCGCCGAGGAACTTGCGGGCGCCCCGTACGGCCATCACCTGGAGGTCCTTGGTGAAGGGGTTGGCGATCTCGCGGTCGCGCGCGGCGATGGTGCGGCGCAGGGTGTCCTCGTCGATGAGGGGCTTCTCCGTGAGGGCGTTCATGCCGCGCACGAGGGCGCCCAGGTCCTTTTCCACGACGAAGTCGACACCGTGGTCCATGAACGCCTTGACGGGGCCCGGCACTTCGGAGCGGGCCCGGTCGATGACGCCGCGCACGGACTTGCCGGTCAGATCGGGGTTCTGCTCCGACCCGCTGAGGGTGAACTCCTTGCCGATGATGCGCTGGTTGAGCACGAACCACGTGTAGTCGTGCCCGGTGCCCATGATGTGTTCGAGGGTGCCGAGCGTGTCGAACCCGGGGAACAGCGGCACGGGCAGGCGGTCGCCGCGCGCGTCGAGCCAGAGCGAGGAGGGGCCCGGCAGGATGCGGATGCCGTGCCGGTCCCAGATGGGGTTCCAGTTCTGGATGCCCTCGGTGTAGTGCCACATGCGGTCGCGGTTGATGAGGTGCGCTCCCGCGTCCTCGGCGATGCCGAGCATCCTGCCGTCCACATGGGCCGGCACGCCGGAGATCATCCTCCGGGGCGGGGTGCCGAGGCGCTCGGGCCAGTTGGCGCGGACGAGGTCGTGGTTGCCGCCGATGCCGCCGGAGGTGACGATCACCGCCTGCGCACGGAACTCGAAGTCGCCGGTCACCACGCGGCTGCTCGCCTCGCCGCGCTCGACGGCCGACGGTTCGAGCACCTCGCCGGTGACCGTGTCGACATCGCCCGCGCTGCGCGAGAGACCCGTGACGCGGTGCCGGAACCGCAGCTGGACGAGACCGCGGTCGACCCCGGCCCGCACCCGCCGCACGAACGGGGCGAGCAGTCCCGGGCCCGTGCCCCAGGTGATGTGGAAGCGGGGCACCGAGTTGCCGTGGCCCTGGGCGTCGTAGCCGCCGCGCTCCGCCCAGCCCACGACGGGGAAGAACCTGACGCCCTGCCCGTGCAGCCAGGACCGCTTCTCGCCGGACGCGAAGTCGACGTACGCCTGGGCCCACTTGCGCGGCCAGTGGTCCTCCGGGCGGTCGAACGCCGCCGCCCCCATCCAGTCCTGGAGGGCGAGGGCGTGCGAGTCCTTGATCCGCATCCGCCGCTGCTCGGGCGAGTCGACGAAGAACAGACCGCCGAAGGACCAGTGCGCCTGACCGCCGATCGCGTGCTCGGGCTCCTGGTCGACGAGGACGACCCGGCGGCCCGCGTCGACGAGCTCCGCGGTCGCCGCGAGTCCGGCGAGCCCTGCCCCGATCACGATCACATCTGCGTCGTACGCCATTGAGGTCGTCCTCCTCGACAAGGTCCCGCAAGGTTACTGGTGGGTCATCTCGCACCCAGGTCAGATCCTGGATAGCGGAGTGACGGACGTCAACCGACAGGGCGGGGAAGTTCGTCAAGCTCCGGTACGCGGGGTCTGCGGGCGGCGGTTATCGTCGGCCTGATCCCTTGCCCTCATCCAAGCTCCGCTCGTCGGTCCGGTAGGTGACGTGTCGCTCCTGGTTCTCGTCCTAGCCGTCGGCGCCGCCTGCTGCCTCGGCGTCGGCTTCGTCCTCCAGCAGAACGCGGCGCGCCACGCCCCGCTGGGCGACTTCCTCTCGCCGCGGCTGCTCCTCGACCTGGTGCGGGTGCCGCGGTGGCTCGCCGGGATCGGCCTGATGGTGTGCGGCATGGCGCTCGGCGCGGTCGCCCTCGGGCGCGGCGAGATCTCGCTCGTCGAACCGCTCCTCGCCACGAATCTGCTCTTCGCCCTCGGCCTCTCCCGCCTGCAGACCAAGCAGCCGCTGGGCCGCCAGGGCTGGGCTGGCCTCGCGCTGCTCGCGGGCGGCGTCACGGCGTTCATCGTGGCCGGTGAGCCACGCGGCGGCGAGGCGGTGACCGATCCTGCGCGGCACTGGCTGATCGTCGGCGCGATGATCGGCGGGGCGCTGCTCCTGACGGCGTACGCGAAGAAGTCCCGTCTCCATGCCGCCCCCGTGCTGCTCGCGGTCGCGGCCGGGCTGCTGTACGGGGTGCAGGACGCGTTGACGCGGGTCAGCGGACAGCGGTTCTCCGAGGGCGGGTTCGCGGAGCTGTTCGGCGGATGGCAGCCGTACGGGGTGCTCGTGCTCGGCGTGGTGGGCCTCGTCCTGGTGCAGAGCGCGTTCGAGACGGCGCCGCTGCGGATGTCGCTGCCCGCGCTGACGGCCGCGCAGCCGCTGGCCGGCATCGCCTGCGGCGTCGGCTTCCTCGGCGACCGGCTGCGCGCGGACACGGGGGCGCTCGCCTGGGAGGCGGCGGGGCTCGCGGCGATCGTGGCGGGGGTGGTGCTCTTGGGGCTGCATCCGGCGATGCCTGGTGCCGGGCGGCCCGAGCGGATTCCTCACGTCACCGTGCGGGACTGACCTCCGGCCGAGGCCCCGTCGATCGCCGGCTCCGCCTGGCTCGTCCTCAAACGCCGGACAGGCTGAAACACCTGCCCGACGGGCTGCTGCCATCGCGGATGCCGTTTCGCTCGCTTTTTAATAATGGGCAGCATTAGTATCAATCCATGGCCAGAACCTCAGGTCCCGAGACCCGGGAGAAGCTCATCCGTGCCGGGGAAGAGGTCTTCGCCGCCCAGGGCGTGGACGGGGCCCAGCTGCGGGACATCGTGCGGATCGCGGGGCAGAGCAACCCCTCCGCCGTCCAGTACCACTTCGGCTCGCGGGCCGGGCTCCTCGACGCCGTGATGGCCGCCCGCCAGCACCGCACCGAGCAGGTCCTCACCGCCGAGCTCGACCGCGCCGGCGACGACAGCGGCCTGCGCGGGCTCCTCACCGCCCTCGTCCGCACCGAGGCCACCGAGCTCCGCACCGAGCGCGGGCGGCGCTGTCTGCGGATCTCCGCCCAGCTCAGCCACGAGAGCGGCGTCCGCACCCGTACCCCGCACCCCACCCTCGACGGCACCGTCTACTGGACGCTGATCGGGCGGATCGAGGACTGCCTCGTCTCCCTCGCCCCCGCCCTGCCCGAGCCGCTCCGCCTGGAACGGCTCGACCTCGCGCTCACCGTGGTCGGCGCCGCGCTGGGCGACCGCGCACGCCAGTACCTGGCCGACGCCACCCCTCTGACCGGCGAGGACGTCTTCCTCGCCGATCTCGTCGAGACCACCGCAGCGCTGCTGCGGGCCCCGCATCGCACCCCTGGAGACACCGCATGAGCCAGCACGACAGCCGGCACGACCTCACCGGCCGCACCGTCATCATCACCGGCGCCGCGCGCGGCCTCGGCGCGGAGGCGGCCCGCCAGGCCGTCGCCGCGGGCGCCAACGTCGTCCTCACCGACGTCCTCGCGGACGAGGGCGCGGCCACCGCCGCCGAGCTCGGCGAGCGCGCCCGGTTCGCGCGCCACGACGTGACGTCGGAGGAGGACTGGCAGCGCGTCGTCGACCTCGCCGTCACCGAGTTCGGCGGCCTGCACGGCCTGGTGAACAACGCCGGGATATCCACCGGCCAGTTCCTGGAGTCGGAGTCCGTCGAGCACTTCCGCAAGGTCCTCGACATCAACCTCACCGGCGTCTTCATCGGCATGAAGACCGCCGTGCCCGCCATGAAGGAGGCCGGGGGCGGCTCCATCGTGAACATCTCGTCCGCCGCCGGTCTGATGGGCCTCGCGCTGACCGCGGGCTACGGCGCGTCCAAGTGGGGCGTGCGCGGCCTCACCAAGATCGGCGCGGTGGAGCTCGGCACGGCCCGCATCCGCGTCAACTCCGTCCACCCCGGCATGACGTACACCCCGATGACCGCCCAGGTCGGCATCGAGAAGGGCGAGGGCAAGTACCCCAACACCCCGATGGGCCGGGTCGGCGAGCCGCACGAGATCGCCGGAGCCATGGTCTTCCTGCTCTCCGACGCCGCCTCCTACGTCACGGGAGCCGAGCTCGCCGTCGACGGCGGCTGGACGGCCGGGCCGACCGTGAAGTACGTCATGGGCCAGTGACCGCCCCTCCGGTCCCGTCGCACGGGGGTGGGGTTGGATGGGGCGCATGACCGCCGACAGCGGGCCCGCGCCCGACCCCAGCGAAGAGCTGATCACCATCGTCGACGAGCACGACGAGGTGGTCGGCGAGGCCCGGCGCGGCGAGGCGTACGCGCGCGGGCTGCGCCACCGGTGCACGTTCATCCTGGCGCGCGACGCCGAGGGCCGCGTCTTCGTGCACCGCCGCACCCCGACCAAGCTCGTCTTCCCCTCGCTGTACGACATGTTCGTCGGCGGCGTGGTCGGGGCCGGGGAGTCCTACGACGACGCGGCGCTGCGCGAGGCGGAGGAGGAGCTCGGCGTGCACGGACTGCCGCGCCCGACCCCGCTGTTCAAGTTCCTGTACGACGACGGCGCCGGGAAGTCCTGGTGGTCGTACCTCTACGAAGTCCGCTGCGAGCTGCCCGTGCGGCCGCAGGTCGAGGAGGTCGCCTGGCACGCCTTCGTCCCGGAGGAGGAGCTGGAGCGACGGCTCGACGAGTGGGAGTGGGTACCGGACGGACTCGACGCCTACCACCGGCTGCGGGCCTTTCGGGCGGCGTGACCGACGCGGTGCGGATCGGCGCGGCTTGATCGAGACCGCCTAGGGTGCGGCCGTGAGCAATTTCGTACAGAGCCTGAGGCTGTGGTTCGCGCCAGAGCGGATCCGCGAGGACGGCGACACCCCCGACTACCGCTTCTCCCTCGCCAACGAACGCACCTTCCTCGCCTGGCTGCGCACCGCGCTCGCGCTGATCGGCGGCGGCTTCGCCGTGGACCAGTTCCTGCCGGACCTGCGCTGGGGGTGGCGGATCGGGCTCGCGCTCGCGCTGCTCGTCTCGGGCGTCCTGTGCTCGCTGCGCGCGGTCAACCACTGGGTGCGGTGCGAGCGGGCCATGCGGCGCGGCGAGGACCTGCCGTCCAGCCGCTTCCCGACGGTGCTGAGCCTGGCCGTCGCGGTGGTCGCGGTCGCCATGGTGGTGGTCGTGCTGTTCGGGTGGGAGGGGTGACGGAGGGGGCCGGGTCCGGGGCCTCGCGGGTCCGTGATCCCGGACTGCAGCCGGAGCGCACCCGTCTCGCGTGGCGGCGTACGACCCTGTCGTGCACGGTGGCCGCGGTGCTCGCGGCCCGCGCGGTTCTGCACGGCGGGGCCACGGCGTTCGGCGTGCTCGCGTGCGCGCTGTGCCTGCTGCTCTGGCTCGGCTTCCTGGCGGTGGCGCACCGCCGGATGGTCACGCTGACGGCGCCCCGGCCCCGGACGATGTCGCTGCGGGCGGCACGGGGGGCGGCACTGTGCACGGTGGCGCTGGCGCTGTGCGCCGTGGTGATGCTCCTCTGAGGAGCATCACCACGCGAAGCCTGCCTTCAGTCCGCCCACTCCACCGTCACCACGATCTTCCCCCTGGTCCGCCCCTCCTCGCTCAGCCGGTGCGCCTCGGCCGCCCGCTCCAGCGGGAACGTCTTGTCCACGTGGACGGTCACGACGTCCTGCTCGGCGAGTTCGGACAGGCGCTGGAGGTCCGCGGCGACGGGGCGTACGAAGCAGTAGTGGCCGCCGAGGCCGATCACCCCGCCGTCCGCGATGGACGCGAGGCGGCCGCCGGGCGAGAGGAGTTCGGCGGACGCCTTCAGCGTGTCGCCGCCCACCGTGTCGAACGCCGCGTCGACGCCCTCCGGGGCGAGCCCGCGGACCCGGTCCACCAGGCCGTCCCCGTACGTGATCGGCTCGGCGCCCAGCTCGCGCAGGTAGTCGTGGTTGCGTTCGCTCGCGGTGCCGATGACGCGGGCGCCCGCGTGCCGGGCCAGCTGCACGGCGATCGAGCCGACGCCGCCCGCCGCCGCGTGCACGAGGACGACGTCGCCCTCGGTGACCTCAAGGGCCTGGTTGACGACCTGGTACGCGGTCAGCCCGGCGAGCGGCAGCCCCGCGGCCTCCTCGAAGGTGAGGTTGCGCGGCTTGCGGGCGAGGGTGCGGATCGGCGCGGCGACGTACTCCGCGAACGTGCCGCGGGAGAGGAAGTCCTCGCGCACGTAGCCGATGACCTCGTCGCCCACCGCGAACTCCGGTGCCGCCGCGCCCGGTTGGACCACGACGCCGGAGACGTCCCAGCCGGGGATCACGGGGAAGACGGGGTCGAGGAGGCCGTCGAGGTGGCCCTCCCTGCACTTCCAGTCGACGGGGTTCACTGCGGCGGCACGGACCTTCACCAGGACGGAGTCGGGGCCGACCTTCGGGTCGCGCACCTCTCCGTACTCGAGGACTTCGGGCCCGCCGTAGCTGCGGTAACTGATCGCCTTCATGAGGGGTCGCCTTCGCGGAGGTCAGGGGAAACACCGACGAGACTGACAAGACTCGCATAAAGGAAATAAAGGGGCATCGGGGGCTAGCCTGAGAGGGTCACCCCTCCCCGAAGCCACAGAAGGTGCGCGCCATGACCACCCTCCACCACGAACACCCGGTGCACGACCACGTCCACGGCCCGGCCTGCGGCCATCCGGAGGTGCCGCACGGCGACCACGTCGACTACGCGCACGACGGACACATGCACCGCCTGCACTCCGACCACTACGACGAGTGCGAGCCGACCGGCCACACCGCCCACCAGGGCCACGACCACCAGCATGGCGACGGCTGCGGCCACGACTCCGTGACCCACGGCGACCACGTCGACTATCTGCACGACGGCCACCGGCACGCGTCGCACGACGGGCACTGGGACGACCACTGAGATCACTCCCCCACCTCCCGCCCGCGCCCCGCGACGGGGCGCGGTAGCCTCTGGACGGCATACCGACTGGTCGGCATCATGTAGGGCAGCCAGCAAGCAGTGGCACGCCACCACCACGCCGATCAGGAGCGAAGATGAGCTCAGACCACCCGCCGGGCCTCGACCTCGACCAGTTGCGCGGCCACCTCGACCGCGAGCGGCCCGGCCTGGTCGGCGGCCCGCTCTCCGCCCGGCTCATCGAGGGCGGCCGGTCCAACCTCACGTACGCCGTCACGGACGGCACCTCCCGCTGGGTGGTCCGGCGCCCGCCGCTTGGCCACGTCCTCGCGACCGCGCACGACATGAAGCGCGAGCACCGGGTGATCGCGGCACTGCATCCCACGGACGTGCCGGTGCCCGCGCCCGTCCTGCTCTGCGAGGACGAGACGGTCATCGGGTCGCCGTTCTACGTGATGGAGTTCGTGGACGGAACCCCGTACCGCACCGCGGAGGAGCTGGCGCCGCTCGGCCCCGAGCGCACCCGTGAGGCGGTGCTCGGCCTCGTCGACACCCTCGTCGACCTGCACGCCGTCGACCCGGCGGCCGTCGGGCTCGGCGACTTCGGTCGGCCGGAGGGCTTCCTCGACCGGCAGCTGCGCCGTTGGGGCAAGCAGCTCGACGCCTCCCGCAACCGCGAGCTCGCCGGCATCGACGAACTGCACGCGGCGCTCGGACGCTCGCTCCCCGACTCCCCCGCGCCCACCGTCATCCACGGCGACTACCGCCTGGACAACGTCCTCATGGGCGACGACGGCCGGATCAGGGCCATCCTCGACTGGGAGATGTCCACGCTCGGCGATCCGCTCACCGACCTGGGCCTGCTCGTGATGTACAGCGCGAAGCTGGAGGTGCCCGAATCCCCCGTCAGCACCACGGCGGGCGCGCCGGGCCACCCGGACCCGGCCGAGCTGATCGAGCGGTACGCCGCACGCTCGGGGCGCGACGTGTCGGCCGTCTCCTGGTACACGGCGTTCGCGTGGTTCAAGCTCGCCGTGATCCTGGAGGGCATCCACTACCGCTACACACTCGGCCAGACGGTCGGCGCGGGCTTCGACCGGATCGGCGAGCTGGTGCCCGTGTTCGTCCGGCACGGGCTGACGACCCTTCAGGAAGGCTGATCCTCCGTGGACTTCGCATTCGACGCCCGCACCGAAGAGCTCCGCGACAAGCTGCTCGCCTTCATGGACGACCACGTGTACCCGGCCGAGGCCGTCGCCGACGAGCAGCGCGCCGCGCTCGCCTCGCCGTGGGACACCCCCGCCGTGGTCGGCGAGCTGAAGGCCGAGGCGCGCAGGCAGGGGCTGTGGAACCTGTTCCTGCCCGATGCCGAGCACGGCGCCGGGCTCACCAATCTCCAGTACGCGCCGCTCGCCGAGATCACCGGCCGCTCACCCCAACTCGCCCCCACCGTGCTGAACTGCGCCGCGCCCGACACCGGCAACATGGAGGTGCTCGCGCAGTTCGGCAGCGAGGCGCAGCGCAAGCAGTGGCTGGAGCCGCTGCTCGCCGGTGAGATCCGCTCGGCGTTCGCGATGACCGAGCCGGAGGTCGCCTCCTCCGACGCCACGAACATCACGACGCGCATCGAGCGCGAGGGCGACGAGTACGTCATCAGCGGCCGCAAGTGGTACATCTCCGGGGCGATGAACCCGGACTGCAAGATCTTCATCGTGATGGGCAAGACCGACCCTGACGGCGCGGACATCCGCCGCCAGCAGTCGATGGTGCTGGTCCCGCGCGACACCCCCGGGCTCGAAGTCCGGCGCGCCATGCGGGTGTACGGCTACGAGGACCACTATCACGGCGGTCACGCCGAGGTCGTCCTCGACCGCGTCCGCGTCCCCGTGGCCAACCTGATCGGCGAGGAGGGCGGCGGCTTCGCCATCGCGCAGGCGCGGCTGGGCCCGGGCCGCATCCACCACTGCATGCGGCTGATCGGGATGGCGGAGCGCGCCATCGAGCTGATGTGCCGGCGGGCCGTGTCGCGTACGGCGTTCGGGAAGCCGCTCGCCCAGCAGGGCGTCGTGCAGGAGTGGATCGCCGACGCACGGGTCGCCGTCGAGCAGCTGCGCCTTTTGGTCCTGAAGACGGCGTGGCTGATGGACACCGTCGGCAACAAGGGCGCGCACACGGAGATCCAGTCCATCAAGATCGCGACGCCGCGCGCGGTGGTGGACATCCTCGACCGTGCGGTGCAGTTGCACGGGGCGGGGGGTGTCAGTCAGGACTTCCCGCTCGCGGAGCTGTGGGCCGCGGCGAGGACGCTGCGCTTGGCGGATGGTCCCGATGAGGTACACCAGCGATCGCTGGCGCGGCGCGAACTCAAACGGTACGTGTAGCGCGCCCAAGTGGCGCGGGGAACTGCGCGCTCAGCCCCCGCCGGGGCGCGGTCGCCTCTGCCGCGGCAGGTCCTGCGGCGAGTGCGGCTCGTCGAGGGCCGCTCGCGCAGTTCCCCGCGCCCCTCAAGGGGCGCGCAGCGCCCTCAGGAGGAGGTCGGCCAGGTGGTCGGCCACCTGTTGAGGAGAGAGCGGGCCCTCCGGGCGATACCACGTGGACAGGTGGTGGACGGAGCCGAAGTGGTAGTCCACCACCAGGTCGGCCGGCGTCGCCGTGGAGAAGACGCCCGACTCCTGGCCCTCCTCGATCAGCGCCCGGAACCGCTCGTGGTAGCGGCGCCGCTCCGCCCGGACCTGCTTGTTCTTCTCCGGTCCGAGATGGTGCATGGAGCGGAAGAAGATCGACGCGTCGTCGAGGTTGTCGATCGTGCTGACCACGACGTCCGCCGCCGCGTCGCGCACCCGGTCGGCGACCGGCGCGTCCGCGTCGGCGATGGCGTCGAGCCGCTCCTGCTGGACGCGGAGCAGCCGGGCGTAGACCTCGTGGAGCAGGTCGTCCTTGGAGCCGAAGTAGTGGTAGAGCGCGCCCTTGGTGACGCCGGCGGCCTCCACGATCTCCTGGACCGACGTGCGGTCGTAGCCCTGGTCGGCGAAGAGCCTGGTGGCGGCGGCGAGGAGTCGCTGCGGGACGGGCGTGCCGTCACCGTCCGTCGTTCTGGCCACTGCCGCCACCTGCCTTTCGCGTCACTTGCTGTCGGTCGGGCGGGAACGCAGTTCCCGCCGGAGGATCTTCCCACTTGTCGTCTTCGGCAACTCCTCCAGTACCTCGACCGCGCGCGGATACTTGTACGCGGCGAGCCGTTCCTTGCAGTACGCGGTCAGGTCGTCGGGCCCTGTGTCGCTGCCGGGGCGGAGGCTGACGTACGCCTTCACGGTCTCGCCGCGGTAGCTGTCGGGGACACCGACGACGGCCGCCTCGCGGACCGCGGGGTGGGTATAGAGGACGTCCTCGACCTCGCGGGGCCACACCTTGAAGCCGGACGCGTTGATCATGTCCTTCTTGCGGTCGACGACGTAGAGCCAGCCCGCCGGGTCCATGAACCCGATGTCGCCGGTGCGCAGTTCCCCGTCGGGGAAGGCCTCGGCGGTGGCGTCGGGGCGCTGCCAGTAGCCGGGGACGACCTGGGGGCCGCGGACGACGATCTCGCCGTGCTCCCCGAACGGCACCTCAGCGCCGAGGTCATCCAGGATGCGCACGACCGTCTCGGGACCCGGGACGCCGACGGCGAGGGTGCCCGAGACCGGGTCGACCGGGGCCTCCTGGCCGGGCGGCACGGATGCGCAGGGGGCGGTGCACTCGGTGAGGCCGTACCCGTTGTGGAGGTAGGGGCCGAAGGAGGCGCGGAACTTCTCGACGAGGGCCGGGGGCAGCGGCGCGCCGCCGGAGGAGATCATCGCGAAGGAGTCGAAGTGGGCGCGGGTCACCGAGGGGTGGGCGGCGAGCGCCATGAAGGCGGTGGAGGGGCCGACGGTGTACGCGGGCCGGTGCTCGGCGAAGGCGTCGAGGACCACGCCGGCCTCGAAGCGGTAGGCGAGCGCGAGCGTTCCGGCGTTGGCGATGCAGGCGGCGACCTGCGCGACCATGCCGGTGATGTGGAAGAGCGGCGCCATCGCGAAGTAGCAGGCGCCTTCCGGTATGCCGGATCCGGTGCGCTGGCGTTCCGCGTTGTAGGTGATGTTGCCGTGGGTGTTCATGGCGCCCTTGGGGGTGCCGCTGGTGCCCGAGGTATAGCTGATCAGCGCCACGTCAAAGGGGGCGAGGGCGCGGTCGGCCGGGGCGGGGAGTCCCCGGCGTGCGACGGCGACGAGGTCGTCGGCGTCGTCGGCGACGGGCAGGCGCTCGAAGTCGAGGACCCGGGTGTCGTTCCGGGTTTGGAGGTCGAGCTGGCAGGCGGTGAGGACGACGCGGACCGGCGATTCGGCGACGGTGTCGCGCAGGTACGTCTCCCAGGCGCGGTCGGAGCAGATCAGTGCGGTCGCTCCGGCGTCGGCGAGGACGTGGCGCACCTCCGCCGTGCGGTACATGGGGTTGACGGGGACGACGGTGGCGCCGGCCTTCCAGGCGCCGAGGAGCGCGAGCACGAAGTGCGGGGTGTTCTGCAGGAGGATCGCGACGCGGTCGCCGCGTGCGACGCCCCGCGCGGCGAGGTGTCCCGCGACGGAGTCGCTGAGGGCGTCGGTCTCGCGGTAGGTCAGGCGTCCGTCGAAGTAGGCGAGCGCGGTGTGTTCGGGGGCCCGCTCGACGGCGGCACGGAACGCGTCGGGCACGGAGGGCGCGGGGTGGACGGGGGCGCGCTGGGCGTCGTTGAGCCGGGCCAGCCAGGGCTTGGCGGCGTACGGGGACCCGGTGGGCATGGAGTCGTTCACCGCTCGTTCTCCTCCCACTTCCGCTGGATGTGGTTCATGCCCTTCAGCCACTTGTCGGGGGTCTCGGCGCGGGCCCGGTAGAACGCGGCCACCTCGGGGTGCGGCAGGATCAGGAAGCGGTCCTCCGCCATGCCGGCGAAGAGCGCGGCGGCGACGTCGTCCGGCTCGATGGCGGTGGGGGTGAGCACGAGGTCGCCCGCGGTGCCGGTGGCGGCGAGCATGTCGGTGCGGACGCCCTGCGGGCAGATCGCGTGGACCTTGACGCCGCGGTGGCGGTACGTGAGGGAGAGCCACTCGGCGAAGGCGTACGCGCCGTGCTTGGTGACGCTGTAGGGCGCGGCGCCGATCATGGTGAGCAGGCCGGCCGCGGAGACGGTCGAGACGAAGCGGCCGCTGCCGCGCTCCAGCCAGTCGGGCAGCAGCGCGTGGGCCGCCCGTACGTGGGCCATGACGTTGACGTCCCAGGCCGCGGCCCAGACCTCCTCGGGCGCGGCCTCGCTGCCGCCGGAGCCGAGCCCGGCGTTGGCGCAGTACACGTCGACGGTGCCGCCGAGCGCCTCGCGGGCCTCGGGCACGACCGCGGACGCGTCGCCGGGCACGGCGATGCCGCCGATCTCGTCGGCGACGGCCTTCGCCTTGGTGCCGTCGAGGTCGTTGACCACGACGCGCGCCCCTTCGGCGGCGAAGCGGCGGGCGAGCGCCGCCCCGATGCCGCCTCCCCCGCCTGTGACGACGACTCCCTTGTCGTGCAGGGTTTCCACGATCGTTCTCCTTCGCCCGCGGCTCGGACCGGCTCGCCTCAGCTGGCTACGCCAGCAGACTAACCAGTCGGTATGTCGCGGCGAAAGAGGGGCGGAGGGCCGGACCGCGGTCCGGGAAGCCCCGGCAGGCCTAGGGCCTGCCGGTCGCGCTCGCGTGCAGGATGCGGGCCAGTTCGCGCGGCTGGGAGAACATCGGCCAGTGCCCGGTGTCCATCTCGACGAGCCGCCAGCGCTCGCTCTTGAGCAGGTCGGTCACGTCGTCGGACGGCTCCTCGCCGTCCAGCAGGCACTTGACGTACGTCGCGGGGAGCTCGCCGAGCGAGCGCTCCAGGACGGCGGACTCGGTCAGGGTGGCGCCCGGATGCGGTGTCCCGCCGCTCGCGATTCTGGCGACCTGCTCGCTGTCGAGCCCCTGCCCGTCGAACTCCGCCGCGTTCAGCAGCCACCAGCCGTCGCCGTCGTCGAGGATGCCCTCGAACGCCTGCCGGCCCTGCCACCACAGGGAGGCGAACGACTCGCCGTCGACGGGCACGACCGCGTCCACGAACACGACGCGGGCCAGCCGGTCGCCGATCCGCTCGGCCGCCTGGCCGACGGGGATGCCGGCGTAGCTGTGCCCGACGAGGACGACGTCGCGCAGATCGAGGCGTTCGACCTCGTCGACGATGTCGCGCACGTGGGTCTGCTGCCCGGCGGGGACGTCCTGCTTGTCGGCGAGGCCGGAGAGGGTCAGGGGGTGGGCGCCGTGTCCGGCGGCCCGCAGGTCCCGCGCCACGTCCTCCCATACCCAGGAGCCGAGCCACGCGCCTGCCACCAGTATGTATTCCGCCATGGCGGAGAACGTACACGCTCGGGGCGAAACGGGGCAGACCCCTCCGGTGGCCCTCGTCGCACGTACGTCTCAGTGACCGAGACCAGCCGTATCAGCTATTGACTGCCCCCTACACCCACCACAAGAGTGCCGCTCGTGCACAGCGAAGCGACTCAGACACCGAAACAGCAGGTCCGCGCCGTCGACGTGGGCACGGACGACACCGGGAGCGGCGGGGACGGCGGCGGCGAGAGCATGCGCCGTGTGGCCGTGGCCTCGTTCATCGGAACCGCCATCGAGTTCTACGACTTCTACATCTACGGCACGGCCGCCGCCCTCGTCCTCAACGAGGCGTTCTTCCCGACCCTCGACCCGGTCAACGCCACCCTCGCGTCGTTCTCCACCTACGCGGTGGCGTTCGCGGCCCGCCCCATCGGCTCGGTGATCTTCGGGCACTTCGGCGACCGCGTGGGCCGCAAGTCCGTCCTGGTCGCCTCGCTGCTCCTGATGGGCCTCTCGACCGCCCTAGTCGGCCTCCTGCCCGGCTACGGCACGTGGGGCGTCTGGGCGCCGCTGCTGCTCATCCTGCTCCGCTTCCTGCAGGGCATCGGGCTCGGCGGCGAGTGGGGCGGCGCGGCGCTCCTCGCGGTGGAGCACGCGCCGCGGAAGAAGCGCGGGATGTACGCGGCGTTCCCCCAACTCGGCCCGTCCGTCGGGTTCTTCGCGGCGACCGGCGTCTTCTGGCTGCTCTCGTCGACGCTCTCCGACGACGCGTTCCGCTCGTGGGGCTGGCGCGTGCCGTTCCTGCTCTCCTTCCTGCTGGTCGGCGTCGGCCTCTTCGTGCGGCTGCGGATCAGCGAGACACCGGTGTTCGCGAAGGTCATGGCAGCGCAGGAGGCGAGCAAGGTCCCGACGCTCGACGTGCTCCGCCGCCACCCGCGCGAACTGCTGCTCGGCGCGGGCGGCATGGTCGTCGCGTACGGCCTCTTCTACACGGCCACGACGTACTGCCTCTCGTACGCCACCGGCACCCTGCGCATCTCCCGCGACACCATGCTCGGCCTCTCCCTCGTGGCCTGCCTCTTCCTCGCCGCGGGCACCTGGCTCGCCGCGACGCGCTCCGACGGGGCGGGCCGCCGCAGGCTGGTCCTCGTGGGCTCGGCGCTCGCGGTGGTGTGGGGGCTCGTGCTCTTCCCGCTCCTGGACACCGAGCAGCCGGTGCTCGTCGCCCTGGCGATCGGCGGCGCGCTGTTCTGCATGGGCGTGGTGTACGGCCCGATGGGCGCCTACCTGCCCGAGCTGTTCGGGGCGAACGTGCGCTACTCGGGCGCCTCGCTCGCGTACAACCTGGGTGGTGTCCTCGGCGGCGCGGTCTCGCCGCTGGTCGCGACCCGGCTGCAGTCGGCGTTCGGTTCGTCGTCGGTGGGCTGGTACGTGAGCGCGATGGCGGTGGTGTCGCTGCTGTGCGTCCTCGCCCTGCCCGAGACGCGGGAGCGGGAACTCGCGTGAACGCGCCCCTGCCGCGCATCTGGCCAGGTGGCCCGGGCGGCAGGACCATACCGGCGTGGAGCCCTACTGGGAATTGACCTTCGACGCCGACGGCGACGTCGACACCGAGCAGCGCGCGCAGCTGCTGTCCGGCACGGAACGCGAACGCGTCACCGATCTGCTGGTCTTCGCGCACGGCTGGAACAACGAGAAGAAGGACGCCCGGAAGCTGTACGGGCGTTTCTTCGGCCCCTGCCAGGATCTCGCGGGCACGGACGTGCGCCTCGGCTACGTGGGAGTGCTGTGGCCCGCGATCCGCTTCCCCGACGAACCCATCCCCGACTTCGACCCGTCGGCCGCGCCCGTCGCCGCCACCCCGCCGGGCGAGCCCGTCCTCGACGCGACCACCCGGGAGGCGCTCGACCGCGCCTTCCCCGACCACGCCACGACCCTCGACCGGATCGCCGAACTGCTCGCCGAGCGCTCCGAAGTACCGACCCGCGTCTATGAGTTCGGGCGCCACGTGCGCGAGCTGGTGTCCCTGCGCGAGACCCATCCGGCCCGGCACTTCGGCCAGGACACCGGGGCGGGCGAGCCCGCCATGCTCACCGACGACGCGGTCAAGGTCTGCGAGGTGTTCGCCGCCGCACGCGCGGACACCGGCCGGCCCCTGCTCCTCAGCGACCTGCGCAACCGACTGTGGGACGGCGCGTACGAACTGCTGCGCCAAGGCACGTACTACGCGATGAAGCGCCGTGCGGGCGCCGTCGGCCAGCTGGGGCTCGGGCCCGCCATCGGTCTGCTCGCCGCGGACGTGCCGAGGGTGCGGGTGCACCTCATCGGCCACAGCTTCGGCGGCAGGCTCGTGTCGTACGCGCTGCGCGGGATGCCCGCCGACGTGCGCGCGGTGAAGTCGGTGACGCTCCTGCAAGGCGCCTTCTCGCACTACACGTTCGCCGAGCGGCTGCCGCACGACAAGTCACGCGGCGGGGCGCTGCACGGCATGCAGAAGCGGATCGACGGGCCGCTGGTCTCCTGCTACTCGCACCACGACGACGCCCTCGGCCGCATGTACCCCCTCGCGTCGAAACTGGCCGGGGACTCGTCGAGCTTCCTGAACCTGTGGGAGCGGTGGGGCGCCATCGGCTACAACGGCGTCCGGTCCGTGGCCGGCACCAAGCGCATCAAGCTCGGCGAGAAGGTGCCGGCCAAGGGCTGCGTCAGCATCGACGCGGCGTCGGTGGTGCGCCGGGGCGGTCCGCCCTCCGGCGCGCACAGCGACGTGTGCCACGAGGAGCTGGCACGCGTCGTGTTCGCCGCGGGGCGGATCGCCCGGTCCTGACGCGCATGCGGCCTACCGGTGGCGGGGGAACTCGACGACCTGCTGGTACGTCGGGCGGTTCTGCCACTGGATCGGCTTGTGCGTGATGCCGCCGAGCGCCCGGTGGATGACGGAGTCCGCGCACCACTGGTCGCCCGCCTTGCACGAGTCGTCACCGGGATAGACCTCGGCGGCCGGCTCGGCGACGGCCTGCCCGAGGGCGGTGAGCAGGGCGTCGCGGCAGGCGTCGAGCTTGCCGCCGCCGCAGTAGGTGTCGGCGAGCTCGCCCTTCACCGGCTGCCCGAGGACCTTGCGCAGGTCCTTGTCGGCATAGCCCCACCAGCCGTACTGGAACGCCGATCCGGCGTGCGCCCCCGTCGGCCCGTGCCCGGCGGAGGGTGCCTCGTCGGTGGCGAGCTGGGAGGTGAGGGCGGCGTACAGCTCCTTGCCGAGGCCCGGCTCGAACTCGGCCCGGACCAGCCGCGGCCACCAGGCGTCCATGATGCGCACGGCGTCGGGGTGGGCGTACGTCTTGGAGCCCGCCGCCGTCTGGTTGCGCTGGGCACCCGCGGCCCGCCAGGCCTCCAGCTGCTGGACGGCCTTGGCCAGCTGCGGGTCGGTGACCGGCTTGCTGCGCAGCACCTTCAGGAGCTCCGGCAGCACCTGTTCGCCGCGCAGGTCGGTGACGGCGGCCTCGGACATGGCCTGGGTGAGCGAGGCGCGGGTGACGCCGCCCTCCTCGGTGAGCTTCTTGACGCGCCCGTCGAGCAGGTCGCCGCGGTGCACCGCGCTGACGCCGAGACCGGCCGTGCTGAAGTCCTTGGCCTGCTTGTTGTTCCAGGAGATGTAGTAGTCCTGGTTGACGGACTGCGGGTGCTCGGCGGGCGGGGTCTGCGCCGAGGTGTTGTCCTCGGGGTCGAAGTCGCTCCATTCGAGGTCCTGTTGGGCCCTGACCGGCAGGGCCGGATCGACGCTTTCGGCGCGCTCGGGGTTGGCGCCGCTGTTGTAGTACGCGATGTCGCGCGAGTCGGCGTAGAACCAGTTGAAGGCGTAGCTGATGTTCTGCGCGGCCTTCTTGAACGTCGCGGAGTCCTTGACGTACGTGGGGTCGTTCAGCATCTGGAAGCCGATGATGGAGTCGGCCTCGTGGCGGTAGGTGGAACGCAGCGAGACGTACGCGACGGGTTTGCCGTCGACGCTCGCGCGGTGCGTGACGATGCCGTACTTCGTGCGGAAGACCTGCATGCGGTAGGAGCCCGCGGCCGTGGAGTCGGCGACGGTCGGCTTCCAGGCGTTCTCGCGCTCCATCTTCTCCATGGGTGTGCAGGTGCCGCGGTACAGGTAACCGGCCGACTGCTTCGTGGGGGCTCCCCCGCCCGGCTCGCACAGCTCCACGGCGTACGTGTCGGTGATGTCCTGCCCGGCTGACGTGGCCGACCAGGCGTAGTCCTGGCCGCGCCCCAGCTGGACGTACATGCCGACGCCCGCGAAGGAGACGCCTCGCGCGCTGATGCCGGGACCCTGGAGCTCCTGCTGCATGAGGAGCTGCGGTGCGAAGTAGCCGGTCTGCGGGCCGAAGACGGCGACGGGGTTGCCGCTCGCGGTGTGCTTCCCGGAGACGAGCAGGGCGTTGGACATGCCCTTCTTATGGCCGTCGGCCCGGAACAGGTCCGCGGGCAGGACGCCCTTGTCGTACATGCCCTGCGCCGGCTTCAGCTTCTTCGGCGCCTTCACCGGGTCCTTGGCCCCGGTCCTCGCGCCGCCCTCCTTGTCGTACACGAGCTGCTCGCGCTCGACCGAGCCCGGGTCGGGCATGGCGGTGCCGCGCGCCTTCTCCGGCTTGCCCGCGTACGGGAAGCTCGTGCCGTCGTGGATGGTCTGGACGGCCTCGGGGTCGTTGCGGGCGCGGAAGGACTCCCAGACCTTCGTGCCCTTCTCGACGCCGTACTTCTTCTGGGACTCCAGGAGGGAGAGGGCGGACTCGACCTCTCCGCCGCCGCCGTTGCCGAAGAGCCCGCCGACCACGGAGGCCAGCGCGATCATGTCGGTGATCTTGAAGGGTTCGATCTCGCCGACGTTGGTGATCGCGTCTATCTTGCCGGTCAGGACGTACTCACCGGGGAAGTAGCGGCCGTTCTTCGACTTGGTGCGGTACGCGTTGAGGCCGTCGATGTAGGCCTGCGCGTCCTCCATGGCCTGCTTGCCGCGCTCGCCCTGGGTCGTCCTGATGTACTCGACCTGCTTCTCCAGGTCCTTCTCCGTGTACGGGGCCTGCGGCCAGAACTGCTGTTCGAGGCCCTGGTTGGCGGGGGCGCCGCCCGCGAACGAGGTGAGCCGGCCGCGCCCGATGTGCCGGAACAGGTCGATGAGCCAGAGCCGGTCCTGCCCGGCGGCGAAGCCCGCGCCGAACTCGGTGCCGTAGCGCGTGGTGCCCTTGATGTGCGGGACGCCGTACTTCTTGTCCCGGGTGATCGTCACGTCGTCGCGCGGCTTGGTCACCGAGGCGACCTGGTCGCCGGGCACCCCGAAGGAGGCGTCGTCGAAGAACTCGGTGAGCTTGTCGTCGGTGAGCGACGGATAGCCGGAGGAGAGTTTGTCGTAGGGGCCCAACTGGTCGTCGGCGTGCGCGGGTCGGGTGCCGAAGACACGGTGGGCGAGGATCTCGGCGAGCGTGGCGTTGCCGTTGGCGCCGGGGGGCAGCACGTCCGCGCACTGGCCCCCGCAGAAATCCGTGTCCTCGGCTGCGGACCGCTCCTTCGGGGCCGGCTCCCTCGGGCCGGCGACGGCGCCCGGCAGAGGCGCGAGCAGGGAGGCGCCGAGCGCGAGCGCCGCCCCCGCGGTGAGTGTTCTGAGCCTGACGATGCGTCGTCGCATGGGTGCTCCTCCGGTTCCTGCGGAAGACCGATGCGGCGGAGGCTACTGGCGGGTTGCCCATCGTGAAAGATGAACAAGCGTCGCCTTTTCCGAATCACCACAACGCGCCCCCCATGCGCCTGCATCACCCCAGCTCGTGCGGGCAGGCGAAAAACGGTCGCGCGATGAGGGAGCCGAATCGCGTGTCGATACGTCTACTCGGCGACGTCGTGACGAACTCGATGGACTCGGTTCGACATCGACGCCGCGGAATGCGGAACACGGGTACCAGTACGGAAGTACGTGTGACGGAGGTGCAGGGCGATGGCCGGATTCCGGAGTCTCGCGAGACAGGTGCGTGATCCGAAGAGCGACCTGGCACTGCGGCGGTACTCGCTGCGCAAGTGCCTGGAGAGGTTCGCCCCCTACGGCCACCGGGCGACCTGGGACCATCTGTGCGCCCGGGCGGGGTTCGGGCCCGAGGACAGGTCGCCCGACCCGGTGCGGCTGGTGGCGGCACTGAACGAACTGGAAGCGGCACGGGCGGTGTGGCTCGCCTACGAGGCGGGCTTCGCCGAACGCCGCCGCAAGGAGAAGCACGACGGGCTCAGGCGCCCGGGCAGCGTCGACGACTGGCACCGCTGCACCTGGGGCGGATGCGGCGTGGCCTGGTGCGACGACCCCGACATCCACCCGGACGAACCCCTCGCCGAGGTCCTTCGCCGGCTCATCGCGGCGCTGGAGAGGGAGCCGGGCACGACCTGCCCCGTCTGTGCGGACACCGCCCTCACCTGGAAGCACGGCCTGGCCCACGAGCCGTCGTCGGGAGCGGTCTGCACGGGCTGCGGCATCGTCGTGCCCGGCCCGGTCCTCACGGCCGACGCCGTGGACCGGGCGCGCGCGAGGCGGCTGCGTCCGCTGGTGTCGGCGTGAGGAAAGGCGCGGTCAGGGCGTGACCACATCCGTGTGGATCGCCAGCTTGAACTGGGCGTGGATCAGCGGCGTGCGGAGCTTCACGTCTCCCGCGCCGCGTGCCGAGACCTTCAGCCCGAGCGGCGTGCCCGGGTGCACGAACATCTGCCAGAGGTAGGTCCTGTACTGCCCTCCCCTGGTCGGCGCGGAGTCGGTCGTCGCGGTCGAGTCGTACCCGGTCGAGAGGCCGAGCGGGTCACGGACGTACCGCGAGCGGAACTCGGTCGCCTTCGCGTCGGGCTCCCAGAAGACCATCGCGGACAGCAGGCCCCACCCCTCGTGGCTGGGCCATATCAGCCCCGAGCGCGCGTCCGGGTACTCCGAAGGGGTCGTGAACCCCTTCGCCGGGTCGTGCATGTGCCACGGATCGTAGGACTCGGCACCCGCGGCGTACGGGAAGCGCACCAGGTGGTAGCCGTCACTGTCGTACTTGACGGTCTGCCGTCCGTGGCGGGCGGCGTCCCACAGCAATGAGCAAATGGCGACGGACATCGGCTCTCCCCCGTTCTGCGTCGACGTACTTCCTTACGTAGAACACACGTTGGTACTCCGGGCCGGGTTGCGGCCAGACGTAGCACAGGGAAATTCCGGGGGTCACGCCGTTTTGTGAGCTCCGGATGTACGGGGCCCCGCGGACGTCACTTGTCCCGGGGGCCGCGGTCCACCAGGAGCCGGGAGCCGCTGTGCCGCTCGCCGAAGACGTCGTCGGGGTTGGAGAGCACGCAGGTGTCCAGGGAGAGACAGCCGCAGCCGATGCAGTCCGTGAGGTGGTCGCGCAGCCTGCCGAGTTGCTTGATGCGCTTGTCCAGCTCGGAGCGCCAGCCCTCCGAGAGGCGCGCCCAGTCCTCGCGGTTGGGCGTGCGCTCCTCGGGGAGCGAGTCCAGGGCCTCGCGGATCGTGGAGAGCGGGATGCCGACGCGCTGGGAGGCGCGGATGAAGGCGACGCGGCGGAGCGTGTCCCGGTGGTAGCGGCGCTGGTTGCCGGAGGTGCGGCGGCTGGTGATGAGGCCTTTGGACTCGTAGAAGTGCAGGGCGGACACGGCGACGCCGCTGCGGTCGGCGAGCTGGCCGACCGTGAGTTCGTGAACCTTCTCCGGTATCTGATGCACGCTCCAAACCTACTGGCTGGTCCGTTGACACGCGTCGGCCCACACACCATGCTGAGCAAGCGCTTAGTCTGCATACGTGCTGAGTCTGCATACGTCTAGGAGGCCAGGGACATGGCGGAGCCGAGGATCTTCACGTCGCCCGAGGAGCTGCGCGCCGGTGTCGGCGAGCAGCTCGGGTACAGCGACTGGCTGGAGATCGACCAGAAGCGGATCGACCTCTTCGCGGAGGCGACCGGCGATCACCAGTGGATCCACGTGGACGCGGAGAAGGCCGCGCAGGGCCCCTTCGGGACGACCATCGCGCACGGCTACCTGACCCTGTCGCTGCTGCCGATCCTGGTGCCGCAGACGATGCGGGTCGAGGGCATGAAGATGGGCCTCAACTACGGCACGGAGAAGGTCCGCTTCCCCTCCCCCGTGCCGGTCGGCTCGAGGCTGCGCGCGAGCGCCGTGCTCACGGACGTCACGCCGACCAAGGACGGCGGCGTGCAGGTGACGGCCAAGGTCACCGTGGAGCGCGAGGGCGGCGACAAGCCCGCGTGCGTGGCGGAGTCGGTGTCGCGCTACTACTTCTGAGGCTCCGCGGGCCGGGCGCCCACCATCCGCAGCACGAGGTCGGCGTAGAGCGCGCCGACCTCGTCGGGCGTCCGGTGCCCCGCCACGTTGAACCAGCGGGCGACGTCGATGCAGAGCGACAGGACGGCGAGCGTGGTGCCCGGCACGTCGGGTACGTCGAACTCCCCCGTCCGCACACCGTCGTTGATGATGTCCCGCACCGCCGCGTCCGACTTGCGGCGCAGCGCCACGATCTCCGTGCGGTGCTCGTCGCCGAGCGCGTCCAGCTCGTACTGCACGACGCGGGCGGTCGTGTGGTGCGCGGCGTGCCAGCCGACGAAGGACCGCACGGCCGCCTCCAGGCGCTCGGCGGGGCCGCCCTCGCCGTCCGCCGCGGTCCGCAGGATCGCCAGGGCCTTGTCGTGGCCGATCCTGCTGATGCGGTGGAGCAGCTCTTCCTTCGTCTTGTAGTGGATGTAGAGCGCGGCGGGGCTCATGCCGGCGCGGCCCGCGATGTCCCGGGTCGTCGTCGCGTGGTACCCGCGCTCGGCGAAGGCCTCGACGGCGGCGACCAGCAGCCGCCTGGCCGCGTCGGGGCTGACCTCGCCCCACGGCTGCTCCTCGCCGGGCGTCTCCTCCGCCGTACCCATGTCCACTCCTTCACCGTTCGGGAGGGACACCATACCCCTGACGGTGAGCAAGCGCTTAGCGCGCCGGGCGGCTCAGGGGGCCTCCTGCCGGTCCCTGATCACCTTGGCGAGGGTGAACGCGGAGGTCGTCAGGTAGAGCACGGCGATGGCGAGGAAGCCCCGCACCCACGCCGAGGCGTCCAGGTAGCCGATGCCGACGGCGACGGCGCCGAGGGAGACCGCGAAGGAGGCCACGGCCTGGCCGTAGAAGGCGTTGGTGTTCTGCGGTTTGACGAGGGACTGGGTCATGCCGACAGCTTCGGCGAGGGGCGGCGGGGCCGGTATCCGCTCACGTACTCAGGCGGGTACTCAGAAGGCCGAAACCCCCGTCAGCGCACGGCCGATGACCAGCTTCTGTATCTGGCTGGTGCCTTCGTAGAGGGTCATCACGCGGGCGTCGCGCAGCAGCTTGCCCGCCGGGTACTCGTCGATGTAGCCGTAACCGCCGAAGACCTGAAGGGCGTTGTTCGCGGCGCGCACGGCGGCCTCGGAGGCGAACAGCTTGGCCTTGGAGGACTCCGTGGCGAACGGCTGCCCCCGGTCGATGAGGTCGGCGACCCGCCAGGTCAGCAGGCGCGCGGCGTCCACGTCGACCGCGATGTCGCTGATCAGCTCCTGCACCAGCTGGTGATGGGCGATGGTCTTGCCGAACTGCTCGCGCTCGGTGGCGTACCGCACCGCCGCGTCCAGGGCGGCCCGCGCGATGCCCACGCAGCCCGCCGCCACCGACATGCGCCCCTTCGCGAGGGCCGACATGGCGACGGAGAAGCCCTTGCCCTCGGGCGCCATCATGGCCGACGCGGGGACGCGCACGTCCTCCAGGACGAGTTCGGCGGTGGCCTGGCCGCGCAGGCCGAGCTTGCCGTGGAGGGTACGGCGAGTGAGACCGGGGGTGTCGGTGGGGACCAGGAAGGCGGAGACGCCCTTGTGGCCGGGCGCGTCGCCGGTGCGGGCGAAGAGGAGCACGACGTCGGCCCAGGTGCCGTTCGTGATGAACATCTTGGTGCCGTTGATGACGTACGAGTCGCCGTCGCGCACCGCCCTGGTGGTGAGGCTGCCCGCGTCGGAGCCGGTGCCCGGTTCGGTGAGCCCGAAGCATCCGACGTACTCGCCGGAGGTGAGCCCCGGCAGCCACTGCCGCTTCTGCTCCTCGCTGCCCCAGTGCGCGATGGTCTTGGCGACCAGGCCGAGCGAGACGGAGACGATGCCGCGCACGGAGGAGTCCCCGCGCCCGAGCTCCTCGGTCACCAGGCAGTACGCGAGGTGGTCGCCGCCCGAGCCGCCGTACTCCTCGTCGATGGTGAGCCCCAGGAAGCCGACCTCGCCGAGCTTCTTCACGAGGGCGCGGTCGACGCTCTCCGCGCGGTCCCACTCGATGACGTGCGGTGCGATCTCGCGCGCGACGAAGTCCTCGGCCAGCTCCCGGACGGCGGTCTGCTCGTCGCTGAGCTCCAGGTTCATCGGGGCACCTCTTCGGAGTTTGAAGTCGAGATTTAAATTAGCACTGCTAGTTTGTTCCGGCAGCCCTACTATGTGCCGCATGGCCCGACCGCGCAAGCCCCTCCTCAGCCGAGAACGCATCGTCGACACGGCGCGCGCTCTCGTGGACGCCGAGGGGCTCGCGGCCGTCTCGACGCGCCGCCTCGCCGCCGAACTCGGCGTCAGCGGGCCCTCTCTCTACAACCACTTCCGCACCAAGGACCAGATCCTGGAGGCGGTCGCGGACTCGGTGAGCGCACAGGTCGACTTGTCGATGTTCGACGCCGACGACGCGCGGGACTGGCGCACGGCGCTGCACGACTGGGCGGTCTCCTACCGGGCGGCCCTCACCCTGCACCCGAACATCGTGCCGGTGCTCGCGCGCGGCCCCGGGCGCAGGCCGGCCGGGCTGCGGCTCGCGGACGCGGTGTTCGGGGCGATGGTCGACGCGGGCTGGCCCGCCGCACAGGCCACGTCGATCGGCGCCCTGATGCGGTACTTCGTCATGGGCTCCGCGATCGGCTCGTTCGCCGGGGGCTTCGTCGACGACGAGGCGGCGTACGACCCCGCCGACTACCCCCACCTCGGCCAGGCCCACCTCCTCGCCGACCGCCAGCAGGTCATCGACGAGCGGGCCTTCGATGCGGGCCTGCGGGCCCTGCTCGACGGGCTCGCGCTGCAGTACGAGCAGGTGGCGGCGCGGGCGTGAGCTTTGCGCGGGTGCAGGTGCAGGTGCAGGTGTGAGCTTGACATGGTTCGGTGCGGGCCGAACTGTCCATGGCGCACCCTGGAGGCATGAAGCCGGGCCCCACGAAGAACGCCACCGCCTCCGCCACCACGTCCGCCACGGCCCCCGCCCTCGCCTCCCTCGCCGGGCTGTTCGCGGACGAGACACGGGCGGCCTGTCTGCTCGCGCTGCTCGACGGGCGGGCCTGGACGGCCGGTGAGCTGGCCCGGCACGCGGGCGTCGCGCCCTCGACCGCCAGCGAACACCTGGGCCGGCTCGTCGCCGGGGGCCTGCTCACCGAGGCCCGCCAGGGCAGGCACCGCTACGTACGCCTCGCCGACGCACGGGTCGCCCAGCTCGTCGAGGACCTCGCCGCCCACGCGGCGCCCGGCGCCGACATCCGGCCCCGCACGCTGCGCGAGGCGGGCGCCGCCGGAGCGATGGCGCGGGGCCGCACCTGCTACGACCACCTCGCGGGGCGGCTCGGGATCATCGTCACCGGAGCGATGACGGAGCGCGGGCTGCTGCGACAGGACACCGGGTTCGCCCTGACCGACCGGGGCGTGGCCTGGTTCGGGGAGTTGGGGATCGACCTCGCGCGCGGCGGACGCCGTCCGCTGGCCCGGGCCTGCGTGGACTGGACGGAGCGCAAGCCGCACCTCGCCGGGGTCGCGGGCGCGGCGCTGTGCGGGCACGCGCTGGCCGTGGGCTGGTGCGAGCGGATCGGTTCGGAGCGGGCCGTGCGGGTCACCCCCGCCGGGGCGCGGGCCTTCGCCGCGCACCTCGGCATCGACGACTTCGGGGACCGCGTCACTCCGTGACGACGCGCTCCACGGCGGCCGCGACGAGGGCGTCGCGCTCGGCGTCCGAGAGGAAGTCCGGCAGCGTGAGCTGTTCGACGATGAGCCAGTTGAAGGCCAGGTACAGCAGTTTGACGGCCGTGGCGTCACCGGGGAGCCCCGACGCCTCGTGGTACGAGAGGTTCGCCTCCAGGTCGGCCCGGACGCGCTCGGTCAGCACGGCCCGCAGCTCCGGGCGCCGGGTGGCCTCGAGACGCAGTTCGAGCAGCGCCAGATAGCCCGTACGGAAGCCGCTGACGCGGCCCACGACCTCGCGCATCAACTGGACGTACGTCTCCTTGTCCGGCGTGGCCGTGCGCTGCCGCTCGACCTCCGCCTGGTCCGGCGTCAGCCGTTCGTAGACGCGGGCGCCCGCCTGGGTGAGCAGGTCGTCGCGGTTGCCGAAGTAGTTGGACGCGGTGCCGGTGGGCACGCCCGCCTCGGTGTCCACGGCCCGGAAGGTCAGCCCCCGGGCACCCTCCCTGGCCAGCACCTCGATGGCGGCGTCGACCAGGGCCGCCCGCCGCCCGTCATTCCTGCGCACCATTGACACCACTCCATTCGCAGTACTACGTTCCGACCACTACAACATGAGTACTACAGGGGGAGTGACCATATGCGCAAGCTGGTCTACTACATCGGCGTCTCCATCGACGGGTACATCGCGGGCCCCGAGGGCGAGTTCGACTTCTACCCCGTGGGCGATGTGGACCAGGCCGCCGACTACGCCGCCCGGGTCAACGCCCGCTACCCGGAGACCGTCCCCACGGCCCTGCGCCCGCACGCAGGCCTCACGGACGCCCCCGCCCTCCGCTTCGACACGGTCCTGATGGGCCACGGAACCTACCGGCAGGCGCTGGACCACGGCACCCCGAGCCCGTACGCGCACCTGCGCCAGTTCGTCCTGTCGAACTCGCTCGACACCTCCCCCGGCCCGGCGACGACCGACCCGGCGGTGACCGTCGCCTCCGGTGATCCGCTCACCCTGGTCCGCGACCTCAAGCGGCAACCGGGGCAGGACATCTGGCTGTGCGGCGGCGGCCGGGTCGCGGCCGCGCTGCTCCCCGAGCTCGACGAGCTGATCATCAAGAGCTACCCCGTCGTCGCGGGCGCCGGAATCCCCGTCTTCGGCGGCAAGTTCGACCCCACGCGGTTCCGCGTCACAGCCCGCGAGGCGTTCGACAACGACGTCCTGATGACGTGGTTCGAAGCGGTCCGGTAGATGTAATCTGCACCCGTCTCGTCGGACGGTATGAGTCGGACGGTTGAGGGACGTGGGGGCGGCCGTGGGGCACGCGATGGATGCGGTGGATGCGGGTGGGTCGGTCGGGGGGCCGGAGGACTCGGCCGGCGGGAGCGGGCGGAGGGCCGACGTGTCGGCCCGCGTCAGGGTGTTCGCCGTGCAGGTGCTGCGCGGCCAGGGCCAGGTCACCTTCCTGCCGAACGCCGCGACGGGCGCCCTCTTCACCGTGGCGCTCTTCGCCGCGGGCTGGGAGTACGGGGTGTACGGCCTGGCCGGCACCGCCGTCGGGACGGCCACCGCACGGCTCCTCGGCGTGGACCACGACCGCGTCTCGGCCGGCCTCGAAGGCTTCAACGCCTGCCTGACGGCCCTCTGTTTCGCGGTCTTCCTCGGCGCGGGCCACCTGTCGACGGCGCTGCTCGCGGTCGCGGGCTGCGTGGTCGTCACGGTCGTGACCGCGGCCGTGGTCCGGGTACTCGGCGTCTGGGGCCTGCCCTCGCTCACGCTCCCGTACTGCCTGCTCGCCACCGCGGTCACCATCGCCGCGCCCGGCTTCGGACGGCTCTGGCACACGGGGCAGGGCGTGGCCGCGCTTCCGCTGCCCGCGTCGGGCACGACCGCCGTCGAACCGGGCGAGCTCGCCCGGGGGTTCCTCGCCGGTTTCGCCCAGATCTTCTTCATGCCCCAGTGGTACGTGGGCGCCCTGCTGCTGCTCGGCCTCCTCGTCGCGGGACCCCGCACGGCCGCCGTCGCCTGCCTCGGCAACGCCGTGGGCGTCGCGACGGCGTGGGCACTCGGCGCCCCCGCGGCGCGGATCGCCGACGGCACGATGGGCTACAACGCCGTGCTCGTGGCCCTCGCCCTGTGCGGCGTCTTCCTGCCGTTCCGGGCGGCCACCCTCGCGTACGCTCTCGTGGCGGCCGCCGCCGCGACGGCACTCGGCCCCGCGGTCTCGGCCCTCTTCGCCCCGTCCGGCGGCCACGCCTTCACCTGGCCGTTCGTCCTGACGACGTTCGTGTTCCTGGCGGGCGCCAAGTCCTTCCCGCGGCTTACGGGTTCGGGGGACGAGGACGAGGACGACAACGACAACGACAACGACAACGACAAGTCATGAACGGGCACTGATCAGAACACCACCAGCGCCCGTCCCCCCTTTCCCGCCAGCATGTTCTCGAACGCCGCCGGGATGCCGTCGAGGCCGATCCGGTCGGTCACCAGGACGTCCAGGTCCAGGCGGCCCGCCCTGATGTGTTCCGCGAGGACCGGCAGGTCCACCGTCGGGTCGCAGTTGCCGTACACGCAGCCGGACAGGGTCCTGCCCCAGTGGAAGAGCTCCAGGGCGTTGAAGGTGACCTGCTGGTCCTTGCCGCCGATGCCGACGACCGTCGTGCGTCCGCCGCGCCGCGTCGACTCCCAGGCCGTACGGATCGTCACCGCGCGGCCCACGCACTCCACCGCCACGTCGACGCCCTGGCCGCCGGTGAGCTTGCGGATGTCGCGGGCCGTCGTCTCCGAGGCGACCACGTAGTCCGTGGCGCCGGCCGAGCGGGCCAGCGCCTCCTTCTCCGGTGAGACGTCGACGGCGACGATCCGCCCGGCGCCCGCGATGCGCGCCGCCTGCAGCGTGGCGAGGCCCACCCCGCCGACGCCGAAGACCGCGACGCTCTCGCCCGCGCGGACCCGCGCCGAGTGGTGCACGGCGCCGTATCCGGTCAGGACGGCGCAGCCGAGCAGCGCCGCGTCGGTGAGCGGGACGCCGTCCGGCACCGGCAGGACGGCGTTGGCGGCGACCACCGTCTCCTCGGCGAACGCGGCCACGTTCAGGCCGGGGTGGAGGTCGCTGCCGTCCGGGCGCCGGGCGTAGACGTCCGCGGCGCCCGCGAGGGCGTTGACGCAGAGCCACACCTCGCCGAGGGAACAGGCATGGCAACTCCCGCAGGAAGGAGCCCAGTTCAGGACGACCCCGTCGCCGGGCGCGACGTGCGTGACGCCCTCGCCGACGGAGACGACGGTGCCCGCCCCCTCGTGGCCGAGGACCGCGGGCACCGGCACGCGCATCGTGCCGTTGGACAGGGACAGGTCGGAGTGGCAGACCCCGGCGGCTGCGAGACGCACCCGGACCTGGCCGGGGCCCGGCTCCGGGAGGTCTATCTCCGCGATCTCCAGCGGGGAGCCGACGGCGGGCAGGATGGCGGCGCGGACCACGTTCACGTACTCCTTGGGTCGGAAAGGGTGGGCAGGACGGAAGGGGCAGGAAGGGACGGGTGGGAAGGACGCGTCGAGCGGGTCAGAACTGCAGGGACTTCGTCTGGAGGTACTCGGTCAGGCCGTGCGCGCCCAGTTCGCGGCCGACGCCCGACTGCTTGTACCCACCGAAGGGCGCGAGCGGGTTGAAGCTGCCGCCGTTGATGTCGACCTGGCCGGTGTCCATGCGGCGGGCGAACGCCACGGCCTCCGCGTCGTCGGCCGCCCAGACCGCGCCCGCGAGCCCGTACACGGTGCCGTTGGCGATGCGCAGGGCGTCGTCCTCGTCCTCGTACCGGATGATCGAGACCACCGGCCCGAAGATCTCCTCTTGGGCGATGGTCATCCCGGGCGTGACGTCGGCGAAGACGGTCGGCCGGACGAAGTAGCCCTTGTCCTTGCCCTCGGGCGCTTCGGGGCCGCCCGCGACGATCCGGGCACCCTCCTCGACACCCTTCTCGATGTAACCGCGCACGCGCGCCTGCTGCTTGGCGTTGACGACGGGGCCGATGCGGTCGCCGTACTTGGCGGCCGCGGCCGCGGCGAGCTCCACCGCCTCGTCGTACCGGTCGGTGTGCACCAGCATGCGGGTCCACGCGCTGCACGTCTGGCCGGAGTTGGACATGACGTTGGCGACGCCCACGTTGACGGCCTTGGCGAGGTCGGCGCTCGGCAGGATGACGTTGGCGGACTTGCCGCCGAGCTCCAGGGCCACGCGCTTGACGGCCGCGCCCGCGGTGGCGCCGATCTGCTTGCCGACCGCCGTCGACCCGGTGAACGAGACGAGGTCGACGCCCTCGTGCTCGGCGAGGGCCTGCCCCGCGACCGGGCCGAGGCCGGTGACGAGGTTGAACACGCCCGCGGGCACGCCCGCTTCGTCCACCGCCTCGGCGAAGAGCTGGGCGGTGAGGGGCGTGTCCTCGGCGGGCTTGAGGACGACGGTGCAGCCCGCGGCGAGCGCGGGGGCCACCTTGTTCACGATCTGGTGGAGCGGATAGTTCCACGGGGTGATCGCGCCGACCACGCCGACCGGCTCCAGATAGACGGTGGAGTTGCCGACCCTCTCCTCGAAGGGGTGCGCCGCGGCGAGTTCGGCGTACGAACCGGAGACCAGGATCGGTACGCCCGCGTGCACGGCCTGCGAGAAGGGCAGCGGCGCGCCCAGCTCGGCGGTGACGGTCTCGGCGACCTCGTCCTTGCGGGCGACGAGACGGTCGCGGAGCGCGCCGATCAGGGCGGCGCGCTCGGCGGGCGGGGTGGCGGCCCAGCCGGGCAGGGCGGCGCGGGCGGCCCGGACCGCGGCGTCGACGTCCTCCGCGGTGCCGGCCGGGACCCGGCCGACGGGCTGCTCGTCGGCCGGGTTCAGGACCGTGATGGTGTCGGCGCCGACGGCCGCCCGCCAGGCGCCGTCGATGTACATCCCGTCATGGGCCTTCATGGCATTCCTCCAGGTGGACGACCGGTAGACGACCCATACAAACTAGCGCTGATAGTTTTCGGGCACCAGGGGTGTTCGAGGGCGGCCGGGGGGACGACCAGGGGCGTCCGGTGGCGACCCGAGGAAGGCGTGGAGGAATCACGCTCGGGGCGGTCTACATTGTCACTTGGTCGGTGAACACTTGATCGTCCAGGAGGCCCCGTGCCAGACAGTGACCCCCAGCGCGGCTCAGCCGCCGACATACGCGCGCGCATCGACACCAGTACGCCGCACTCCGCGCGTTTCTGGAACTACTTCGTGGGCGGCAAGGACAACTACGAGAAGGACCGGGAGCTCGGCGACCACATCAAGGAGATCTTCCCCGGCCTGGTCGACGTGGCGCGCACGAGCCGCCTCTTCCTGGGCCGCGCGGTGAGCCACCTGGCCACGGAGCAGGGCGTGCGGCAGTTCCTGGACATCGGCACGGGGCTGCCGACGGCGGACAACACGCATGAGGTGGCGCAGCGGGCCGCTCCGGACTCGCGCATCGTCTACGTCGACAACGACCCGCTGGTCCTCGCCCACGCGCGGGCCCTGCTGAGCAGTACGCCCGAGGGTGAGACGGCGTACATCGACGCGAACCTCTACGAGCCCGAGGCGATCCTGGCCGAGGCGGCCAAGACCCTCGACCTGTCCCGCCCGGTCGCCCTGATCATCCTGAACACGCTCGGCCACGTCGCCGACCTCGACCACGCCCGGGACCTGGTGTCCCGCCTCATGGCGGGCCTGCCGTCCGGGAGTTACCTGGTCATCAGCGACTCCACGGCCACCAGCGAGGGAATGATCGCGGCGTCGAACGAGTACAACAAGAGCGGCGCGATCCCCTACTACGTACGCAGCGTCGGGGAGGTCGGCAGCTTCTTCGAGGGCCTCGACCTGCTGACCCCGGGCGTCACCCAGGTCACCCGCTGGCGCCCGGACACAGAGGACACGACGACCGTCGACGCGTACGGGGCGGTGGGGCGCAAGCCGTAGCGGCCACGAGGTGAAAGGGCGTCAGCGTTCCAGGTCGGCGATCTGGCGGGCATACGCCCCCGGGGCGTTGCGTGTGCGTCCGCATGCTCTTGGGCGTGGGTGTTCCGCTGGTCCTACGTGCCTTGGCCGTTCAGAACCACACAGTACGACTTCATCGTCCCGGGGACCCTGCGCTCAGGAGCGGCCGTCACCGACGAGCGCCTCGTGCCACCTCTCGACCTTGGCAAGATGCGGGCCGCTCACTTCGGCGGCGCCCGCGACGTAGGCGAGCCAGCGCAGTTCGTCACAGGCGAAGAATGACTCGCCCCAGGTGTCGACCCAGATCTGGGCGGTGCCGTCCGCCGAGCGCGTCAGGTCCCACCACGCCCAGCCCCGGGTCTCCGACTCGGGGTCGAATTCGTAAAGCCATCCCTGAAGTCTCCAGGGCCCTCCCTGAATTGCGGCGGCGTACGATTCCCTGCCCCTCCGCGCGAAATCCGGCGCATCCGCGGACAGGGGTTCGCACACGGCGGCGAACCATTCGGGGATGGAGTCCTCGGGCAGCGTGTCGTCGAACTCCTCGGTGAGGGCAAGACCCAGCGCCGCGTCGAGCAGGGACCGCATGCGGTCCGCGTACGCGCCGAGGGGCACCGTGGGTGTGACGTCGAACCAGCACAGCACGGGCGGCGCGTCCTGGGCGGAGGGCCGCCGGGCGACGCGGAGCCTCTCCTGCTCGATGTCCTCGATCTCATGCATCATGTCGCCGGTCTCCTCGTCAGCCCTCCTGCACAACCCGTCCAGGATACTTGGAAACTTCTCTCCTGAACTCGTCGAGCATGCCGCTGGGGATGCCGTAGAGATCCGGCCCCTTGGTCGGATCCGAGATCTCGGGGTAGAACTTCTTGAGCTGTTTCCATTCCGCATCCGTGAAGCCGAGACCCTCCGGCTGTTTCTGCGGAACTGCCAGCTTCCTGATTTTGTCGCGGAATTCCTCCGAGATCTTGAACTGGACGATCTGGCCGCCTTCCCCGCGGAATTCGACGGTGTGCCGGATGTCTCCGCTCAGGTTCACGTAGAGCGATCCCTTGCCGGTGATGGTCACTTGTCCGCCCTCGCCGATGTGGATGCGCCGGCTCAGCGGATGGTCGGTCTGCTTGCGGTAGCCGTCGACCGTGCACTCCGGGGCGAGACCCAGCGGGTCGGCCCAGCGGTGCGGATTGTGGACGTAGGCCGATGGATCGGGGGCGGCGGCGAGCCCCAGGGGGTCCGGGCTCACATAGCGGGCCGCCTCGGGGTCGTAGTACCGCTGGTTGTTGTAGTGGAGGCCGGTCTCCGGGTCGCAGTACTGGCCGGGAAATCGCA